>NZ_CP045798.1:3200137-3502774 GCF_000746025.2 Thermanaerosceptrum fracticalcis
TCATGAAGGAACCTTTTCCTGTTTTACCAGGCCTCTGCTGGTCAAAGAAGATGCTGTCTCACCGGACTGGGCTCTTTTATCCTGGCTGGAGGAACTCGTTAAACAAAGAAAAGAAACCCTTCCGCCCGATTCCTATACCACCTATCTTTTTACCAAGGGGATTGATAAAATCCTGAAAAAAGTGGGAGAGGAAACCACGGAAGTAGTGATCGCCGCCAAAGGCGGCAAACGGGAGGAAATAATTTACGAAACGGCAGACCTCCTGTATCATCTCCTTGTCCTTTTGCGGGAAAAAGAAATTGATTTACAGGACATCTGGCGGGAACTTGCACGGAGACACAAAGAAAAATAACCGGGTATAAACACCTCTTTTTACCCTCATACTAAGGTAAAAGGAGGTGTTTATTTTTGGCCGAGAGTAGAGTTTATGATTTGGGTAATGGCGTAACATATACAACGAGAAGGAACGAGCAAAGAATGACAGGGGCAATGGACATCGAAGATATGCGTGAGCAGGGTATTACCAACGAAGTGACCGGGGAAAAAGCCAGAAATAAGGCCAGAGAACAGCATAAAAGGTTTGAGAACAACAAGTTTGAAATGGGCCAGGATTTCGGGCTTGGTCGTAATCCCCACCGGGCTTTCGAGGCGGTAAGGGATATCGATGCCGACGGCATGGGCAAGAAGAAAACAGGGTTCGACTTTAACTTTTTTGGTGATGAATAAAAATCAGCGCTTCCGCAAAAAACGGAAGCGCTAAATCTTATGAGGTGAGACCATGTCGGAGATTGCTTCATACTGGGCTTATGTGAGCCCCCAGGAGTGGAATGACTGGCACTGGCAGGTGGCCCACCGGGTTCAAACTTTGGAGGAATTAAAAAAGATCATCCACTTAACGCCGGAAGAAGAAAAAGGGGTAGAATCCTGTCTTCATACTTTGAGGATGGCCATCACACCCTATTATGCTTCACTTATGGATAAAAACGACCCCAGTGACCCTATTCGCCAGCAGGCAGTTCCCAGGACCATGGAACTGCAAATGGGAGAACACGAGATGGAAGACCCGCTCCATGAGGATGTGGATTCTCCCGTACCGGGGCTTACCCATCGTTATCCTGACAGGGTTTTGTTTCTGGTTACCGACCAGTGTTCCATGTACTGCCGCCACTGTACGCGGCGGCGGTTTGCCGGTAATGCTGATGCTTCCTTACCAAAGGAGCAGATTGACCAGGCCCTTGTCTATATTAAGAAAACCCCTACCATCCGCGATGTCTTGATTTCCGGCGGCGACAGCCTGCTTCTGTCCGACGAAAAAATAGAATATATTGTAGGGAGTCTCAGGAAAATTCCGCACATAGAGCTGATTCGCTTCGGCTCCCGTACACCTGTGGTCCTTCCCCAGCGTATTACTCCCGAGCTGTGTAACATGTTGAAAAAATACCCTCCCGTTTACTTAAATACCCACTTTAATCACCCCAAAGAGATAACTCCTGAAGCCGAGGAGGTCTGTGCCCGTTTAGCCGATGCCGGAATACCCCTGGGGAATCAGACAGTATTGCTGCGGGGAATCAACGACTGTCCCTATATTATCAAGGAATTGATGCATGCCCTTTTGCGCATCAGGGTGCGCCCCTATTACCTGTACCAGTGCGACATTTCGCCGGGATTGGAGCACTTCCGAACTCCGGTCTCCAAAGGCATTGAAATCATGGAGCTCTTACGGGGGCATACCACGGGCCTGGCTGTACCTACCTATGTAGTGGATGCACCCGGCGGGGGTGGAAAAATCCCCGTTGCTCCCACCTATCTTATTTCCCAGTCGACCCACAAAGTGATCCTGCGGAACTATGAAGGGATGATTTGTGCTTACCCTGAACCTGCGGTTACAAACAGTAACTGTGACGAATCCTGTGAGGCTTGCCGGCGTCTGACCCACTTGCCAAAAACGGGAATAGAGAAGCTTTTGTCAGGAGAAAAAATGAGTCTCGTACCTAAAGGAAACATTCGGGAAAAACGCCGTTATACCTGTACTTAGAAAGTTTATTTTTTCGCTGCCTGTCCCCCGATACCGAAATCGGTTTTAATTACTAGGTGTCGGGTATTTTTTATATACATAAAAAAGTAGGTTCAAGGAAAATTTCCCTGAACCTATAGAGTGGAGGAGATAAGAGGAGTTGTTCATTATAAATTATTGCCGGGAAAGAGGTACTCTATACATTCCGGTTAAAAATTTAAAAGAAAACTTTTACAGGTATTTTTCTCCTTTATCATTTTATATAATAAGCAGGGACGGGCCGAATGGTGCCTGTCACAGCTCAGTAAAAAATACGATTTTTCCGGCGAAAAAAGCGGAATATGGTACAATAACTGTATGTAAAGATTAGACATTTAAAGGGAGGACAACCAGTGGTCTTACAAAACAAGATGATAGAGGAGTACTGGAGATTAAGAGAAGAGATAAGAAACCACCTGTTCCGGCGTTTAAATTCGGAACAGTATAAAGCAGTAGAAACGGGAGAAGGACCGGTCCTTTGCCTGGCAGGAGCCGGTTCCGGGAAAACAACGGCCATGGTCTACCGGGTCTTACACCTGTTACTTTTTGGTCCCAAACACAATCCCAAACCAGAGCCCCCGGCGGATATGACGGAACAGGATCTGCGGATGATGGAGGACTGGCTGAAACAAGAAAAAAACCGGAAGGGAGGTTTACTGCCTCCCCGGATTAAATACCTTATCGGCATGTTGGGGATCAGTCCCCGCTCCATCCTGGCCATTACTTTTACCAATAAAGCCGCCCAGGAAATGAGAACACGCCTGGAAGCGGTGCTTGGTGATATCAGCAGGGAAATGTGGGTGATGACTTTTCATGCAGCCTGTGTGCGTATCCTGCGCAGGGAAATTACCGCCCTGGGATATACTTCTGATTTTGTCATTTATGATACCCAGGACCAGCAGCAGGTTATCAAAGGAGTACTTAAAGAACTGAACCTGGATGAGAAGAAATTTACCCCCCGTACCATGCTTCATCTCATAAGTAAGTTTAAGAATGAGCTAAAAAGCACCAAAGATGCGAAACTCCTGGCCGGAGATTTTTTGGAGGACAAGGCGGCTAAAGCTTATGAGATCTACCAGAAACGTTTAAAAGAAAACAATGCCCTGGATTTTGACGATCTCATCTCCCTTACGGTCCAGGTCTTCGAAAAATACCCTGAGGTGCTCAAGAAGTACCAGGAAAGGTTCCGTTACGTTATGGTGGATGAATACCAGGACACCAACCATGCCCAGTATGTGCTGGTAAATCTTTTGAGCCAAAAATACAAGAATCTATGTGTGGTAGGGGACGATGACCAGTCCATCTACGGTTTCCGCCAGGCCGATATAAGAAACATTTTGGAATTTGAGCGGGATTACCCCCAGGCCAAAGTCATTAAATTAGAACAAAATTACCGGTCCACCCAGAGCATTTTGGCTGCTGCCAACCAGGTCATCAAAAATAATGTGGGAAGAAAGAAAAAGAGCCTCTGGACGGAAAATCCCCAGGGTGAACGGCTTGTCCTCTACCGGGCCCAGAATGAACAGGACGAGGCCCGGTATGTGGCAGAGCGCATCAGAGAATTCACCCAGGGCCATTACCGCTACCAGGATTGTGCCGTGTTAATGCGGACCAACGCCCAATCCCGTGTACTGGAAGAATGGTTTCTGCGGGCCGGTATACCCTATAAAATCGTAGGCGGCCTGAAATTCTACGAGCGTAAAGAAATTAAAGACATCCTGGCCTATTTAAAATTGCTGGCCAATCCCAGTGACAGTATCAGTCTGCGCCGCATCATTAATGTGCCCCGCCGGGGCGTGGGTGAGGCCACTGTCCAGAAGGTGGAGGATTTCAGCAGAGCGGAAGGACTACCTGTCTATGAGGCCCTCAAGCAGTATGAAAGCTTAGGCCTCACGGCCAAGATAGCCAGGGGTATTGCCGTTTTTGTCAATTTCATGGACAAGATGTACCGGTTGGTGGGACAAGTTTCCCTCACTGAGCTTACGGAAAAAATACTGGTAGAATCGGGTTACTGGCAGGAGCTTCTGGAAGATAATACTGTAGAGAGCCAGAGCCGCCGGGAAAACCTCAAAGAATTTCTTACAGTAACCCAGAATTATGAAAAAGAAGCGGTTGAACCATCCCTGGGCGGATTCCTGGCTGAGGTTTCCCTGGTCAGTGATATTGATACCTTAGAAGACCAGAGCCAGGCTGTGGTCGTGATGACCATGCATACAGCCAAGGGTTTGGAGTTCCCCGTGGTCTTTATTGTAGGCATGGAGGAGGGGATTTTTCCTCATTCTCGCTCTCTTCTCAACGAAAGCGAACTGGAAGAAGAAAGACGTTTGTGTTACGTGGCCTTAACCCGGGCCAAAGAGAAAATACACCTGGTTTGTGCCCGGGAGCGGAATCTCTATGGTAATACAAGTTATAACCCGCCCTCCCGTTTTATCGGGGAAATTCCGCCCCAGCTTTGGGAAGAATATCAAAGTAATCATGATTTCTTCCCCACTACCCGGGCTCCGGTTCCCGTTACCTCGCCGGGGCCGGGGGGGTATACTCAATTTAACGTGGGCGATAAGGTAGAACACCGCAAATGGGGACAGGGTGTGGTAGTCAGTGTCAAGGGAGAAGGAGAAGAAGCGGAAATTAAAGTGGCTTTCCCCAATTTAGGTATTAAGAGCCTGGTAGCGAAATACGCACCCATCTCCAAAATCCAGTAAGCCTAATTAAAGGCAAGGGGGATTTATATGGACCAGACTGAGATGCTGAAGGAAATGGAAAAACTGGTAGAACAGTTAAACCAGTATGCTTACGAGTACTATACTCTGGACAATCCCAGTATCAGTGACCGGGAATATGATCGACTCTATGACCGCTTAAAGGCCATGGAAGAGAAAACAGGGGTGGTACTCCCCAACTCACCCACCCAGCGGGTGGGAGATGTGCTCCTCACCGAATTTAAAAAGCACACCCACAAAGCCAAATTGTGGAGTTTGGACAAAGCCCAGAATGAAGAGGAACTGAGAAGCTGGGAAAAGAGGCTGGAAAAGGCCATCGAAGAATACAATGCTTCTCATGATGTTCCTTTACCCCCTCTCTCCTACGTGGTTACCCTCAAGTTCGACGGATTAACCATCAATTTGACATACTACGAGGGTGTCTTACAGCATGCCGCCACCAGGGGGACAGGCGAAGTAGGGGAGGAAATTCTTGCTCAAATAAAAACCATCAAGTCCATACCTCTCGCCATCAAGAGTAAAGCCTTACTGGAAATTCGCGGCGAGGCCCTCATGACCAAAAAGGCCTTTGCAGAGTATAATGCCAAGGCTCTAGTCCCTTTAAAGAATCCCCGTAATGGAGCGGCCGGCGCTTTAAGGAATCTCAATATCCAGGAAACGGCCAAACGCAAGCTCATTGCCTGGTTTTATGATATTGGTTTTAGCCAGGGAGAGTCTTTCCGGAACTATGAGGAGATCCTGGCTTTTCTTAAGGAACAAAAGCTGCCTGTCCATAAATACCATAAGACCTGCCGCAGTATAGCAGAAGTGATCCGGGAGGTCAAGGAACTGGAAAGAATCCGGGATACTTTCGAGTTCGAAATTGACGGGGCTGTGATTGTGGTGAACGATCTGCCCACGCGGGAGGTTATTGGTTATACTATCAAATTCCCCAAGTGGGCCATTGCCTATAAATTCGAAGCCAAGGATGCCGTAACCACCGTGCTTGCGGTAGAATGGAATGTGGGCCGCACCGGAAAGGTAACCCCTACTGCTCTTTTGGAACCTGTGGATATCGGGGGAGTAACCGTGAAGCGGGCTACCCTTAATAACATGGATGACATCAAGCGGAAAGGCGTAAGATTAGGATGCCAGGTCTTTGTGCGTCGTTCCAATGATGTGATCCCCGAAATAACCGGTGTAGTGGAAGAATCTTTATCCGGCACTGCAGAAATAAAAGCACCGGAAGTTTGCCCGGCCTGCGGGGCTGATTTGATCCAGGACGGGGTGCATCTATTCTGTGAGAACTCCCTCTCTTGCAAACCCCAGCTGGTGAAAAGCATCGTACATTTTGCCAGCCGGGAGGCCATGAATATCGAAGGATTCAGTGAAAAAACGGCGGAGCAGCTTTTTGAAAAGCTGGATATCCGGGAAATCTCCGACCTCTACCGTCTCACCAGGGAAGACCTTTTTACCCTGGAGAAGTTTAAAGAGAAAAAGGTGCAAAACCTTTTGGATTCCATAGAAAAAAGTAAAGACTGTACCCTGGATTCCTTTATCTACGCCCTGGGAATTCCCAATGTGGGCAAAAAAACAGCCGGCGACCTGGCCCGAACTTTCCAGTCCCTGGAGGGTGTCATGCAGGCTACCCGGGAAGAATTACTGGCCATACCTGAGATCGGAGAGATTGTTGCAGACAGCATCCTTAAATTCCTCCACGATGAAAAAATAAAGGAAAGCATAGAGAGCCTCCTGGCCTCGGGCGTAAGGCCCCAATTCGTAAAAGGTCCTGAGACGGACAGCCCCTTCAAAGATAAAACGGTGGTAGTGACCGGAACCTTGCAGAATTTCACCCGGTCTGAGATTGAGAAACTCTTAAGCGATTTGGGGGCTAAAGTTTCCGGCAGTGTCAGCAAGAAGACGGATTACGTAATAGCAGGTGAAAACGCCGGGTCCAAACTGGATAAAGCCAGGGCCATCCTGGAGACCGAACCTGAGTCAATTCTCAAAATACTTACGGAAGAAGAATTCCAGGAGTTGTTAAAAGGAATTAAAAGTTAATAAAGACGAAACAGAAACCTGTGTTTATACCGGGAAGGCTTTTGCATCAGTCGATCCACGGTACAGAAGTATATGCGGGAAATGGGGATATCCCCAGCATTACTGAGTAAAGGGATCAAAATCAGCATGGACGGGCGAGGTCGTGCTATGGACAACATTTTTACCGAGAGACTCTGGCGTACAGTTAAGTACCAGGAGGTCTACATAAACGACTATACAAGCCCCCGTGAAGCCCGTCTCGGTCTTGCCAGGTTCTTTGAAAAATACAACAACTACAGGCCGCATCAGGCACTGAAAAATTTGACTCCGGCCGAAGTCTACTTCGGCAATTATACCTTGGAACACTTCCAATAACATTTCGAGTCTATTAAGCCGAGGATTATAGAGCATTTAGGGGGTATTGGCCACTCTGGTGTCCAAACCCCCTCTGACCAGTATAATCCTGGCTACTCCGTCAAGTTCGAAGCCTCCTACTGACTCTAAGCTCCCTGGTGGTCGCTAAGAGTCAGTACGTCGATTACGAACTTGACGAACAGGAGTCAGACAGTGTTTGTTTGGTAAAAAATGACATAATACCAGCCAACAAATGTCATTATTAACAATAATTTACTTACAAAATACACAAAGGAGGGAGAAAAACCACCTTAAACAAGGTCAAAAAAATGTCTTAACATCTTTAGCCACCATATAAACTTATCTGTGAGATTAAAGTATCCAAGGACTCTCCACTTGGATACTTTTTAACTTTTAGCTTAACTGGGATTTGGGTACAACATGGGGTGCAGTTGTTAAACCGGTTGGCTGGTTGTCGGCAGTCTGACCTGTGTGTTTATCATACGGGTTTCTTTTATTCATTAACGGATATTTTTTATTTAATCAAAAGAAAAATATATTTAAGGTTATTATAATTTGAGTTATAATAATAGCAGGTGATGTTATGAATA
The DNA here is from genome assembly GCF_000746025.2 of Thermanaerosceptrum fracticalcis. Classification (NCBI taxonomy): domain Bacteria; kingdom Bacillati; phylum Bacillota; class Clostridia; order Eubacteriales; family Peptococcaceae; genus Thermanaerosceptrum; species Thermanaerosceptrum fracticalcis. The sequence continues at coordinate 3,207,895 of NZ_CP045798.1, forward strand.
AATTTGTAAACCGGGAAAATGAATTGACCTTTTTGCAAAGTGAATACATTAAAAGGCAATCTTCTTTAGTGATTATTTATGGCAGAAGAAGAATCGGAAAGACTTCCCTAATTAAAAAATTTATTCAGGACAAATCTGCTCTGTATTTTCTCGCTTCTGAAGAGCCGGAAAGGGAAAATATCAACAGTTTTAAAAACCTGTTGGCTGAATTTACAGGAAATATACTCCTTAGAAGAGGTTCAGACTTCTCCTGGGATGATTTGTTTACCGTATTTAGAGATTATAACAGTAATTACAAAAAGATTCTTGTTATTGACGAGTTTCAGTATTTAGGCAAGGCCAACAGTGCCTTTCCATCCATCTTTCAGAGGATATGGGACCAAATATTGAAAGATTCATATATCATGGTGATTTTATGCGGTTCTTTAATTCATATGATGGAAAGCCAAACCCTTGCTTATTCAAGTCCTTTATACGGAAGAAGAACAGGACAAATCAAGCTGAAGCAAATTCCTTTTTTGCATTATGGAGAATTTTACGGTAATAAGAGTGAAGAAGAGTTAATACAATATTATGCTGTAACAGGCGGGGTACCGAAGTATATTGAGGTTTTTCGGGATGTGGAAGATGTTTATGAGGGAATTCAGAAAAATATCTTAACACGACAAAGTTTTTTATATGAAGAACCAATCTTTCTTTTGGAGAAGGAAGTTTCAGAGATAGGCAGTTATTTTTCAATAATTAAGACTATCGCTCAGGGAAATCATAAACTGGGAAGTATTGCAGCAGCACTGGGAGTATCCCAGACCAGCCTAACAAAATATTTGAATACAATGATAAATCTTGATCTAATTCAAAGAGAAGTCCCTATAACTGAGAAAAACCCTGAAAAGAGCAAAAAAGGACTTTACTTTATAAAAGATAATTTCATTGAGTTCTGGTTTAAGTTTATCTACCCTTATAGAAATTATCTCGAGATGGATAATACAGAATATGTGATGGAGAAAATTAAGAATAATTTTATCGACAACCATGTTAGTTTTGTCTACGAAAAAATATGTATGGAAAAATTATGGAAGATGAATGACGAAAATTTCTTGAATTTTAAAATTTTAAAACTGGGCAAATGGTGGAGAGGCAGCGAAAAAATTGATTTCATAGGTTTAAACGAAGATAGTAAGGACATTGTATTTTGTGAATGTAAATATCACGATAAACCAGTAGATGGAGATGTGTTCTATGATTTATTGCAAAAGGCAAAACAGGTAGACTGGTACAAAAAAGAAAGGAAAGAACAATATGTCCTGTTTAGTAAATCTGGCTTTACCCATAATTTATTATCCCTGGCTGATAAACGAAAGGATTTAATATTGGTTTTTGGGGTCAGGCTTGCGTAAGTGCATTTGTTTCGCCGTGTGCAAAGGTTTTCCCTGAATTTATTATATATTATTTGGCCCTATGACAGTATTGCAGAATGTTACATAAGGGGAGCATAGGGGGGTAACGGCAAGAAAGTGATTAAAAACAAATTTGGTTACAACAAACAAAAATTAAGATTAATTTTCTTCATATTTACGGTACAAACAGCTATTTGGCTTATCTTTTTAATATTGTTCCCCACGGTATGGCCGATTTTGTCAGCAGCATGCCTATTGAGCATTGCCGGGAGTATAATTATCATACGCTTTTACCCACTGCGGCAGGCAGTTGATTCTCGTATTGACGATAAAGCTTTTACTCCCACCTTGCTGATTGCCAATGAAACACTTCCTTATCTGCGCAGAGGACTTAACGAAGAGACTGCGCGTAAAATAGCAGAGATTATACAAAAAATCAGCGACGTGTCTGCTGTGGCTATTACTGACCGGGAAAAGGTTTTGGCTTTTTTAGGCACGGGTTGTGAAAACCATCCGGTGGGAAGGCCCATCGTAACCAGAGCTACTTTTGAAGTTATCTTGACGGGACAGTTGAAGGTTGTCCAGAACAACAGCGAATTCAACTGCCTTGTCAACAATTGCAACTGCCCTCTGGAATCTGCGGTAATTGCACCCCTGATCTGTAAGGGACAGGTCGTAGGCACACTAAAACTTTATCAAACCCGGCAGGGGCACATCCCTAATTATGTGGTAAAATTAGCCGCCGGTATAGCCCAACTCCTTGGGATGCAGATGGAACTGGCCGAGCTGGACCGGCAGTCCCGGCTATTAACCGAAGCCCAGTTGGATGCCCTGCAGGCCCAAATTAATCCCCATTTTCTTTTTAATACTTTGAATACCATCAATATGTTTATCCGGACAAAACCGGAAACCGCACGCAAGCTTTTAATCCGGCTGGCTTCGTTTTTCAGGTATTCACTGAATCGCGAGGGTCGTTTTATTACCCTTAAGGAAGAGTTAAAGTATATTCAAAACTATATTGTCCTGGAAAAAGCACGTTTTGGGAAAAAACTGCGGGTTAGCAGGAACATTGATAAATCGCTTTTAGAATACTCCATTCCTGTTTTGACAGTACAACCACTGGTGGAAAACGCCATCAGGCATGGTATTACACCCAAAGAAGGCCGGGGAACGGTGCAGATTTCGGCCTGTTTGCAAGGGGATGAAATTGAAATATCCGTTGTTGACGATGGAATAGGCATTCATCCCGAAATTATGCCTAAAATATTTCAGCCGGGTTTTGGTTCCGGCTGCGGGGTAGGACTGTCAAATGTTCATGAAAGGTTAAAAATTTTATTTGGCGAGGAGCATGGTTTGCACGTTGAAAGTGAATTCGGCAACGGTACAAAAGTTTGGTTCAGGGTTCCTTTCAGTTCGGTAATGATAAGGGAGGAAATAACATGACATTGAAAGCCTTGATTGTTGATGATGAATATCCTGCCCGTCAGGAACTGAGGTTTCTTTTAAGCCAGTTTAACAACATTGAAGTGGTAGGGGAGGCTGCCAGTGCATCTGAAGCGCTGACGTTGATTAAAGCCCTTGATTATCAGGTCTTGTTTTTGGATATAAACCTACCGGGAAAGAACGGCATTGAACTGGGAGCAGCTATTCAGGCTTTGCCAAAACCGCCCTTTGTTGTTTATATAACCGCCTACGACAAGTATGCTCTGGAAGCTTTTGATGTGAATGCCATTGATTATATTCTTAAACCCATTGATAAAAGAAAGATCAAACGGGTTATTGAGCGTGTGCTGAAGACTTGCCAGGAAAGCGGGGGCTCTTCTGCGCCACCAGGAAGCGGCGACTCACTTTTGGAAAGTCCTAAAACAGCCGCGGAAAACGCCGGGGAAGTGAAAGTAAACCTGTTAACGGCAGAAAAGCAGGGTAAGACCGTACTCGTTGATGTTAATGAGATTTATTATGCCTTTACGGAGCAGGATTATGTATTTATCAAAACCTTTGGGGAAAAGCTTTTCACTCGCTTTACCCTGAAAGAACTGGAGGCCAGGCTGGGCAGCGGCGGCAAGTTTTTTCGGACGCACCGTTGTTATATAGTAAATTTGCTGAAGGTAAAAGAAATACTGCCCTTATTTAATGGCACTTTTAACCTGGTGCTGGAGGATAAAGATCATAGTACGGTGCCGGTCAGCCGGAACCAGGCGCGAAAACTAAGGAAAGTACTAGGTTTTTAAAACAGGATTTTGCTAAAGATAATTGATTTTTGAAAGACTATCCCAGATGTTTTTAAAGCAGCTTAACGGTTTAAATAGAGGGTTAAACGGTAGGCAAAGCCGCTGTTTTTACTTAATAACGGTGAAATCTACCTTTCAGCCTGCATTTTGACCGCCCGGAGGCATATTTTTTCCGTTCTCGGGAAAGAAGTTTAGTTTAATTAGCTCCAGAGGTAAGATGTAATCAACAAAAGTATCTAACATAATCAACCGGAGCAGGGCGAAGGAGGGATTTGAATGAAGGTCTATATAGTAAAAAGTATGGATACCAACTGTGTTGTCTCCATCGATAAGGTTTTTCAAGACAAAAATGAAGCGGAAATATATGCCAGGGAACAGGAAAAAGAATTTCCGGGGCTTGTATTTTATATTTCCGAGTACTTTGTTCACAATATGAATCAGGCTAAGCTGTCCTTAATATAAATAAAATATAAAACATTTATTAATTGATTAAAACGTCCGTGAAGAGTCACCACCTGAAAGTGGTGACTTTTTTTTGCCATTAACCTCTAAAGTACGGAAAAATGATATTTTCCCGCTCCAGAGGTTTTTTTGATGCTTTAAGTGCACAAACGGGAGGTTTAACGGTAAGTGGCAGGAGGCATTGTATCCCCAAGGGTGGTGTTGTGCTGTTGGGAGGGGAAGGGTGTACGAGAAGTCTTAAATATTGCCTTTACCGGGAAAAACATAGCTGCTTCATTGTGTGTTAATTAAGATAATAATCAAAAAGAACAATAATCAAAAAGACAGGGGGAAACATTATGAATAATGCAAAAACAATATCTCATTATGAAGATGAAGAACAGTTATTTTTTCCTGATTCATCCTTTTCCACCCGGGCCAATATTCAAAATACCCAGATTTATGACAGCGCGTGGGTAGATTACAAGAATTACTGGATGGGGGAGGCTCAAAAACTTCATTGGTTCAAGCCATGGGATAAAGTGCTGGAATGGCATAGCCCTTTTGCTCAATGGTTTGTCAATGGTAAACTCAATGCCTGCTACAATTGCCTGGACAGACACCTGGAGGGATGGCGCAGAAACAAAGCCGCCATTATCTTTGAGGGTGAACTTGGAGACCGCCAGGTATGGACCTACCAGGATTTGCACAGGGAAGTGACGAGGTTTGCCAATGTTTTGCGCGGTATGGGAGTAAACAAAGGTGACACGGTAACGATTTATCTGCCCATGATACCGGAGGCGGTCATAACCATGCTTGCCTGTGCCCGCATTGGTGCACCTCACAGTGTGGTGTTCGGAGGTTTTTCCGCTGGGGCCCTGAGGGATAGAATCAGTGATGCAGAATCCAGGGTGATTATCACGGCGGATGGTTGCTGGCGCCGGGGTAAAGCCATTCCCCTTAAAAGCAACGTAGATGAAGCCATTTCTCAATGCCCAACCGTGGAAAAAGTAGTAGTCGTGCAAAGGACTAGGGTTGAAGTCAAGATGGAGCCGGTGAGGGATGTATGGTATCACGAAATAATGAGAAAAACACCCGCGGGTTGTCAATGTGAAATCATGGATGCCGAGGATGTATTGTTTATTTTATATACCAGCGGCACAACCGGTAAACCCAAGGGGATCGTTCATACTACCGGCGGATATTTAACGGGTGTTGCCTCGACCCACCGGAACGTTTTTGACCTCAAGGAAGATGATGTTTACTGGTGTACTGCTGACATTGGGTGGATTACTGGCCACAGTTATGTGGTATACGGCCCACTGGCCAATGGTGCTACCATCCTAATCTTTGAAGGGGCCCCCGATTATCCGGGAAAGGACCGGTTCTGGGAAATAATTGAGAAATACAGAGTATCTATCTTTTATACGGCTCCTACCGCCATCAGGATGTTTATGAAGTGGGGGGAATCCTGGCCACAAGGCAGGGACTTGTCTTCTTTGAGACTGCTGGGATCCGTTGGTGAGCCCATCAATCCCGAAGCCTGGCATTGGTACCACAAAAACATCGGCAGGGGAAGGTGCCCCGTTGTTGATACGTGGTGGCAAACCGAAACCGGCAGCATCATGGTGGCGCCACTACCCGGTATCACACCGGTTAAACCTGGTTCGTGCACAAAACCTTTGCCAGGAGTATTTGTTGATGTGGTTGACGAAAACGGCAAACCGGTAGTGCCCGGTGGTAGTGGATACCTGGTAATTAAGAGGCCCTGGCCTTCGATGCTTCGCACTGTCTATAAAGACCCTCAACGCTATATAGACACTTATTGGAGTCGTTTTGCAGGGATGTATTTTACCGGGGACGGGGCGAAAAAGGATAAACACGGCTATATTTGGGTGCGCGGACGAGTTGATGACATTATCAACGTATCAGGCCACCGGATTGGCAGTGCCGAGGTGGAAAGCGCCCTTGTGGAACACCCCGCAGTGGCGGAGGCTGCGGTGATTGGCCGCAGTCATGAGCTCAAAGGGCAGGCGGTTACGGCCTTTGTTACCCTCAGGGAAGGAGTAATTTGGGCCACTGAGTTGGAGGATGATTTAAAGAACCACGTGGCCAAAAGGATCGGCGGACTGGCCAGGCCCGAGGAAATCATTTACGCCGGGGAATTGCCTAAGACCCGCAGTGGCAAAATTATGAGACGTTTATTAAGAGATATTGCGGAAGGCAGGGTGATGGGCGATATCTCCACCCTGGCGGATCCATCGGTAATATCCCAGTTGCTGGAGCGGAAAATTGCCATCTAAATATCACCTCATAGAAATTTGTAAAAAAAGGGGGTAAAATCATGAGTTTTCATGGTTCTGTGATGAAATGGCAAGAAGATAAAGCTTCTTTAATTAAAACTCACCTGGGTTTATGGCTGTTCTTTCTCTATGCTTTTGTTTATGGGGGGTTTATTCTAATCAATATTACAGCTCCCAAACTAATGGCGGTGGATGTTGGACCCCTGAATGTAGCCATAGTGTATGGTTTCGGGCTAATTATTTTCGCCCTTTTCTTGGCGCTTTTCTATAACAGCGTCAGTTCCGGAGCAGAAAAAATTTTCCGCGAAGAAAACCATGCCTTGCAGAAGGAGGATGCTTTATGAATTATGTGCCTTCGCCCTGGGCTATCGTTATCTTTGTCTTCTTTGTAGTAGCTGTGCTGTATATTTCCTATTATTTCGCCCACCGTACCAAATCAGCCGCCGGATACTATGCCGCCGGTGGGCAGATCCACTGGGCAGTAAACGGTATTGCCTTTGCCGGTGATTATCTTTCCGCAGCTTCCTTTTTAGGAATCTGCGGAATGATCGCCATGTCCGGTTACGATGGGTTCCTGTATTCCATTGGTTACCTGGCTGGTTGGATAGTCGCCCTTTTTCTAGTGGCGGAACCTTTGAGACGTCTTGGTAAGTATACCTTTGCCGATGCCCTGGACGCCAAGTTTAATTCCAAATCTATTCAGTTGATGGCCGCCATCAGTACTTTACTGGTTTCGCTTTTTTATCTAATCCCGCAAATGGTAGGTGCCGGGTCACTGGTTACCCCCTTGCTGGGGTTGCCTCACAGCGCCGGTGTTCTTCTGGTTGGAGCTGTCGTGATAATTATTGTGGGCACCGCTGGTATGACATCTACAACTTATGTGCAATTTCTTAAAGGTCTTTTGCTGATTGTTTTTTCACTGCTCCTGGTGTTCTTTATATTCTCCCGTGGTCTTACTACCAAACCTGATCAGGGCGGAAATGTGCCTTACCACGATTTTAAGACCTTAAAACTGACTGCCCTTAGTACCGACTCCCTTGAACTTGCGGACCAGTCTTACCAGGTGCTTACCGATTACCGCAAGGAATATGGCAAGAAATACCCCTTTGTGAAACTATCCAGGGATAATGTCGTCTCCATCTGGAAAATCAATGAAAAAGACATGATGCTGGAAGAGACGCTTTTTGTCACAAAACTGGCCGATGGCAGCACACTCTATAACGGTGGCAAAAAGGAAGCGGGGAGGTTTTATCAGGTCGGCCATTTAAGCCAAATAGACGGCAAAGCCGATTGGCAAATCGCACCCCTTAATCCTTTCTCTTTTATTGAAAACATTAAGAAGAGTTCCGTTGTCAGGTGGGGCAAACAAATAATCAAGGACGGAGACAGTGAGACTACCGTATATTATCAGAATCCCACACCGGGGAAGGATGTACTGCGCCCGGGGCTCATCTATAAATTAGATTCGGATAAAGGAGCTACTGTGCGGGATAAATTCGATTTTGTCTCCTTAATGCTGGCCTTGTTTTTGGGTACAGCAGCCCTTCCCCATATCCTTATCCGCTACTATACCGTACCAAGTCCCTCTTGTGCCCGGAAGTCTACCATTATTGCTATTGCTGCTATAGGATTATTCTATGTCCTCACTTTGTACATGGGATTAGGTGCCATGGTAAGCGGGGTAATCGATTTAACAAATGACAACATGTCTGCTCCCCTTTTGGCAAAATCCTTTGGTACTCTAATGTTTGCCATCATTACCGCAGTTGCCTTTGCCACGGTGCTGGGGACAGTGGCGGGCCTTATTCTGGCAGCCTCGGGAGCTGTAGCCCATGACTTAATGGATAAATTCTTTGGCCGGAAAATGAGCGACAGGGGAAAAGTAATGGCAGGAAAAATCACCGCGGTGATTGTTGGTTGCATAGCCATTGCCTTGGGCATCGCCTTTAAAAATATAAATGTTTCTTTTCTTGTGGGTTGGGCCTTTGCCGTGGCTGCATCCGCCAATTTACCGGCCATAGTTATGCTGTTGTTTTGGAAAAAAACCACTTCCCAGGGGATTGCTGCCTCAATTTTTGTCGGTTTGACCTCTGCCCTGGGCTTAATATTATTATCACAAAAGACATTTAATGAAGTGTATCACTTATCTCATCTTGTTGCTCCTGTACCTCTCAACAACCCGGCCATTATTTCTGTGCCTCTAAGTTTTATTACCCTGGTAGTAGTGTCCCTGCTTACCCAGCCTGAGCCGGTACTCAAATGTACGGGAGTTTCATCGCAGGAGATTTAAACAACAGTTATTGAAGTTAAAAATAAGAGCCGGGAAAAAGCGGTGGAGTCTTTACTCTCCGCTTTTTTAAACGTATAGGAAAGTATAAAAATTTTTGTGGTTCTCAGCCCTTGTTAAGCAAGGGTTTTTTCATTTTTTAACGAAAGCAGGAAGTAGTTGTTAGAAAGGTGAGAACATATGGGCCAGGATAATATCTTAAGAGAGATATTTTTTGATGAGAACAAGCATTGGGAAAAGTTTGTTAATAAATACGAAGACAGAATACGTCCTGTTGTGATAAAGGAAATCAATAAATTTAATCGATGTGGACAAAAAGAAGCAGGATTTACTCTGTTCGCATGTCCGGTATGTGGAGAAATGAAAATAGTTCCTCACACGTGTAAGGGACGTTTTTGTACATCGTGCGCAACCGGATACACCCAAGAATGGAGTCGAGAAACCAGTAAAAGAATGTATCCGGTTCCTCATCGCCACATCATGTTTACAGTGGACGAACGTTTGTGGGAAATATTTACCCGTCATAGAGAACTCTTGAAAGATCTAATGGACCTGGCAGTAAAAATACTATTAGAATGGCTGAAGAAAAGAGGAAAAGTCAAATCCGGCGCCATGGTAGGAATACATACCTTTGGAGCAAGAATGAACTTCAATCCCCATGTACATATCCTAGTAACTGAAGGTGGTTTTGACGGAGCGGGGAAATGGGTTGTTAAAGACTTTATCCCATATGTAATGCTGAGGAAAAGGTGGCAGGCGGCAGTAATGGAGATGTTGAAGAAAAAACTGCCGGAACAAGAAGTTAAACGATATAAGAAGTTGTTTCAAAAGATATGGGATGATAACCCTGAAGGATTTGTAATCTATGGTCCGCCCAATAAAAAAGGACAAGGGTCAGTAGAAGCCCAAGTAGGATATATAGGGCGGTACATGAGAAGACCTGCCATGGCGTTAAGCAGAATTGTAGACTATGACGGGGAAAATGTAACCTTTAAATACTTTGATAAAACAGAGCAAAAAGAAAAACAAGAAACCATCACCGTAGAAGAATTCATATCACGGATAATAAGGCATATACCGGATGAGCAATTTAAAACAATCCGGTATTATGGAATTTACTCCAGAAGGAGTAAAAGATTGGCTGACAAATTAATGGAAGCATACCTGGGAAGGCAGAAAAGAAGGAAAAACGGCCAAAGAGGAAAGCAACGGATAGGCTGGAGAAATAAAATAGAAGAATTCACAGGAAAAGACCCGTTAGAATGTATGAGATGTAAAGAGATAATGGAATACAAGGGGAAAGTGTGTCTAAAATCAGGGATATTGAAAGTTGTTGATGCCGTAGATGACTTTGCTAAAAAAAGACTAAAGGAGTTGGCAGGAATAGATGAGCCCAGTAAGCAGAAAAAGAAAGAAACACGCAAAGAAAAAGCCGCCTAAAGTAGGCGGCAAGGCAACCATCAAATTTGTTTGTTTGCAGTGTAACATAGAAGAAGACATTCCGAAGGAAGTGGTGGATTACTGCGATATGATGGATGACGGAGATATTTCAGTTCCACCAAGGTTTAGTTGTGAGGTTTGTGGCGGTGAGATGCGCCCAAAAGAATACTTAGGTGTGCATGGTATTAAATATGAGTTATAGGAACCAAAGAGCGCGCGACCTTGGTCGCGCTTTTTTTAATTATGCTATAAATGGGTAGGATTGGGTGGTTATAATCTAATAGCTTGTAAGTAATCTGGCAAATTTGATATAATGCAAGGTATGGCAGAGAAGGATGAAGAAGGATGGTGAAGATCAATGAAGATTACCGTTAAAGATGTGGAACATGTGGCCTTGTTAGCCCGCCTGGATTTGACGGAACAGGATAAGGAAAAATATACCCAGTCTTTAAATGCGATCCTTGAATATATGGAAAAGTTGAACCAGATAGATACCAGCAATGTGGAGCCTACGGCCCATGTGCTGCCCCTGAAGAATGTGTTTCGGGAAGACAAGCTTCACCGTACTATGGATAAGGAACTGGTGCTGGCCAATGCTCCCGAAGAAGAAGACGGCTGTTTTAAAGTACCGCGAATTGTGTGAGGCAAGGAGGGTTCCCCATGGATTTATATAAAAAGACAGCCCATGAACTGAGCAGCCTTTTACAAAAAAGAGAAGTCAGCAGTGAGGAACTGACCCGCTCAGTGCTTGATCGTATCAATAAGGTAGAGGAAAAGGTTAAGGCTTTTGTCACCGTAACAGGAGAACAGGCCCTGGAGCAGGCCCGGGAAATCGATGAAAAGAGGGCCAGGGGGGAAGCGATGTCGCCTTTGGCCGGTATACCCATGGCCATGAAAGACAATATCTGTACAAAAGGAGTTACCACCACCTGTGCTTCCAAAATCCTCTATAACTTTGTGCCTCCCTACAACGCGACGGTAACGGAAAAGTTGTTGGAGGCAGGGACCATACTGTTAGGTAAGTGTAACATGGATGAGTTCGCCATGGGCTCTTCCAACGAAAACTCGGGTTTCTTCCCTACCCGTAACCCCCATGATTTAAGTGCCGTTCCGGGCGGCTCCAGCGGCGGTGCGGCAGCGGCCGTGGCCGCCGATGAAGCTGTCTTTACCCTGGGTTCTGATACTGGAGGGTCTATTCGCCAGCCTGCAGCTTTTTGCGGTGTGGTGGGCCTCAAGCCTACCTATGGGTATGTTCCCCGTTATGGGCTTATTGCCTATGCTTCCTCCCTGGACCAGATCGGGCCATTAACGAAGGATATCACCGACTGCGCCCTGGTTCTTAATGTGATAGCCGGTCATGATCCCAAGGATTCTACTTCCGCACCGGTGGAGGTTCCCGATTTTACCCGGTACCTGGTGGACGATGTGAAAGGACTAAAAATCGGTATCCCCAAAGAATATATGGGCGAAGGCATCGATCCCCGCATTGCCGCTTATCTCAAGCAAGCTGCAGCAAAACTGGAGGAGCTTGGCGCGGTGTGTGAGGAAGTCTCCTTACCTCATACCGAATATGCCCTGCCTGCCTACTACATCATCGCCTCGGCGGAAGCCAGCTCTAATCTGGCCCGTTACGACGGTGTGCGCTACGGCCTGCGTGTTGAGGCCGAGGATGTCATTTCCATGTTCTGCAAGACCCGGAGCCAGGGCTTTGGGGAAGAGGTAAAGCGTAGGATTATGCTGGGTACTTATGCCTTGAGTTCCGGTTATTATGATGCTTACTACCTGAAAGCCCTCAAGGTGCGTACCCTGATTAAAAGAGACTTTGACCAGGCCTTTCTTAAATATGACTGTCTCTTGACACCGACCAGTCCTACCACGGCCTTCAAATTCGGGGAGAAAGTCAATGATCCCCTGGCCATGTATTTATCTGATGTATGTACGATTCCTATTAACCTGGCGGGTGTACCCGGCTTATCCCTACCTTTCGGTACGGTAGAAGGGCTGCCCGTGGGTATCCAGTTCATTGGCAAGCCCTTTGGCGAAGGTACGCTCCTGCGTGTGGGCTATGCCCTGGAACAAAATACCGACCTGACGAAACCCAAAGCTCAAATGGAAGGGGTGATCTAGGTTGTCTGCCCAGTATGAAGTGGTCATCGGCCTGGAAGTCCATGCCGAATTAAAGACAGATACGAAAATCTTTTGCTCCTGTCCCACGGAATTTGGCGGGGAGGAGAACACCCATGTCTGCCCTGTGTGCTTAGGGTTACCGGGTGTGCTGCCTGTTTTGAACAAAAAGGTTTTAGAATATGCGGTGCGGGCCGGCCTGGCTTTAAATTGTGAGATTGCCAGTTTTAGTAAATTTGACAGAAAAAATTATTTCTATCCCGACCTGCCCAAGGCCTACCAGATTTCCCAGTACGATCTGCCTATCTGCAAAAAGGGGTACCTGGAAATTGAGGTGAATGGCCGGAAAAAGACCATAGGCATTACCCGTGTCCATATGGAAGAAGATGCGGGCAAACTTGTCCACGGCGGGGCTACCATTGCCACCTCCCGCTATTCCCTGGTAGACTACAACCGTACCGGGGTGCCTCTCATTGAGATTGTTTCCGAGCCCGATATGCGCTCGGCGGAAGAGGCCCGGGCTTATATGGAAAAGCTTAAGGCGATACTGGAGTACACCGGTGTCTCTGATGTGCGCATGGAGCAAGGGTCGCTCCGCTGTGACGCCAACATCTCCTTGAGGCCCATGGGCGCGAAAGAATTTGGGACTAAAACAGAAATCAAGAACCTTAACTCTTTCAGGGCCTTGCAAAAGGCTATTGAATACGAAATAGAAAGGCAAAGGGATATCCTGGAAGAGGGGGGCAAAATCATCCAGGAAACCCGTTCCTGGGACGAAGGCAAAGGGGTTACTGTATCCCTGAGGAGCAAAGAGGAGGCCCACGATTACCGGTATTTCCCTGACCCGGACCTGGTGCCTGTGGTCATAGATCCCCAGTGGGTTCAGGAAATCAGGGATTCCCTGCCCGAACTTCCCGACGCCAAGAGGGAACGTCTCGTTCAAGAAATGGGCTTATCGGAATATGATGCCGGCATTATTACGGGGAGCCGTGCCCTGGCCGATTTCTTCGACCAGGTGGTGGCTGAATATAACGAGCCGAAAACAGTGGCCAACTGGATTATGGGCGAATTCCTGCGTCTCTTGAATGCTAATAACCTGGAGGTAGCCGAAAGTAAAGTAAAACCCCGCAGCCTGGCGGCGTTGTTAAAGGCTCAGGCCGAAGGGACCATCAGCGGCAAAATGGCCAAGACTGTATTTGAAGAAATGTTTGAGACCGGCAAAGAGCCGGAAACCATTATTAAAGAAAAAGGAATGGTTCAAATCTCCGACGAAGGGGCCCTGGCTGCCGTGGTGGAGAAGGTGATTGCGGCCAACCCGCAGTCGGTGGAAGACTATAAGGCCGGTAAAGAAAAAGCCATCGGTTTCCTGGTGGGCCAGGTGATGAAAGAGACCAAGGGCCAGGCCAACCCCGGTCTGGTCAACAAGCTCTTAAAAGATAAGCTTGGCTAATTTACGTTATCCGATAACCGATTTCCGACTTCCGATTATTTTTACGATGTCCGAATGCCGACATCCGAATTAATTATTAATTTTAGGACGTAAGTTTTCTTACGTCTTGTTTTTTTAGCACACCATTGTATTTCTTGATATAATTTAGTTCATGAGTTACCTCTTAGGGAATATAGTTTTAACATCGGATATCGGAGTCAGATGTCGTTAAAAGAAGAAGAGGAGGTGGCAGGAATGGAAGAGGAGTTAAGACCGGTGAACCCGGGATGGTCAGTACTTGAAGCCCTCTCCGTAATCATCATAGTGTTTGCTGCAGGTATTTTTATTCCCTTTAAGAAAATGTCCTGGTTTAAATTTTTAGCTGCTTTGGTTAGCCCAGATAATCCTTTGCTGGGCCAGGTCTTCTGGAGTGGAATTGTTCAAGGCGGTTTATTTATTGCTCTCATTGCCTACTTCCTGAGGCGAAGATATGATTTACCCTGGTCCCGGGTGGGGTTGATTTCCGATGAGGAAAAACGCTGGTTTTGGACGGGGCTGAAACAGGGAGTTGTACTGTTTATTCTTGTAGTAATTCTCGGTATCATCATCACCATACTCTTCCCCATTAAGGTAGAACCTCAACCTATTGCCGAAATTATTATGTCTGCTAGAAGCTTTCGTGAAATGTTGTTGCCCCTTTTTGTTGCCGCAGTGATGGCACCCATCAGTGAGGAATTGTATTTCCGGGGGTTCCTCTACCCGGCATTGAAAAACTGGCTGGGGAGGATTCCCGCGTTGCTGATTGCCAGTTCATTTTTTGGCCTGGTTCATTTTGATTTGATTCGTTTTATACCCATTACGTTGGGAGGAATCTGGTTAACCCTGCTTTACGAACAAACAGGGTCTTTATATACCTCCATTACAGCCCATGCTGTGTGGAATACCCTTATGGTGCTGTTAATTTTCTGGGGAGCCAATATAGGGGCATAGCAAAGAAGTCTCCGGTATATGTTAATACCGGGGACTTCTCACTTTACGTTAAAGAAGGTGTAATTTTATGAAGACTGGTTTCTGGGAATGGCGGGACGTGGTGGCTGTTTTTGCTCTTCGTTTGCTTCTTGTTTTATTATTTGGACGATTGATACTTCCTTTGCTGGGGATTACGGATTACCTCAGCTTACAGGTGGTAGACAGCAGTATTTTTATTTTACTTGTGCTTATTTTCTTAAGAATAAAAGGTATCAGTCCAGCTCGTTTTTTCCCCGACTCTGTCAACGAAGTTATCACCCAACTGACCTGGGGTGCAGTGGTAGGCTTTGCCGTTTTCTTTTTGGGTAACTATGGTGAAAAATTAGCCTTAAAATACCTGCTGGTGGATGTGGGGCCCCATCCTTTAATCAATTTAACCGCCAACGCCCGCACGTCAGGGCAGTTTTTGTTCCCCTTCCTGGTTGGGGGATTCCTGGTGCCTGTGGCTGAGGAGTTTTTTTACCGAGGTTTTTTGTATCCCGTTTTACGCCGACACCTGGGTGTACTTTTAGGCATTATTGCTTCCGGCCTGCTTTTTACCTTAGCGCATTTTAACCAGATCTGGTTTGTCGAGATTTTTCTGGTGGGTGTGATTCTTACCTGGTTGTACCAGCGGTTCGATTCCTTATTTCCGGGAATTATCGCCCACATTATCCTGAATGGCAGCAGGCTCCTTTCCATATATTTATCCCTCTGACATAAAGGACCTGGGCTATCGATGTAGAATTAAGAGGAGAGTCCAAAATAGAGGAGTGAAAGATTGCGCTGGATAAAAATAGGCCTGTTAGCGCTGGTTCTGGGGATTACCAGTTATTTTTTGAGCCTCAATATCTTCACAAGTCTCAAAGTACAGGGTTACAGCTACCTGTTCCGGGCCAAAGAGCCTTATGACCTGGTGGTTAAACACGCCTTAATCCTCGACGGTTCGGGCATAAATGGAAAATTCCGCGGGGACATTGCCATCAGGGATGGCTGCATTGTGGGGGTCGGATACGTAAATCCCAAAGACTCTCCTGTTTTGGAAGCAGGAGGGCTTACAGTGCTTCCTTTTCTGGTTCCTGTGGAAAAAGGTGAGGAAGTAGTAGAACATCTTTTACTGACCAGCTATCCCCGATACCCGGCAGAAGACATTTTTCTTATAGATCCTCCTTATACCGGTTTGAGTCTGCGGCAGGCTTCCCGGGTGCAAGGGGTTACCCCGGAGCAGATGGTGAAAATGCTCTCTGCAGGAGACAATACCAGGAAAGCTTTGCTTCTCCCCCTGAGTTCCCTGGAAAAGGGGGCGGAGGAGGAGAAAGACTTGGTGGCCGGTCTCACGGGATTTCGCGCCCAGCTTTTGGGTAAAGAGAGCGAAGGAGTAATAAAAACAGGTTATAAGGCCAATCTGTATTTCTTTAAAACTTATGAGTATGAAGGGGACAAGCTGGCGGAAATCCTGAAAAAAGGGGAGTTCCCCTATCCTGTTTACCTGGTACGGGAGGGGAAAGTAGTTAGTCAATAAAGACTTCTTCATGACTTGTTTTGAGATTGGCGGACTGGTTATAGCCCTGGTGGAGGCGGTCTAAATAATAACGTTCGCCGTTTAGATGGAAAAAAGAACTTAATTCACAGAAATGGGGTATCTTACTTTCGCACTCCAGGATTTCCACCATGTCATTTTTAATGGTGTAGATAATCTGATGGTTTACCGTTATATCCGGTTCACTGTTAGGGGATAGATAACTGGTCCCCTGGGAGAGGAGGTAAACATACTGGATGGGGTGTTTTTCTCCTTTGGTGAAGACCAGGAACTGGGCCTTTAACTCCTCGGGAAACCGGGACAAGGTAAATTCCCCTAAAGGGACATTGACGTTACGGCGGACAGGGGCCGGTTTACCTGTAACCGGATCGGGGGGAAAATGAAAGCTAATCTCACCGAAGGAAACGAAACAGGGTGTTTCACCTTCAGAAATAAGCAGAAAATAAAAAAAGTCGTCAAAGGACAGTTCTTCTTTGAGGAGTACTTTTAGTTTATGACTATCCCTGGTCCCGGCTTTCACCAAGAGAGTAAGCCGGGCCTGTTTGAGAACTGATTTTACCGAGAGGTTAACGAAGCGGGAAAGAAAAGAGATGCTACGCAGTTTGGTAGGGGCGGGAATGATAGAGTCCAGCAAAGGGTTTTCCAGGTTGATGGTACTTCTCAGGAGCTGGCGGAAAAACAGGGTGGCATAAATCCCAATTATTAAAGGAAGGGAACGCAGGATGATCTCGGGGGAAAAGGGCGGCTCATAATATAAAAAGAGGAGTCCTACCCAAATAACCAGGATGAAGATGATATTAAGGTCTATATAGCGTAAAATCATACGGCGGGGATTTTGGGGGAAAATATAGTGCATCTGGTATTTTTCAATCAGGTTATACATTTTCCCGGTAAGATTGATTTCACTGCGGTAGGACAGGTTGATAAATTCTTCCAGGACGTCTTGCAAGCGTTCCAGGCGTCTCTGCACAATTAAGGAGATAAAGATACCCACTGAACCCAAAAGGGTTAAAAGACCGCTGGCTACAGCCAGCATGACATAGGGATAAATTTTGTCGCTGAACACGGAATCACCTTTTTCAGAAAGTTTCCAGGTTGAAACGGTGGTTTTTGGCATTGTCGGCCAAATCCGGGAAACCGCTCTCATTAGCCCGGATTTCTAAGTTATGCAGGAAATGCTGGATAGAGCTGGTGTGTAATCCTTTTTGGGCGGCAAGTTTACCCATGGTGGAAACTTTGTTGAGGAAGACCTGGCAGCCTTTATCTAATTTATGGTCTACCAGATAGATGCCCATGGCATGAAAACAAAGGCTTAAATACTCCCAGAGCAGGTCGGTAAAAGGATAATATTCCATCAGGCCGTAAAGATAAATCTGATAGATACAGTTTAAATAACACATGGTGCAGTATTCCTGATTTTCTTCATTTACCTTGAACAGATAGGACTTTAGCAGTTCGTTGATGCCAAAGCGTGTAAGGTCGAAAGGGCCTTTTTCCATGGACTCCAGGATGAGGCCGAGGCCTTTAATCAAAGGATCCGAAGGGGGAACCTGGTCTTTAGCTTCTCTAAGCAGTTCGTCCTCTATTAACTGAGAGGAAGAGATGTCCAGGTATTGGGGATTTCCCTGGATGCAGAGGGGCTCTGACAGTATTTTCTGGAGGTTTTCCACATACAAAGATGTATCGTAATTCATCTCATCACCCTGACTACTAGTTTCCCAGAGCCAGGTTATTTTTATGCTGGGAGTAGAGATAAGTTGGTAGTTGGTAGTGAATTTTATTAACCGGACTCCGGACACTTGGAATCTGGTCACTAATATCGGATGCACCACAGGCACAAGTCTCGCTATGTCGGATATCGGAAGTCGTTTGCTGTTAACTGTTCACGGTTTACGGCTCACTGTTCACGATATAAGAATACTCGTGACTCGTTACTTATTTAGGAAGTCAGTAAATCAGATTGGATCGGTGAAATAAGGATGCAGAAGCAAAATAAGGTATACAAGGTAACCATCACGGGATATTCCCATGAGGGGGCCGGGGTAGGGAGAGTCGGTGAGCAGGTAATCTTTGTTCCCGGGGCCTTGTTGGATGAAGAAGTCCTGGTGGAGATTACGGAAAGGCATAAACGCTTCTTAAAAGGCAGGGTGCTGGAGGTCATAAAAAAACACGGCCAACGACTAACCCCTCCCTGTGAAGTCTATGCTTCCTGCGGGGGCTGCCAGCTACAGCACATCGCTTACCAGGGGCAGTTAGAGATTAAAGAAAGGATAGTAAAAGAAGCCCTTACCCGTATTGGCGGTTTAGATGGAGTGCCGGTACAGCCTGTCCTTGGCATGAAAAACCCCTGGGCCTACCGCAATAAAGGTCATTTTAGGGTAGGTATATCCCAGGGAAAAGTAAAGCTGGGGTTTGTGGAAGAGGGGTCCCACGACCTTGTTTCCCAGTACTGCCAGCATCTTTTTTCTCCCCAGGTGACGGCCTTAATTTCCTCCATAGAAGACATTCTTACCGATTATAAGGTAAAAGTGGCGACAAAAGAGGAAAAGGGGCTGCGTCACGTGGTAATCAGGGAAAGCAAAGCCACTGGTGAGATCCTGGTAGTTTTCATTATTTCGGGAGAATTCTCAGCCCATAAAGAAATGATTGCCCGGGAAATATGCCATAAAACCCCAGCCGTTGTTGGTATATGTCAGAATTTCAACCCTAAGCCTGTGGGGGAGGTTATGGGGAAAAAAACCACTGTTCTTTCGGGAAAAGGAGAAATCGAGGACCGGATTGGGTCTTTTACCTTTACCATTTCGCCCCGCTCCTTTTTCCAGGTCAATAATATCCAGACGGAGGTGCTATATGAAAAAGCCCTGGCTTATGCAGGGCTTTCCGGTAAAGAAACCGTTATCGATGCTTACTGCGGTATCGGTACCATCAGTCTCTTCCTGGCGCAAAAAGCACAGAAAGTCATGGGCATTGAATATGTGGCAGAAGCCGTAAAAGATGCTCAGCTCAATGCTCAAAGAAACGATGTCAACAATGTCCAATTTCTCCAGGGGGAAGCGGAGGTGCTGATACCTCAGCTGGTAAAAAAGGGAGTTGAGCCTGATGTGGTTGTCGTGGACCCGCCGCGCAAAGGCTGCGATCCTAGGCTTCTCGAAAGCATAATCGCCGTCAAACCTGAGCGGGTGGTGTACGTTTCCTGCAACCCCGCTACCTTGGCCCGGGACTTGAAATACCTAACAACAGGTGGATATCAGGTTCAGGAGGTACAGCCTGTGGACATGTTCCCCTGGACGGCTCACGTTGAGTGCATAATTCAGATAAAACGTGCTGAAAGCCGCATGAAATAAGGCTTTCCGGGGATTTAGATGAGCGGTTTTTGAAAGGGAAAAATGATGATAATTAATAATAAAAACTCGGTTATTTTTAAAATAATCGGGTTTTTACTTTTATAAGATAAACGACCAGAAAAGCATTAATTGCCTCACTGGATTTTCTTTGATAAATCTGGGGATATAGCTCGCCAGGAAAGCACGAATGATATTCTGAAAAATTAGTCAAATAAAAGTCTTTCAACAAGTTTTCCAGAATTTATGATATAATTATGTCTATAATGTGAACCTACTGAAGCAGAGAAAGCAGTCTAAAGATGTACATATTTTGGAAGGGGAGTATATTAATGAGTGAAGAATTCAAGGAAAACTCTCAAGCAGTTCAGGCTCACCTTACGATTATTCAGTCGATCATACAACGCATGGCTACAAATAGTACATCATGTAAAACTTGGTGTATTACGATAGTCTCTGCTATCTTGGTGGCTGTAGCGGATAAAGGCAAGCCTAATTATACATTAATTGCAATAATACCAATATTATTATTTCTCTTCTTAGACACTTACTATTTGGCCTTGGAAAGATCGTTTAGAAATTCCTATAGCGATTTCATTGAAAAGCTACATAAATCTTTATTGACGGCTTCGGATTTTTTCATAGTTAATCCTTCGGGAAATATTACCCATTGGTTTTTTGAATCGCTTACTTCGATCTCGATATGGCCATTTTATTTGATTCTGTTTGCAATGGTATTAATAGCTAGAAACTTGTTGTAAAAAATTACTCATATCGTAGCATTTATATGTACCGAAGACTATGTGATAGACCAGAATCTCTTGGCAAAACTCAAAAAGAGCAAATCGACCGTTATTTTCAAGAAGTTTAGGCAATTCGTATGCCTGTGAGAAATGCTAAAACAGAAAACTTGCCAAATATTGAAGAAATAAAAACTACGGTAATTCCAAAATAAGATAATTCAAGAGTGTTATACGAATCCGAGAATAATTTACATTAAGTATTATAGGGGGGAGCAAAAAAAATGGGACGCAAAATATTTATATCTTACAAATACGGAGATAGTGATGTTCAACATATAAAAGGTAATTGGTGGGAAACAAATACGGTGCGTGATTATGTAGATGTAATTGAATCTAGTATTGATAGTTCTGATCATATTTATAAGGGAGAATCTGATGGAGAAGATCTTTCACAGTTAAGTGAAGATACCATATGGTCAAAATTAAGGGATAGAATTTATGACAGCTCGTTAACATTAGTGATGATTTCAAAGGGTATGAAAGAATTATGGAAACCTGACAAGGATCAATGGATACCAAGAGAAATATCATATTCTTTAAAAGAAACGTCTCGCATTAATAGTAGTGGCGTCGCTGTAACAAGCAAGACCAATGCAATGTTAGCTGTGATTGTACCAGATAGAAATAACTCTTATACGTATTATACTTATAATAAAACTTGTTGTTCTTCTGGATGTAGAGTCCTTAAAACAAATCAATTATTTGACATTTTGAAGAAAAATATGTTTAATCAAAAAGATCCTAGTACTAAAGATTGTGACGACGGCTCTAAAGTCTATTACGGGGACAGTAGTTACATAACTTCTGTTAAATGGGATGATTTTATTAAGGATATGGACACATACATAGATAAAGCCTATGAAATTCAAGATAACATTGATAGTTATAATATCACCAAGGAAGTTTAATTTAATAGCCTGATCCAGTTCCCATTATCCATATTATAGTGGCTGGTGTCAAAAAGCGAATTAAAATAAATCTGATCGGGTATTCAAGGTTGCCTGATAGCGTAGCTTCTTTTTATATATACAGCTAAAACTAAATAAAGAATTCCCCATTAGCAAATTAGCGGTGGCATTTTAGAAATTAGATGCTGCCGCTTTTTAGTACCATATAAGTGTAATTGTTAGAGCATATCATTTGTGCTTAAACATTTACACTTATTTTTTTATAATAAGGGAGTAATTGGTCTGGCGCGGCGCTTTTTGGATTAAGCACATCCGTCATAAAAACCGTCAACCACCCCTTATTATAAACATTCGTTTAAGCAGGTTGAAACTCATAAGGAGCTTTCGTGTAACAAACTAAAATGAATCTTAATAAGTGTGGATGGAGACAATTACAAGTTCATTTTGGAGGTTACAGATGATAAGTGTAGGAATTGATGTGTCAAAAGAAAAAAGTACGGTATGTATCATGAAACCATATGGTGAAATCATAAGCAAGCCGTTTGAAATCCAGCATGTAGAACAGGAATTGAATGGACTGTCAGCAATGCTGCTGCGGCTGGATGATGAAGTGCGGGTAGTTATGGAGGCTACTGGTATTTATCACCTGCCTGTATTGAGCTATTTACAGGGAAAAAAGATTTTTGTTGCAGTCATCAATCCGTTTGAAATGAAAGAATATCGGTGTCGTGGACTAAGGAGGGTGAAAACAGATAAACAGGATGCCATTACGATTTCTAACTATGGAATTGATCATTGGTATCGTTTAAAGAATTATGAAGCAGATACAGGCATCTATGAAGAGTTGAAACTCTTAGGAAGACAGTATCGGCATTATATGAGGATGCGGGTAGAAAGCGTATTGGAACTAACGCATCTATTGGATTATACCATGCCAGGAATAAAGACTTTATTAAAAGGTTGGAATGAGACAAATGGGAAAGATAAGCTGTCTGATTTTGCAGAGGAATACTGGCATTATGATAACATCACGAAAAAGTCAGAGAAACAGTTTATCAACAGTTACTTAAAATGGGCAGAGAAAAAGGGATACCATCAGAACCAGGATAAAGCCGCAAAGATTTATGCACTGGCCAAAGAAGGCATCCCCACTCTTTCCTCCGGCACACCATCCGTCAAAATACTGGTACAGGAGGCAGTAAGGGTGTTACGAGAAGTCGATAACACTCTGATGAGGATTTTAACACAGATGCAGGAATTAGCCAAGACCCTGCCAGAATATCCTGTTGTACGGGCGATGGGCGGAGTAGGAAACGTCCTGGCACCCAAGCTGATAGCAGAGATAGGAGACGTAAGGCGATTCCATAATGGAAAGGCTCTGATAGCATATACCGGAATAGATGCCCCTCCATACCAGTCTGGTCAATTCACAGGCACAGAAAGAAAAATCTCAAAACGAGGCTCTTCCAGTTTGAGAAAGATAGGGTATGAAGTAATGCGCTGTTTAAAAACACATAAAGCGCCAGAGGATGATGCTGTGTATCAATTTATCTTAAAGAAAGAACGAGAGGGTAAATCGAAATGTGCCGCAAAGATAGCCGGATTGAATAAATTTTTACGTATTTACTATGCAAGGGTAATGGAGGTATATCAGCGATAGAAAATCCAAATACAGGAGGGAAAACAAAGACTGGATATAGGCCGGTCTATTTGTCGTGGGAAAAATGAAATACAAAAATATTTGAAAACCTGCTGAAAAAGTATTGACTTTTGTTAGCAGGTTTTTATGCCCTTTTTTAGGGTGAAAAATCATAAACGATTGGAGGAAATCAAATGTCAAACATCAAGCAAACCCTTAAGTTTTTCAGTCCCCTGTCGATTATGGCGTACTCTTCTCATGAATACGGCGGATGCGGCGCGGACGATCTGCCTGAAGAACTGTCGCCATCAGAGGCGGTGTATTACATGGATGAAATACTTGCCGCCATCGAAAAAGAAAAGCTGCCAGGCGAAGGTGACCGTGGCCTGATGGTTTACTTCTACGATGGACAGGAGCTATCCCAAAAAATCTACAGCCTCCAGCCGACAGTTGAAGAATGGAACGGCAAGTTATGGGGCGTGATGATAGCAGAGGTATATGGTAAGCTGACCGAAGCGGAAACAGCCAAACTGCTTGATTTTATCACTGGTCAACTATCCGACGGATGGGGTGAGGGGTTCGAGCAGCGTCCCATCAAAACGAATGACGGTGATATCTTCGTCAGCTTCTGGAACAGTGAGGACTTTTTTATCAAGCCGGAACAGGAGCTGAAGCAGGGAACTGAACAAAACTTTAATGAGCAGACGATGGGAGGAATGTAGTATGCCAAATCATATTACAAACATACTCACCGCACATGGCGATGAGAAAAAAGTAAAAGTAATGTTTGAAGCCATCAAAAATGAGGAGATTGGAATCGGCAGCATCGACTTCAATAAAATTACACCGATGCCCAAACACATCTACAGGGGAGATCTTGGCAAGGAGGAAATAGAAAAGTACGGCGCTGAAAACTGCTGGTATGACTGGAGCATAAAAAACTGGGGAACGAAATGGAACAGCTATGGCTATGACGAACATACAGCAGAAAATTTTGACGGCAGCACGGTAAAATTCTTAACCGCATGGAGCAGCGTTAGCGATCTGATGAAAAAGCTGTCCTCTATGTTTCCTGATATCCGTTTTGACTATAAATGGGCGGACGAGGACTTTGGGCATAACACCGGCAAGGCAGAGTATAAAAACGGCAAAACCTTAAGCTGTTATATACCGGCGGGCGGTTCTGCCGCAGCCCTTGAACTGGCGGCAAGCATACTTGATATAGACCTTGCCGAAGCAGGATATATCTACAATAAAAGCACCGGTGAATACGAATATGTGGAAGATGAGCCGGATGAAACTCCTCAGATGGGTGGTGTGTAGAAATGCATGCCGCTATTTTTTTATGAAAGGCAAATAAGCATGAGGCGCTATCTGAAAAGGCAGCGTCTTTTTTTGTTGCCGGAAAGGAGCTGAACTATGAACACAGACACAAAAACACAGGAGAAAAAAACCGGCAGCGATCCTGCGCCACCGAGAAAAATTCACAACGTACCCTTGCCAAAAGACACCGAGCGCTGCAAAGGCTGTCCCTATCCTGGTGTCGGCTTTATCTGCTGGAGTACAGACGGGAGCTGTATGCGGACCGATATGGACAGGATCAGCAGGCCAAGGAGGTGATGACTGATTGAACAGCATTATCAGCTGGGTCGGCGGCAAAAAGGCCCTGCGTGAACTTATTTACCAGCGGATGCCCAAAGATTATGGAAGATACATTGAGGTCTTTGGTGGCGGCGGTTGGGTACTCTTCGGCAGGAAACCGGATGCAAGCATGGAGGTCTATAATGACTACAACGCCGACCTTGCCAACCTGTTCCGCTGCGTCAAGGAGCGTCCTCTTGCCCTGCTTAAGGAGTTGAACTTCCTGCCCATAAACGGCAGGGACGAATTCAACGTCCTCAAAAAATATCTTGAAAAGGAGGAATTCACCAGCGAATACCTGCGGGAGGAACTGGAACTGGCGGAGAACTGCCTGTCCCCGCTGCAGTTTGAGGAAATCAAATCGATTCTCATTGAAAACGCGACCATGTCGGACGTAAAACGCGCCGCCGCCTTCTTCAAGCTGATCCGCTACAGCTACGGCAGCGGCTGCACCTCATATAGCTGCCAGCCCTTTGATATCCGGAAAACCTTCCACCTTATATGGTCGGGAAGCCGCAGGCTTAAGGATACGGTCATCGAGAATAAAGATTTTGAGGCGTTGATCCTTCAATACGACAGGGACAACGCCTTTTTTTATTGCGACCCGCCGTACTATCAGACCGAGGGGCATTACGAGGTGGAATTTAAAAAGGAGGATCATGTGCGGCTGCGGGATACGCTGAAACAATGTAAGGGCAAATGGCTGGTGTCATATAACGACTGCGAATATATCCGAGAGCTATATAAGGGCTACTACATCGAAGCCGTCACCCGCATAAATAACCTCGCACAGCGATATGAGGGAGGCTGCGAATACCCGGAGGTGCTCATTTCCAACTACGACACCGCGGAGCGGCTGCGGGATGCCCCAATGCAAATAGGGCTGTTTGATCTGGCAGACGGCTTTTACAACACGGATAGCGACTTAAAAAGACCATGCGAAATTTAAAATGCTCCATTCATGGACAATAAGGAGGAACCCGAATATGAAAATGATTGAAATCCAAAGTGCCGTGGACAGACACGGGCAGCTTACCATTCCCGCGTCTCTCCTGCGCGACATGGGGCTTGCGGCCGGAGACACGGTGAAGCTTGCCTACATTAGCAACGCCCCCGATTCTATCCGCAATACCTTTAAGGAATTTGTCATCACCCCTGATGGCATTACCGCCCTCGCAGAAGATGAGGAAAGCGAACTCACCCTGCCCCATGACCTGCTGGAGGCGGCTGGGATTCCCGTGGACAGCGACCTGGAAATTGTCTGTGCAAAGGGTGCTGTTGTCATCATGGAGGCAGACCTGCTGGACAGCCTTCCTGATGAACTGCGCCAGCTGTTTGATGACCTGGGCATCAATCCCGAAACCGTTCGGGCAGTTATGAGAAACGGAGGTGTTTATGATGAGTAACAGCAAGCCTGTCTACAAGGTAATGGACGAAAAAGGCCGCATCCTGATCCCTAAGCAGCTTCGCGCCGCCACCGGGATGAATCACGGCGACATTATAAAGCTTGCCGTGCAAAAGGGTATTGTTGCTGCCAAAAAGGTTGACATCATTGAAGTGGGGGATCAGTCCCCGCAAGCGGTGGAGGCTTATGTGTTTTCTGCCGTAAAGACGATGGAAAAGCAAACCCTCCTCTCCCTAGCGGCGCAGCTTATTGCCCTCATCGAAGAAATTACCAGGGAGTAAAGATTATTCAAGTATGGAACGGAGCCAAGGTCTAAAGCGATGACCCTGGCTCTTTGAATATCCATAAAAAATAAACAGAAAGGATTGAGAACCTTTGAAACAGAAAAGCAAAAAAATTTGGCTCATGGTCCTTGTTCTGTCCTTCCTGCTTTGCGGCAGCGTCTATGCTGGAACGCTACTTTTTCCCGACATCGCAGGGCATTGGGCGGAACAGACCATCATCAGACTCGTGGAAAAGGGTGTGATTAAGGGCTACCCTGACGGAACGATCAGGCCGGACGACACCATTACAAGAGGCGAGTTCGCCGCCCTGCTGGTCAGGAATCTGGAGCTTGATACAACAGAGGCAGAGAAAGAGCCGCCCACCTTTGACGATATTGACGGTCACTGGTCGGAGAAAAACATCGAGGCCCTCGTAGACATATGTCTCCTTGATCCGGCAGATTATGACGGCAGCCTGAAGCCCGATGAACCGATTACCCGCATTGAAATCATCAGGATGTTAGTGCGTGCCATCGGCAAAGGCGAGGCTGCAAAGCAGTTCAGTGGAAATACCGGTTTTAAGGACGATGAGGCAATCAACAGCTCCGACAAGGGATATGTCAGTATTGCCAAGGAGGACGATTTAATCAGCGGCTATCCTGACGGAACCATTCGTCCGGACGGTGGAACCACCAGAGGCGAAGCCTTTGAACTGATTGATAATCTGAACGAAGCAAAGGACAAACCGGATCAGGAGAAACCACCCGCCGACATCACCGACAGTACGAGTAACAACACGGGCGGGAATTCAAGCGGCAGTTCAGGCGGCGGCTCTGCCAGCCACCCAAAGGCACAGGTGGCTTTTGAGCTTCCCGCTGTTGCGCATACCGATACAAGTATCACCATAGCGCCTGACCTGAAATACGCCAAGACACTTACATGGTCGCTTGCCAAAGAAACCGCAACCGGTGAGCTGCAACCCATTGACCTTGGAAAAGCGGTAGACGGCTCCCTGGGCAAAGAGGGCGGCACAATTGTATTTAAAGAAAGCGGCAGCTACACCTTGACCGCCACTGCTGTAAACTACGGCGGCAGAGAAACCTCCTTTTCAAAAAGCATCACGGTCTATCCGGTGATAAACGCAGGCTTTGAGCTGCCGGAGTACACCCATACGGACAGGACAGTCACCATTAAAGCAACCGCTTCCGGGCTTGGAAGCCTTGACATTGTATGGTCGGTAGTTAAAGACGGCGAGGCTGTTGCCTGGGATACCGTCATTGACGGCAGGCTCTCCAATGATGGCGGTACGATTGCCTTCAAGGAAAAGGGCAGCTATGACATCGCCGCCACTATCACCGATGCCACAGGCAGAATCTTCGCTCACAGCGAGGCTGTCGCCGTTTACCCAGTGGCGGGCGTGGCGTTTGAGCTTCCCGAAACAGCGCACACCGACACGACCATCGACCTTGTCACTAAACTGACGGAAATGGACGGGCTGACCGCCGATTGGAGCCTGACCCGCAATGGCGAAGCAGTTTCCATCCGTGAATATGTGGAGGGTGAACTGTCAAACAGCGGCGGCACAATCCGTTTCAAGGAAAAAGGTGTGTACGCCTTAACCGCCAGGGTTACCGACATAACAGGCAGAGTCTTTGAAACCACGGCAACAACCACGGTTTACCCTGTTGGATCAGCTGGTTTCTATCTGCCGGAAATCACCCATACGGATACCTTTGTTGCCGTTGAAGCCACCTTTCAAAATATTGACACGGCTACGGCAGTGTGGACCCTGACCAAGGACGGAAAGCCGGTTGCACTCAGTGATGCGATCCAAGGCGAGCTGACCAATGATGGCGGTTCCATCCGCTTCATTTCCAAAGGTGAATATGTACTGAAAGCATCCTTTACGGATGGAGCAGGCAGAACCTACAGCTACACCTCGGCGGTGACGGTCTATCCCGTCCCAAGTTTTACATTCAGCCTGCCTGCCACGGCGCATACCGATACAGCCATCCCTGTCACAACAACCGCAGAGGAAATGGATGGTTTAACCGTTGAGTGGATGGTAGACAATACCTATGGTTTTCAGGATTGGTCGACTTATGTAGATGGCAAGCTGAATAACAACGGCGGCACCATTCGCTTTAAACACGCCGGAGTTTACGAGCTGGTGGCGAGGGTGGCCGATGCCACAGGCCGGGTGTTCCTCTTTGAGTATGGAAATAAGACTGAGGTGCATCCTGTGCTGGACATCCGGTTCGAGTTGCCGGAGGCAACCTACACGGACAGAACCATCGACCTTAGAACAACAGGAAACATCGGCGTCCTGCCCATTGAATGGGTCGTCACCAAAGACGGCAAAGCGGTAAAGCTGGCGGAATATGTGGAAGGTGAGCTCAACGCCCAGGGAGGAAAAATCCGTTTTACTGAGGAAGGCGAATATGTGCTGACTGCCTCCATGACCGATGCCCTCGGCAGAACTTTCTCATACAGCAGCGCCGTCAGCGTGCACCCGATTCCGGAAATACAGCTTACGCTGCCGCAGGTTTCCTATGCGGGTGAACCTGTCTCCGTCGCTATCAGCGGAAACCATCTTGACAACCTTAATACCGCTTGGAGTATTTCAGCAAATGGCGGTGATGCCGCACCCTATACCGACTATGCCAGCGGCAGTCTTTCCGATGAGGGCGGTACCATCACCTTTGTGGAAAAAGGGAGCTATACGCTGACTGTTACCATGACAGACGCTCTTGGCAGAACTTTTTCTGACAGCAGCGCCATTACCATATATCCGATACCGGAAATGCTGATTACCCTGCCGCCGCTTTCTTACGGTGGGGAAGCCATTCCTGTCGTAGTCAGCGGAAGAGATCTTGCTGGTGTTAATATCACTTGGAGCATTTCGGTAAATGGCGGCGCTGCCGTGCCCTATACCGATTATGCCAGCGGCACATTGTCAAACAGCGGCGGCGAGATAAGCATCAGTACGGACAAGACCATTGCCGTAAAGATCATTGCGGCCGCAACGGATAAGAACAACCGCAGCTTTACTTTTACGTCTGATACAGTTGCCGTAAAGCCAATAGCACAGTGTTCCTTTACGCTCCCATCATCCGTTCATGCAGGTACGGCCTTTCAGGTGTCCATGCGAAATGTGTCTGGCTTGGAGGGCAAGAGCATTGTATGGTCGCTTTCCAAGGATGGCAATGCCGCAAGCTTTACAGGGAGCCTCACAAACAGTGGCGGCAGCATTGTCATAAATACTACAGGAACCTATACCTTAACTGCCAGCGTCACCGATGATGCAGGCAGGGTGTTCACCCATTCTGAGAGCGTAGCAGTCACCAATGCCGTACCCAATGCGCCGACCGCCAGTGCAACGGTGACAAGGACCGTTAAGGATCATAAATTCCTTGTGAACTTTACAGTTTCCGCCAGCGATCCCGATGGAGATGCAGTCACCTATGAATACAGCGGTCAAAGCGCGGACGGCTACTATGCTGCCGGCTCCCACACCGTAAAGGTCAGAGCAAAGGATGCTTACGGTGCGTATTCCGATTGGACGGATATCAACTTTACCGTTGCCAATTCAGCGCCAAGTACCCCGATTATCACCAGAACGCCAAACGGCAACAGTGTTCCTCCAAACACGCCCGTCACCATCACGGCATCGTCCACCGACCCGGATGGAGACGCCATCACCTACGTGTGGGAGGGCAGACCGGCTCAAACATCCACATATCCGTTAGGCAAAAATACTGTCCGTGTGAAAGCGGTGGACGCCGCCGGGGCAGAATCCCCCTGGACGGCCATCGTATTCTTTGTGGCCGATTCCACCAATGGCGGCGGTATGACCTTGACTGGTCCCGAATCCGTTATTCTGGAAAATGGCATTGAAGGAGCAACCATCACTGAGTACACCTTCACGGTTCCTCCAGTCAGCGGCCACAGCGGAAGCGACTATGGCCGGGTGAGGGGATATAACAAGAATACCCGCCAATGGGATCAGCTGGACTACCAGACAACCACCAATGGTATCACCTTCAGCAGAACGCTGGCTCCTGGCATCTATAGCAAATTAGAATTTTACTATTACACCAACCACAACTGCATGTACAACAAGTCAAATATCACCTATTCGGTCAAGTACTACTTCGAATAGCCTGAATGGTATGCAAATCAAAGGAGGGATCGGAATGAACGGCATCAGCATCAAAAAAGACCGCATCCTCTTTTACGGCAATACCGCAGGGTATGTGGATGGCGGCAAGGCGGTGGTCGATCCCATATTTCATTGTGAGGAATTAAAGGATTATCTTACAGTGAAGAAAGGGCTTACCGTGCAATGGACAGACGGTGTGTACGACCGGCTGGCAAACAGCAAGCCTGACATGGACGGCAACGCGCCGATTCTGAAAGCCTGCCGCATCCACCAGCTCAAGCCGGAAGTGGATGTCATGATGAAATTCATCGGCTATGATGAGCTGCTGGAGCGGTTTGGCGAGCCGAATCCGGAAAACTACCGCGTGGTGTATGACGGACAGCTGGAAACCAACGATCTTGATGCCATCTATGAGAAATTCAACTTAAACCACCCACCCGATTACCAAGGACACTCCCTGTCCATGTCGGACATTATTCAGCTTTATGACGACAGCGGCAGCACCTTTTACTATGTAGACCGCTTTGGCTTCAAAGAGATTGATTTTCAAGCACCGGCACTAAAGCAGTCAGGCACACAAGAAATGAGCCTATAACTCCAATAACAGCCAAGTGGCTGTTTTTTTGTCGCCAAAATTAATACCAGGAGGTGATTTTTATGGACATAGAAAAAATCATAAAATCTCAGGCCAATACAGGGCTGCCGGAAAACTATTCGATACGTGATGGGTTTTTATTCAAAGGGGACACGCCTGTATCCCTTGCAACCTCAGGAATTGTTGAAATTGCAGTTCAGGGTTTTCTTCATGTAGATGACACAGAAGAATACAAAACCAAATAAAATTTCACAGGGAGTATCCAAACACCGGAATAAACTGCCGGTGTTTTTTTACTTCCTGTGCCGGAGGTGGTAGCTACGGAGGAATTAAAGCTTGACCTGATTAGGGTTGTATGCGATCCCAATCCTCTTTTTAAGTATCAATTGATTTACAGGGATGGAAATGCTACTGGCATGATTGGGGTATACAGCTTTGATGAAGAATGGTACTACCTGTACAAACAGGACACTGAAAGGTACAAGGTAAAAAGGCGCAAGGATCTCGAAGGAATTGAGCCAGCTTTTACCTATAAGCAGCAGCGGAAAAGGCGCATTGACCACCCGGATAATCGAAAAAACCTTAATAGTAAAAAAGCAAAAGTCGCAGAGATTGGAGATGAAAACATGGCAATTGAAGTAGTCACGGAAAACACTGCTGCACAGGCGCTGGATATGAACCGGAACCAGGCACTTACCCAGGACAATCCCTCTTCTGAGTTGCCAGAGCAGACCTCCGGCATGCAGATGGGTGGTATGTAAGCCAAATTTTGTGTCGAAAGTCAACACTGCACAAATTAACATGATTGAAAAGCCCTGAAATCACCGAAAAAGCAGGGAATCAAAAAATTAAATTTATGGAGGTTAGAACATGATGAGAAAATTTGCGACCAGAATAATGAATAAAATTACCGGAAAGATACCTATGGCAAAGGCTATCCTTAGATCACAGTGCGGTGAAAATTTTGTGGATACGGCAATCAAAATTTTAATGGCTGTGGTCATCGGCGGACTCGTGCTGGCCGGACTCTATGCCCTGTTTGGCGAAACGGTATTGCCGACCTTAAAGGAGCGCATCCAGGAGATGTTCAATTATGCAGGCTAATCTGCCGCTCTTTATGCAGGGCGGCATTTTTATTGCCCTGCTTTTGGCGGCATCTGTCATCGATATCAAAAAGAGGATTATCCCCGACACTATCTGCCTGTTTATTGCTTTCACCGGACTGATCTGCTTCGAGCCGGTGAAGCTGTTCGGCGTACTGGCAGCCATGCCGCTCCTGCTTGCCGCGCTTGTTTGGGGCGGCCTTGGGGGCGGGGACATCAAGCTCATGGCGGCATCGGGTATTGTCCTCGGTTTCATAGGAAGCATTGCGGCCATGGTCATTGGACTTACCGCCATGCTTCTTTTTTATGTTTTCCATGCCATAGTCCAAAGACTGCGCGGGAGGGAATGCCCCAAAGCATACCCTCTTGCACCCTTTTTATCCATCGGCTGTATCGCCATATATTTCATGAATACAGGAGGAATCATCCTATGAGCTTTCTAAAAAACAGAACCGTACTCGGTGTCATCTGCATTGTGCTGTCTCTTTTGATTTGCTTTGTGGTAGCGCCGCTTTTTAACTCCAGTATCTCCCAAAAAACCGACATTGTCCGTGTCATCAAGGATATCAAAGCCGGAGATCAGATCACCAGGGAGATGCTGAAGACTGTGGAGGTCGGCAGCTACAACCTGCCGAAAAACGTAGTCAAAGATGTGGATACGGCTATCGGGAAATATGCTGCGGCTGATATGGCTGCAGGCGATTACATCTTAAGCTCCAAGCTCACCGATGTGCCTGCGGCAGAAAACGCCTATCTTTACCACCTCAATGGGGAAAAGCAGGCCATCTCCGTGACGCTCAAAAGTTTTGCCACCGGTCTGTCCGGCAAGCTGGCTACTGGCGACATAGTATCAGTCATCGCTCCTGACTACAAAAAGCGAGGCACGACCGTCATCCCTGCAGAGCTTAAGTATGTGGAGGTTATTGCCGTTACGGCTAACACCGGCTATGACACCGGCGGACAGCGGGGGAATGAGGATGAAAAGCAGCTCCCAAGCACCGTCACCCTTCTGGCATCGCCGGAGCAATTGAAAATCCTTGCCGAGCTGGAGGCGGACGGCAAGCTGCACCTGTCCCTCGTGTACCGGGGCAGCAAGGAGAATGCCGCCAAGTTTATTGAGGCACAGGACAAGGTAATCGAGGAATTGTATCCCTCCGCCAAGGTGCAAACAGGAGAAGAAAAAACAGAGTCAATCGGGGCAGAGAATACCGGAAATATAAAACCCGACACGCCAAAGGAGGGAGAATAAATGCTTAATTTTATCAAAGGCAGCATTTTCTCCCGAAACACCGGTGTTGAGGCGCAGGCTGCGGAATCTGAAAAGGATGTTCAGGTGCTGGCCGTATGGGGCAGCCCCTCTTCCGGGAAGACCACCGTCAGTGTCAAGCTGGCCAAGCATCTGGCAGACAAAAAGCGCAATGTAGTGCTGCTTTTATGTGACATGACCGCGCCCATGCTGCCCTGTATCTGTCCGCCCTCTGACCTTGAATGGGAACGGTCGCTGGGCAGTATTCTGGCTGCAACCCATGTGACGGATACCCTGATCAAACAGAACTGCATCACCCATAAGAAAATCAGCTATTTAACCCTAATCGGCATGCTCAAGGGAGAGAATGTGTTCACCTACCCGCCCTATAACGCGGAGCTTGCAACAGAATTGCTCGATCATCTGCGGGATATTGCGCCATACGTTATCATCGACTGCAGCAGCTATATCGCCAACGACATCCTGTCCGCTGTTGCCCTCATGGAAGCGGACTCGGTACTGCGTCTGGTCAATTGCGATCTCAAATCAATCAGCTACCTTTCATCCCAGCTCCCGCTCTTAAAAGACAACAAATGGGATGCGGATAAGCAGTACAAGGTGGCAAGCAATGTAAAGACAAATCAAGCCAGCGAACATATTGAACAGGTGCTGGGCAATGTGGTGTTCAAGATACCCCACTCCGATGAGCTGGAGAATCAAGCTCTTGCCGGGGATTTGTTCCGGGACCTGGCGCTCAAGGACAGCCGGGGCTTCCGCAAGGAGATTGAAAAAATTTCAAAGGAGGTCTTTGGCATATGAAAAGCAAAAAACGTAAGCAAAGAACCCTTGAAAAGTTCCAGGTAAGAAGTGCAGAAGTGCTTGCGGTAGAATCGCCGCAAACTATCCGGCCTATGAATGCAGCCCATAACCACAGCCTGTTTTTTGCGCCAAATAACAACTCCAAGGATTTTGGCACTGTTTTGCGCGAAGTGCAGGAGTATATCTCCAGCAAGTATTCCACCCTCATTCTCGATGGGGGAAATGATGAGGTTAAAACACAGGTCAAGCGGTATATCAGCAAATATCTGATGGATTGCCGCATCGCCGTAAAGGGGATGACCGACCAGCAGCTCGTTGATGCCCTCTATACCGAAATGGCCGAGTTCTCATTTCTCACTAAATACATCTTCGGCGCAGGGATTGAGGAAATTGACATCAATGCCTGGAATGACATTGAGGTCCAGTACAGCAATGGCACTACAGTCAAGCTTGACGAACACTTTGACTCTCCCGAACACGCCATCAACGTAATCCGCCGTATGCTCCATGTGTCAGGCATGGTGCTGGACAATGCCAGTCCCGCTATCTTGGGACATTTGAGCAAAAATATCCGCATCGCCGTGCTGAAAACACCCCTCGTGGACGAGGATGTAGGTGTGGCGGCCTCCATCCGTATTGTGAATCCGCAGAACATGGAGAAAGCTGACTTTGTAAAGGGCGGCACAGCAACCGACGAGATGCTGGACTTCCTTGCGGAATGCCTTCGGTACGGCATTTCGGTGTGTGTGGCTGGCGCGACCAGCTCCGGCAAGACTACGGTGGCCGGCTGGCTGCTGACCACCATTCCGGACAACAAGCGTATCTTTACGATTGAAAACGGCTCCCGTGAGCTGGCACTGGTGCGAAAAAAGGACGGCAAGGTGGTCAACAGCGTTATCCATACCTTGACACGCTCCAGTGATAACGAGAAGCAGAACATTGATCAGGATATGCTCCTGGATATGGCGCTGCGCTTCAATCCGGAGGTCATCTGCGTGGGCGAGATGCGCTCTGCAGAAGCATACACCGCCCAGGAATCCGCCCGTACCGGCCACACGGTGCTGACCACCATCCACTCCAATTCCTGTGAAGCCACATGGCGCAGGATGGCCACTCTTTGCAAACGGAAATACGATATTGCGGACGATACCCTCATGTCCCTTGTGACCGAAGCGTTTCCGATTGTTGTGTTCACCAAGCAGCTGGAGAATAAGCAGCGCAAGATCATGGAAATCATGGAGTGTGAAATCCTGCCTGATGGCACACGCAACTTCCGCACCTTATACCGGTTCCACATCACGGAGAGCCGCATGGAAGGCGACCGTTTCATCATAAGCGGCAGCCATCGGCAGGAGAATACCATCTCCAAGAGCCTGCAAAAGCGCTTCCTGGAAAACGGCATGCCGCAGGAGACACTGAAGAAAATTACGAAAGGGCAGGATGAGCTGGCACAGAACCTCTCTGCTGCACCCATTTTGCGTACCGAGATATTGCACAACAGCAGCTCATCCTCCAGCGAATTAAACGAGAAAAAAGAGGAAGTGATTGCAAAATGACTTTTATTCAGCTCATCGCCTGCATCGGCATGATTGCCGGTGCTTTTATCTTGCTTGGAATTTCACCCATAGCGTTTACGGACGGCCTGTTCAGCTTTTTGATTAAAAGACCCAAAAGCATCAAGGATGAAATCAACGAGGCCACCAAGCGCAAGCGCCCTTCCTTCCTCCGCAGGGAGATTA
Source organism: Thermanaerosceptrum fracticalcis (assembly GCF_000746025.2). Lineage (NCBI taxonomy): Bacteria > Bacillati > Bacillota > Clostridia > Eubacteriales > Peptococcaceae > Thermanaerosceptrum > Thermanaerosceptrum fracticalcis. The sequence goes on from NZ_CP045798.1 coordinate 3,243,759, forward strand.
TAGAAGCGCAGGAAATTCTCGCGCTGACCGGACGAAGCAGCCGCTTCTCCCTGATCTGTGCTTGTTCGCTCTTGTTGTTCGCTATAGGCGTAAGTATTGCCATTCTGCTGCAGAATGTGTTCCTCGTCCCTGTCCTTGCGCTGGGCATGATGTTCCTGCCGTTTTGGTATATCAAGCTGACTGTCACCCACTACAAGAAGAATATTGCTGCAGAGTTGGAAACGGCGCTGTCCATCATCACCACGGCTTACCTGCGAAACGAGGACATTGTGACTGCCGTGGAGGAAAATATGCAATACTTAAACCCGCCGGTGCGCAATGTATTTGCCGGGTTTCTGACACAGGTGAGGCTCATCAACCCCGATGTGGATGCGGCACTGAAAACTATGAAGACCAAGATTGACAACGAAGTGTTCCGCGAGTGGTGTGATGCCATTGCCGCCTGCCAGTATGACCGGAGCCTCAAGACAACGCTGACCCCCATTGTCAGCAAGCTCTCGGATATGCGAATCGTCAACGCGGAGTTGGAATATCTCGTGTTCGAGCCTCGCAAGGAATTCATCATCATGGCGCTCCTTGTCATGGGCAACATCCCCCTGATGTATTTCCTCAATAAGTCTTGGTATGACACGTTAATGCACACATATGTGGGGCAGCTTATCCTTACCATCTGTGCGGCGGCAATTTTTATTTCCACCGCCTTTGTTATTAAGCTGACTAAGCCCATTGAGTACAGGAGGTAGCATACATGTTGATACTATTATTTTTATTTGCAGTCCTGTTTGCGGCAGGGCTGTTTTTTATTCTCGCGGATGTGCTCAAGCTGCCGACCATGGGAGCAGCCAAGGCTATGCTCAGTGCCGGTAAGCAGGACAAAAAGGCTGCCAAAACCGTGGATGCGTATTTTATGTCCGGCGCTGTCAGGTTGTCAAGATTTATTCGCCTGGATGAGTACCGCAAAAGCCGCATGTCCAACGTCCTCAAAGCGGCGGGCATCAGTATGACACCGGAGGTTTACCTTGCGTATGCCTTCGTCAAAGCAGGAGCGATCCTCCTTGGCGTGATACCCTGCCTGTTCTTGTTCCCGCTGCTTTCCCTGGTGATGGTGCTGCTCGCCGTGCTGGTCTATTTCAAGGAAACCAGAAAAGCGGATGAGCAGCTGAAGGTCAAACGAGAGCAGATCGAAAGCGAGCTGCCAAGGTTCGTGGCGACCATCGAACAGTCGCTGAAAAGCAGCCGCGATGTGCTGTCCATTCTGGAGAATTTTAAGAAAAATGCAGGCGCTGCTTTTGCAAGTGAACTGGACATCGTGACTGCAGACATGCGCTCATCAAGTTACGAGGCAGCACTCACGCGGTTCGAGGCAAGGCTCAATTCACCGCAACTCTCTGATGTAGTGCGCGGACTCATTGGTGTGCTGCGCGGCGATGACGGCGCAATCTATTTTCAGATGCTCGCCCACGATTTTAAGGTGCTGGAGCTGCAAAGACTCAAGGGTGAGGCGCAGAAGATACCGCCCAAAATCCGGATTTTCTCCTTCATTATGCTGATATGCTTCCTGTTTACCTATCTCGCCATCATCGGCTATGAGATCATTAAGTCCCTCGGCGGAATGTTTTAGGGAGGGGATTTGAGGTGCTAAAAAAACTATTGCATTGTAAGGGCGGTGAGGGCTACATCGATGTGGCGATACTGGTACTTTGCGCCATGCTTGTCATTGCTCTTGCCGTCAAGGTATTTCCGGTCTACATCGCCAAGAGCCAACTTGACACCTTTGCCTCGGAACTTTGCAGAGAAGCGGAGATTGCAGGCAGGGTCGGCAGCGAAACGAACCAAAGGGCGCAGGTGTTGCGGGAAAAAACAGGACTTGATCCCGCCATTTCCTGGTCAAAGACCGGCAAAATCCAGCTCAATGAAGAGTTCACGGTGACCGTTTCCATGCAGACCGACATCGGACTCTTTGGCGGTTTCGGCTCCTTTCCCATTACTCTGACCGCACAGGCGACAGGCAAAAGCGAGGTGTATTGGAAAAAATGACAAAATTATATGGTATACTAAAGGAAAAAAAAGGATCGTCATTCCCATTGGTTGTTGCCATCACCCTCGCGCTTGGCATCATCCTGTGCGGAATATCCGAATACATGAGGCTCATGATCATCGCCTCCGGTGTTCGGGATGCGGTGCAGTCTGCCATCATTTCGACAGTTAACGACAACTATGATGATGTTTACCACGGCGTTCGGGAGGGCTATGCAGGAGGGTATAAGCCAAGCGGTTCCTCATGGGAGGGCAGCATTGACTACGGCGATATTTATGAGTATCTTGACAATACCCTTGGCTTGCAAAAAAACGGCGGCTATCATGTGAAATACGCAGGCGAAGCGGTGGAATTCAAGCTCTCCGGTTTATCCGTCGATATTACTAATGTGCCCCTTGCACCCTCCGACTCCGACAGTGCGCAGGGCCTTCTCGCCGATGCGGTGTTCCGGCTGGAGGTTCCGGTGTCCTTTGGCGGCAAATCCCTGCCGCCGATGCGGATGAACCTTAAGGTGCAGGCGAAATATATGCCTTTATTTTAACTGTATCGGAATTGTAATAGACTTTTGAAAACTCTTGTGGTAGGGTGGCTTGTAAGGAACTGTAAAAATAGACAAGGAGGTAATCTCTTATGAAGAATATAACTGACAAGACAAAGAAATGGCTGACCATCGCCGGGCTTGGCATTGTGTGCGTGGTGCTGGTTATTGCAATATCCTCTCAATTTAAGACGCAAACGCCGGTGGATGACGACATAGCTCCGCCGACTGCAGTTACAGATAATAAGGTCAATCCAGGCATCGATACCGGTGATAAGGCAGAAGAAAAAGAAGTGGTCATCCAGGCCAACGAATCGGTTGCAGCGCCGACCGATGACACAGCGGCTAAGACCGATCAGCCGGTACAGAATCTTCAGCCGGAAGTGACCAAACCGGCAGCGCCGACAGAAAGCCAAAAGATCGACAAAACCCAAAAGCCCAACGGAGAAAAGGTTGACAATGTGAAAGCGGTAGACCATGACAGTGTAAAAAGACCAAATACCACGCAGTCCGGTGAGCCGCAGGGCGGTGAGAAAAAAGACGGCAAGGTTTATCTCCCCGGCTTCGGTTGGGTAACCGAAACAGGAGGCTCGGGTACAACGGTAGGTGAACAAGGGGATGAGCTTACTGGCAACAAGGTTGGGACGATGGATTAACCCATTAAATTAGAATAAAGCAATCGAAGAGGCACAGTAGAAATGCTGTGCTTTTTGCTGTTTAAGGAGGTCTTTATGAAACGAAACCTTAGTATTTTTCTTATGCTGGCTTTGCTGCTGACCTTCCTGTCTCCTCTCGCCGCCTATGCCGAGGGCGAAGGGAACATTGACCATGGAGGCGGCGGGATGGGCAGCGGTACCAGCGAAAACTATTGGAATCCTGGCGATGAGGGTGTGCGGGTTACGGTTGTGAGAGTAAGAGATCGTGCGGTGGTCACCACACCCATTGATTTTACCAACAAAAATCCCGATAACATCCAGGCACACTTTGGAAAGGTCAGCAAAATATCTTATACAAAAGGTTTTTCTCTGACACCTAATCCACAAGCATACACCTATGTCAATCCTGCAAAAGCAATTCCGAGAATTATTAGCTCTGGCAGCGGCAATGCAAACATTGAAGTCATAAAAAGCTATTTTACAGACGAACTGGTTATCAGATACATTGCCGATGTTACCGGCTTCAATTACGACACCCTCATCAGCGGTGACTACAAAATACTGTTAGAGCCAGTTGCGTATATGACCTTTCAAGGCGTAAGGATTGCTGTGACTGCAACAGAAGCTGCTCTTTATGACGAGCAGCTCGGCGGCGGCTTAAGAAGCAAAATGGCTTCTCTTTCACACCAAAATCTACCCCTTGCCATGTTTCTGGAAACGCCTGATCTTGGCTATCCTGCGTGGTCGGGAAGCACCACATCAAAAGCTTCCAATGCGGATATAAAGTCCTCCCTTGGCCTTGGCATTGTACGGTTCAGCGAGGCAGAGCCTCCCCAAGTGAGCAGCTACGATTACACTTATCGTGTTAATACCGAGGTCATTACCTCGGTCACGGTCAGCGGAGGCCAGGCTGATCCCGACAATCCTGTATCGGTACGCTTTACCATCGGCGGCAAAACCTACACGGTAAACAACGTATATTATCCGGATGGCGACAGCCAGCTTGTGTGGGTGCGCTGGACGACACCTTCCACACCGCAGACCATGACAATAACTGTGTCTGTAACCGGCAGAGGCAGAGCAAGCCAAGGAACCATCACCGCAAATATTGTGGATCTGTCGGGCAATGATCCGCCAAACCCCGTTGCGGATGATCGCAATGATTCCTACTCTAAACCAAGCGTCCCGAGTAACCCACAGGTAACCTCCGCCTCATGGGGCGTGTGGCGTCCTTGGTGGCAGGAATATTGGGTGTGGCACTCCACCGGCGAAGATTCAGGCTATTGGTGCGATCACGGCTGGTGGGAGTTTGATTATGACTCCTACAGGGCAGATCTCTCAGCTTCCATGAGCATCATTCCCGATGCTAAAGCACCAACCGCATCGGGGAAAACCATGAAAAGCGGATATGGCATCAACCAAATCGTGACTGCCAATGTCAGCACCAATCAGTCCTGGGCAGTGACCGGCGCACAGACTGCTGTGACCTATTTCCCAGAATTCCAGTACCAAAACTACTGGCGGTTGCTGGATAGAACCAGCAGCGGCTACAGTGCCAAATTCGAGTTTGCTAAGAACAGATATTCAACCTACAACCGGCGCACCCATTTCACCCCAATCTGGATGCCGGATGGAAGCTACACCCCGTATACGTACCTAATTGACTGCTGGACACCGCAGGGGATGCTCTCTATGAACCTAACAGACTCAGTGAACATAAGCGGAAGCTTATGGGATGACTGGCACATCGCGCCCGTAAAACCTTAAAAAAATCATCAGAAAAAGAATAGGATCGCAAGGCGTGAAAAGCCCTGCGGTCTTTTCTTTTTCAGCAATAATGGATGAAAGGTGGAAAAATTGATGAAAAAAAAGAAAAAGTTCTTGTACCTTTTTTGCGTCACCCTTGTCCTTATCAGCGTTTTCTGCATGACCGCCTATGCCGCTCCTACCGGCGATGTTGCGGGAGCCATAGAAAGCACATGGAAGGACGCATCCGCGCAGATTAAAACCGTGGTCAACAAGGTCGTTTTCCCTGCAATCGACCTGATTCTTGCTGTGTTTTTCTTCGCCAAACTGGGGATGGCGTACTTCGACTATAGAAAACACGGAATGTTTGAGTGGACGGCTCCTGCTATTCTCTTCGCCTGCTTGATATTTACCCTCACAGCGCCTCTTTATATTTGGCAGATTCTTGGCATGTAACAGCAGCAAAATTGTGCAGGGAGTCTGTGTAAGAGCAGGCTCTCAATCTTTTCCGAAAGGAGTGAACTTATAAATGTTCATATGGGATTTTGCTGCTGACACTGTCCTCGGACAGATTATGGACTGGATCTATGCTCAGATAATCGGCTTTCTTGGTGAATTCTTCGCTATGATGGGCAACATGGGAGCCGAGCTGTTCGAGATGAGCTGGGTGCAGGCTATTGTGCTGTTCTTTTCCTATCTTGCATGGGCGCTTTATGGGACAGGGCTTGTGGTTTCCGCCTTTGAATGCGGTATTGAATACCAAAGCGGCAGGGGCAGCATCAAGGACACCGCTTTAAATGCCATCAAGGGCTTTATGGCTGTCAGCCTGTTTACCATTGTGCCGGTGGAACTGTACAAGCTGGCGATTACCCTGCAGGGCGTCTTCACATCCGGCATCACAGGACTTGCGGCGGCAGACAGCCGCATTAGTATCATGGCTGCCGCTGCCCTTGCCAGCATAGGCGATGTCTTAGTTAGTCCCATTATGGGGATATTCTGTTTGATCCTCATGGGCTATGCGGTAATCAAAGTGTTTTTTGCCAACCTCAAGAGAGGGGGAATTCTGCTCATCCAGATTGCCGTGGGCAGCTTGTATATGTTCAGTGTCCCCAGAGGATATATAGACGGATTCGTATCATGGTGCAAACAGGTGGTGGGCTTATGCCTGACCGCATTTTTGCAGGCGACCATCCTCATTGCAGGGCTCATGGTGTTTAACAGCAACATGCTTCTAGGCCTTGGCCTTATGCTTGCAGCTTCAGAGATACCACGGATTGCCGGGCAGTTCGGGCTTGACACCAGCACCAGGGGCAACCTCATGAGTACCATGTATGCGGCGCAGACTGCGATGAACATTACGCGCACAGTGGTAAGGGCGGTGGCAAAATGACGGATACGAAGCTGGTCTATATTTGTTCTCCCTATGCCGGAGATATTGAATATAACACCAAAAGGGCAATAGCATACTGCCGCTATGCCGCAGACTGTGGCGTAATTCCCCTGGCTCCACATTTGCTGCTGACGAGATTTCTCTGTGAATCAAATCCAGCAGAACGAGAGCTGGGAATCAAAATGGGGCTTAAGCTTCTTGCCTTATGCTCTGAGCTGTGGGTGTTCGGTGATAGGATATCCGAGGGTATGCGGCGTGAAATTCAGGAAGCCGAAAGGCTCGGGATTAAAATTATTTTTCAAGATTCAAATAAAATTCAGGGAGTGATGAACATGAAGCGATGGGGAATTTGGGCAAAGCGCAGTGCTGCCTCTATCTTCGGCGCTGCTGAAGATTGGCTGAAATCGGAAGGAAAGGTGCAAATCTTTGATACTTATGAGGAAGCTGCCGAGAAAGCAAGCACACTTATGAAAAACATTGGCACGGCAAATGTCTCCTACTATCCCAAGGAAATAGAAATTGAACTAAATGAAGATCAATCCCCTGGCATAAACATGAAGCTATAAGGAGGGGCAGAGTATGTATATTTACCCGGATAATTTAAAATCCAAGGCGGTATTGTGGCTGTGGCAGCTTCGGGATATCGGCATCATCGGCATCGGATGTCTTGTTTCTGTGTTTGCGCTCGTACAGCTCGGCATGCTGCTTCCGATAGTGGCAACTGCCCTCTATGCATTTTTAACCATCCGTTTTGAGGATACCTCTATCCTCGATTTTATCAAGTATGCCTGTGCCTTTTTTATAACCAAACAGCAGTTATATGAATGGAAACTTCAACCCGCTGTCCATTCAGAACCGAATAGAAAGCAGGTGGACAAATGAGCAGAAAAGAAAAAAAGACAGCCAAACAAAAGCTCTCCACACGGCAGCTCATAAACACAAAGGCGATTACTGACTACAGCCTTTTGACTTACGGCCATGGCGAACTGGTATATTTTATCATCAAGCCGACCAACATCTCGGTTCTGTCGGAAGCCAGTATCGCCGCCCGGATCTATGCTCTTATGACTGTTCTGAAAGGCATGGCTGAGATTGAAATGCTGTGTCTCAACAGCCGTGAAAACTTTGAGGGCAACAAGCGTTTTTTGCGAAACCGCATTGAACAGGAGGATAACCCCACTGTCCGAAAACTTTTGGAGGCAGACTTGACCTTCCTTGACCGCATACAGGTGCAGATGGCGACCGCCCGTGAATTCCTCATTGTTATCCGGTTGCGGGATGAAAAACCGAACGAAGTGTTCCCGTATTTAAACCGCATTGAAAAAACCCTGCGAGAGCAGGGCTTTTCCGTTAAGAGGGCCGAAAAAGAGGACATCAAAAGAATCCTCGCCGTGTATTTCGAGCAGAACGTGACTACCGAAAAATTCGAAGACTTCGATGGTGAAAGATGGGTGATTTTCGGTGACTAAATGGAAGTTTTTGTGTTATAATTATATAACAAATATGCAATAAAAACAGGTTAAAGGAAGTCATGCGGTTTTTGCACATGCCGATACCAAAGCTGGACAGCAGCATGGATATTGCAGCTATAGCATAATAATAATCGCTAATCAGGTCTTCTGAATTATGATACAATAATCATATATAAAGTAAATGGTACTATTGAAGCTATTGGGATATGCTAAAAATAGATGGAGGTGTTAATGTGGAAAAACGAATACAGGATGAGTTGAATATCCTTAAAGATATCATAGTAAACACCGTTCCGGTAGAGCAGATATTCCTGTTCGGCTCCTATGCAAACGGTACACCACATGCTGATTCAGACCTGGATATTTATGTGGTGATGCCGGAGAATGCAAATATTAGAGAAATTGATGCAATAAGGTTGATTCACAGAGCAATTCGGGATAAAAAAACAATGCCTGTGGATGTGATAGTCAGCAAAAAAAATAAGTTTAATCAGCGCAAATCCACTCCCACCATTGAGCGGCAAATAGCACAAGAGGGGATGGTGCTGTATGGATAGCCGCACTCGCGCACAGGAATGGCAAAGACTTGCGGAAATGGATTTAAGCAGTGCTGAATATCTGCTCAAAATGCACCCTGTACCTGTTGAGATCATTTGTTACCACTGCCAGCAATCTGCTGAGAAATATCTTAAAGGATACCTTGTTTTGCACGGCATAAATCCGCCTAAGATACATGATTTAGACGAATTGTGCAAGCTCTGTATGAAATGGTCCGACACCTTTAAAGATATAGCCGACCAATGCTCCGACCTGACAGCTTATGGCGTTCAGCCGAGGTATCCAATGGAAATGATGCTGGAAGAGCAGGATATGTGGCAAGCGCTGAATAGTGCAAAAACAATTCGGGATTTTATTCTAACCCTTGCGCCGGAGATGGTGCCGGAGGAACATGGACAGGACGAATCACAATCGCAGGACAGTCCTTCATTATAGTCAAACGAAACAAATACATGAAGCCATCGCAAGAAAAAGCGGTGGTTTTTTGTGCTAAAATTCATGAAATAATAGGAATGTTTTGGCAGTAAAGCAAGAAAAATTTTATGGCGAAGGATAGGACTGCTCTTTATCTATTTTTCCCTATGGACTTCCGCCGCATCTTCGTTTATTGTGTGTGCTGAGGTGATTAAGATGGCGGTTGTACAAGATGAAGTCTTGGATGCATTCATAACGGAATTGCGGGAAAGGGCACTTTCAGAGTTCCGGCGCATTGAAAAGGAAAACCAGGACCGGTATGAGCGGGTCAGGGAGCTTAGCATGAAATTAAGAGATATTCTCTCCCACTTCAGCGAGGAAGACAGAGAAACAATCGAAAGTTACATGGAGGAAAAAGACAGCCTCACCAGTGACGAGCTTGACTACGTCTACCTGCAAGGCATAATACACTGCTGCAAGATGCTGAAAATGTTGAAAATAATATAACCCCTAAACCATACAGGATATTTGAGGCTTGCCCTAAAAATTCAGGCAGGTCTTTTTTATTTTTTTTTCGAGGAGAGGAGATGATGCAATGCCAAAAACAAATCGAATGAATACTGCCGTGGCGCAGGAGGACGTGCGCATACAGGAATTTCTAGACATGATCGCACCGTCGGTTATTAAATTCAACACCGACCACTTCATCTGCGGCAATACCTACCGCTGCGTGTGGGCGCTTCGCGAGTACCCCACCGCTACAGAAGAACAGGCAATCCTGCGCCACCTTGGAGAGAAGGACGGAGTCACTTTAAAAATATATACCCGCCATGTCACGCCGGTGGAGGAGAAGAAAATTATCAGCAATGCGGCAAACAAGAACAGGCTAAAGAGAAGCAACACCAATGATTTGCAGCAGACCGTCACTGCTGAAAGCAACCTGCAGGATGTAGCCTCCATCGTAGCCAGCATGCACCGGAACAAAGAACCGCTGCTCCATACCGCCGTCTACATTGAGCTTTTAGCATACGACCTTGAGCAGTTAAAGCTGCTGCAGACCGAGGTGCTGACCGAACTGATCCGCTCTAAGCTCAACGTTGACCGCCTCATGCTCCGCCAGCAGCAAGGCTTTATATGCGTGATGCCTTCCGGCTGGAATGTGTTCGGCGATCAGTTTGAGCGGGTGCTGCCGGCATCCTCCGTTGCCAACCTTTATCCCTTCAACTACAGCGGCAAAACCGACGAGCGCGGGTTTTACCTCGGCAGGGACAAATTCGGCAGCAACATCCTTGTGGATTTCAACAAGCGGGCCGATGACAAGACCAACGCCAACATCCTGATCCTGGGCAATTCCGGCCAGGGCAAAAGCTATCTATTGAAACTTATCCTCACCAATCTGCGGGAGTCCGGCATGCATGTGCTGGCTTTAGACCCTGAGATGGAATACGAGGAACTGACGGTAAACCTCGGCGGCTGCTTCATAGACCTCATGTCCGGCGAATATATCATTAATGTGCTGGAACCGAAAACATGGGATGAAAACGGCGACCCCAGGGATGCTGAAGCGCCGCAGGCGTTCCGGCAGACCTCCAAACTCAGCCAGCACGTCAGCTTTCTCAAGGACTTTTTCAGAACCTACAAGGATTTTGACGACCGGCAGATCGACACCATTGAAATCATGCTGGGGAAACTGTATGAGCAATGGGGCATCACGGACCACAGCAACTTTGACCGGCTTAAATCCACCGATTATCCCATCCTGTCCGACCTGTATGAGCTGATTGAAAACGAATACAAAACCTTTGATGAAAGCAAACGCCAGCTCTATACCGCAGAAATCCTGCAGCAGATCTGCCTTGGACTCCACTCCCTATGCAAGGGTGCGGAGTCTAAATTTTTTAACGGGCACACCAACATCACCAGCAGCCATTTCATCACCTTTGGTGTGAAAGGACTGCTGCAGGCAAGCAAAAATATCCGCAATGCCCTGCTGTTTAACGTGCTGTCTTTCATGTCCAACGAGCTTTTAACCAAGGGCAATACGGTAGCAAGCATCGATGAGTTTTACCTGTTTCTTACCAACCTCACAGCGGTCGAGTATATCCGCAACTTTATGAAGCGTGTCCGCAAAAAGGACAGTGCCGTGATCCTTGCCAGCCAGAACCTGGAGGATTTCAATATTGACGGCATCCGGGAATATACCAAGCCTTTGTTTTCCATACCGACTCATGCCTTCCTCTTTAATGCCGGAAATATTGATGCCAAATTCTACATCGATACCCTGCAGCTGGAGCAGAGCGAATATAACCTGATCCGCTACCCGCAGCGCGGTGTGTGTCTCTACAAATGCGGCAACGAGCGGTATAACCTCATGGTGACCGCGCCGGAACACAAGGCAAGGCTCTTTGGAAGGGCGGGCGGCAGATGATCAAAAACCTGAGAAATCCAGTATGGGTGAAACGCCTGTGCTGCGACAAGGGGGTGAAGGTTTTTGGAGATGAAGGACCAGCGCTTCGGCATCGAAATCGAATTGACGGGACTGTCCCGTCTGCGCGCTGCCCAGGTTATGGCGGAATACTTCAGCACGCCGGTTTCCCATGACGGGGGCTATTACGGCATCTATTCTGTCCTGGACGGCCAAAGCCGCCGGTGGAAGGTCATGAGCGACGGCAGCATCACTACAGAGAAAAAAGAAGGACGGCGGATTATTCCGGCCGACAGCACCTATAGCGTGGAGCTGGTCAGCCCCATCTGCAGGTATGAGGATATCGAAACCATACAGGAAATCGTCCGCAAGCTTCGTGCCGCAGGAGCCATCGCCAACGCAAGCTGCGGCATCCATGTCCACGTGGACGCTTCGCCCCACAACGCCAACACCCTGCGCAACATTACTAACATCATGGCCAGCAAGGAGGACTTGATCTACAAGGCGCTGCAGGTGAGCGTGGCACGGGAACGCCGCTACTGCAAAAAGGTGGAGCAGAGCTTTTTGGAGGAACTCAACCGCAAGAAGCCGAAAACCCTGGAGCAGGTCAGCCGGATCTGGTACAACGGCAATGACGGCAGGCATGAGCATTACCACAACAGCCGCTACCACTGTTTGAACCTCCACAGCGTGTTCCAGAAGGGTACGATTGAATTCAGGCTGTTCAACGGCACCACCCATGCCGGAAAGATCAAGGCATACATCCAGCTCTGCCTCGCCATAAGCCATCAGGCACTGACACAGAGGTGCGCCAGCCGCATTAAAACTCAAAGCACCAATGAGAAATATACCTTCCGCACCTGGCTTTTAAGGCTCGGCTTAATCGGCGATGAATTCAAAACCGCACGGCTACATTTGCTGGAGCATCTAGACGGCTGTATCGCCTGGAAAGACCCCCAGCAGGCCGAGCGGCAAAAGGAACGATTAAAGCAGAAGAAGGAAAAGGAACAGGCACAGGCAGCCGCAGCTTTGGAAGAACAAAATCAAGAGGACATCGAACAGACCGAGGCCGAAGAATGCCCAGGTCTTTCTATGTCCATGTAGGAGGACTGATAAAACATGAAAAGCAAAACCTTGTACATTGCGTACGGAAGCAATCTCAACCTGCAGCAGATGGCATTTAGATGCCCCACTGCCAAGGTAATCGGGGCAAGTAAAATTAAGGATTATGAGCTGCTGTTCCGTGGCGGTCGCAGAGGTTCGGTAGCAACGGTGGAACCTCTCAAGGGAAGCCATGTTCCTGTTCTTTTATGGGAACTGAAAGAAAAAGACCTGCAGGCTCTTGACCGTTATGAGGGGTATCCCCATTTTTACCGCAAGGAAATCCTTGATGTCGAGCTTAACGGCAAGACCATTTCTGCGATGGTTTATATCATGAACGACGGGCATCCCTTCGGCGCGCCCTCGGATTACTACTTGAACACCATTTTGGAAGGCTATGAAAGCGCGGGCTTTGACACCGAGGTTCTGGAACAGGCAGTGGAAAAATCCATCCGGCTTGCTAAGGAACAACAGCCGGAACAGGAAAACCTGTTTGGCCTGAAATGGTGGTGAGAGCATGGCTGATCCCGCAACCATCACCCTTGCGGTCAGGGCGGTCATCGCCGCGGCAACCAACAAAAGGACATGGAAGGCTGTCGGCGTTCTTGTCGCCGCCATCCTGACGCCCTTCATCCTTATCGTTGTAATGATCGTGAGCCTGCTCTCGGCTGCGGCGGATCACAACAGCAACGCCATAGAATTGTGCTTCAACGGCGGCGCGATCTCTTCCCGGGTTCCCTCCGATTACGCCACCTATATCCGAGATATGCAGGATAGCTTCGCCATGCTTGACACCGTCATCTCCGGTATATCATCACTGGTGGAGGGCGGTAGCATCGACAGTACAAGGGTTAAGGCGATTTTTTATTCTCTGTTCTTCGGCTCTGAAAATCTGCGGATGGACAGCTCGGACTACCGTGCCTTTGCTGACTGCTTCGTCCGTTATGAAACCCGCACCCGAGCCGTGGACAATGGCGATGGCACAACCTCGGAGGAAGAATACACCGTAGCTGTACCGCTTAAATCACTGCCGGAAATTTACGGAAACCTTCAGAGCACCCTTGGTAGGACCATCACCTATGAGGAACAGGCCAACGCTTCGGAGATTTACTACCGAATTAATTACGGCGGCAGTGTCCCCACTTATGGAGAAGAATTCGATGCTTGGGTAAACGGACTGCCGCTGTCCGATGCACCCTTTACCGGCGTGGACGGTTTCTGTTCTCCTCTCGGGGAAAACTGGCGCAGCATGGTTACCTCGGAATTTGGCTACAGAACCGATCCTTTCACCGGCCAGCGCAGAGGACATTCCGGACTGGACATGGGAGCGTCCAAAGGCACACCGATCCATGCAGCCCTTGATGGTACTGTGCTGTTTGTGCGCTATAAGAACACAGGCTACGGCTATCATCTGGCCATTGACCACGGCGGCGGTTTCGTCACCATATATGCCCACTGCTCCAAAATCCTTGTCGCTGAGGGGCAGATCGTGAAGGCGGGCGACATCATCGCACAGGTCGGTTCTACAGGCCGAAGCACCGGAGAGCACTTGCACTTTGAGGTACGAGTGAACGGTGAAAAGCAAAACCCAAGAAACTATCTGCCGTAAGCAATGTGAAAAACAATGCCGTGGATTAGAAAAATGGGTAGCTTCCGATGGCGAGACTTAATGTTAGAATAAACCTATAACCTTCATAGTTCTGTCTAAGCTTATTAAAAGTGTGGTATAATGAAACAAATATTGTAAAAAAGGAGGGGTGTGTTTGGAGCTATACAATAAGGCTGTTGAACTGTGGCAGTCATACAAAATTGCGTCTGCCGCTGATTTAGATAAATATCTTGACAGTTTCCGCATCCTGTTTGCGTTTCATTCCGGGAAAATAGAGAACGAGGAAATCACATACCACGATACAAGAGAAATCTTTGAAAACGGCAGGGTTGTGGGCTACACCGGGAGTCCCCGCGCTCTGTTTGAGCAGCAAAACCAAAAGCTGTGCTATGAGTTGTTGAAAGAAAAAATCGTCAAGAAGGAGCCTCTCAGCATCGAGTTGGTCAAGGAGATGCACAAGGTTCTCACCGGCGGGACATACGATGAGCGCAGGTATATTGAAAATGAGGAACGGCCAGGCGAATTTAAAAAGCACGATTATGTAACCGGCGTCCATGAGGTGGGCTCCGCTGCGGAAGATGTTGAAAACGACCTGACAGAGCTGATTGCCGAAGTAAATGCGTATGAGGGAAAGGATGTTTTGAAAGCCGCTGCCTACCTTCACGCGCGGTTTGAGTATATCCATCCCTTCGCAGACGGAAATGGACGTGTCGGCAGGACGCTGATGAATTACTATCTCATGACCCATAACCACCCGCCCCTTATCGTCTATAACGAGGATAAGCGGATGTATTACGAGTGCCTGCAAAAGTATGATGAAGCCGAGGATTTAAATCCCCTTTATGAGTTTCTCAAATATGAAACCGAAAAGACATGGGAAAAGACGCTGGCTCTTGTCGAAGGTATGAAGCCGGAACGCAAAGGCTTATCAGATTTTACCCAGGGCATGTAGCCGACAGCATAACATTAAAAGAGAAGTCATCTCGAAAAGGGATGGCTTTTTTTGTTTGCCAAGGAGGGAAGAAAAAATGTTAAAGACCAAGGCCATCTTTGAAAGAAAGACCTATGATTTTCAGCCCAGGGACTGCGTTATTGAAAAAATAATTGAGCTTACTTCACAGCAATACGATGCTTTTTCTAAAAACATGCTGGATGACTATGACTTTATCCAGAACAACATTGATCTCATGTACTGCGATAGGCAAGGTGTGTATCATTGCCTCTTAGTAGTGGGTGAGGACAGGCCGGACGGTATACTTGTAGAAAGTGAGGGAAGCAGTTACGCCCGCTACGCCGCATTTCTTCCCAACGCCTGTGATTTTCTCGCTGCGCATCAGGAGCAAACTCAAGGGCTTCATGATGCTGAGCCGGAATCTGCCGGCATGAAAATGAATTTATAGGAGGAAAAGAGCCATGAGAGAAACGGAACTGAAGATACTGTTCCCTACGGAGAAGCTGGATGCACTCCGTTTTTTTATGGGCAAAAAGGAGCTGGATGTTGAGCAGGAGCTAAAGGATTACCTTGATAAAACTTATGAAAAAGTTGTTCCGGCACACGTTCGAGAATATGTGGAAAGCAGGCTTGACCAAGCATCACCGCAGGAGGAAACGCCTGGACAGAGAGCTCAGGAGCAGCAGCCGGAGCCACAAAGGGAACGCCAGTCAAGGCAGACCCGCCGCCAGCGTGAGCAAGAGGTGTCTGGATCAGCATCATTATCTTCGCAGGCCAGACAGCCGGAGCTGCCGGAAGAACAGGAAGAATCCCAGGGCATGGGCATGAACATGTAAAATCAAAAAAGAAAAAGGTGGTGCCAATTTCAATGATCAAGGTTGGTGTGGACAACGGAAACTACAACACCAAATCCTCGGAGGGGATGCTCTATGCCTCCGGGTACACCGCAAGCGACAAGGAATTCATCACGCCGGACATGCAGCTCTTCTACGAGGGCAGGTATTACGCCGTCGGCGAGCGGCGTCTGCGCTTTCAGCAGGATAAAACCAAGGAGCAGGACGCCTTCATTTTGACCTTGCCTGCCATTGCAGACGCCATGAAAAAGGCAGGGACGACCAATGCGGAAATCGCCCTTGGCGTGGGTCTGCCCATTGACAGCTATGGGACGCAGAAGGAGGCGTTTCGTCGATACTTCCTGCGTGACAATATTTCGTTCCTGTTCGAGGGAACATCTTACCGCTGCCGCATCGCCGAGTGCAAGGTGTTCGCGCAGGGTCATGCGGCGCTGTGCCGGTATTATACGCGGCTGAAGGATTACCGCAGCATCACGCTGGTGGATATCGGCGGGTATACGGTGGATGTACTTACACTCCATGACTTCCGGTTGGACAGGTCGAGCTGTGCCAGCCTGCGCATGGGGACCATTACCCTCTACAGCCGCATACAGGATACGCTCCAGCGCAGTGACATCCTCCTGTCGGATGAGCTCATCACCGACGCGATTCGAGGGGATATCCAGCACGCCGACAGCAAATTGATCCATGCTGTGGTGGAGCAGGCTGTGGCGGCTTACTGCAAGGAGCTGCTCAATGCGCTCCGGGAGCGCGGACTTGACCTGCGGCTCCCCACGGTGTTCGCGGGCGGCGGTGCGGAACTGCTGGAACCAATGCTGCACAGGAGCGATCTCAATACTGTGGCGGTGCTGAACCGGTTTGCCAATGCGGACGGTTACAAGCTCCTGATGGGGTGAGCATATGTCCGGGCGAAAACGATACTATCTATCCTTTGATATGGACAACCCAAGGCATCGGGAAGCCGAGGCACTGTTTGCACGGCAGGCCAGCAGGCAGCGCACCGAGTATGTGGTCACCAGCATCCTGGCGGCGCATCAGACGGAAAGCTTGGAACAGCTTGTCCGGCAAGCGGTCAGGGACGAACTGCGAAATGCTGTGCCGCCACTGCAAAACACGCTGCATGGGAAAACAAATGCCGATGTTCAGCTGTCCGATCTCCCCGGCAGCCTGATCCATGCACTGGAGGAACTGTGACCATGTTGGCTCAATTTCCTGCCGCCGTTATAATGGCAGGCTAGGAAAGTACACCAACATGGCTTACTTTTTCCTGCAATACAGAAATTTTGTAAAGGAGTGAACCCACTATGAGAAAGGCAACGGTCCAAATTCAATACGACACCGAGAAGCTTTGCGCCATACGCCAGTACATGGGCAAAAATGACATTGCCCTTGACAATGAACTGGACGATGTGATGCAAAAGCTCTACGAAAAGCATGTCCCCGCACCAGTTCGTGAGTACATTGAAAGCCGGGATTCCAGGGTGCAGGAAAAGCCGAAAAGACCGGCCCGGCCTTCCTCTACGGCTGCTGCCAATAATGAAGTCAACACCACCGTGTAAACAGCATACTAAAAGCCGCATATTTGGCGGCTGTGTGCCCTTGTGCGGCCTTTTCAGGGGGAAGGTGGCGTCTATATACCTTTGGGCAGTTTTCCGCCCCTTGTTGGGGCTTGTTGAGAGCATAAAGAAGACGGCAGCAGGCATGGCTTTTATTATCCTCAGCAGGGGTGAACCATGGGGTCGAAAACGGTGCAGGTTAAAGAGGGGTGGTCGCAAGCGACCTCCCCTCGAATCACATCAGCCCGCAATGCGGGCTGAAAGACTTTGAAGCAGGTGCACCTGAGCAGGACTGTGGTTACCTCGCAGGTGGTCGGAACTCCGGGTTTTTCCCGTATGCAAAGGCTTTTACAGGTACACCTCACAGGTGGTTGCCGAATATGTAAATAGAATCCAGACAAGGAACGGAGGTGGATTGAGAGTGGCAGAGGAGAATAAAAAGAGAATTCCCCTGTGGCTGTATCCTGAAACCATAAAAAAGACAGACGAGCTTTTCCCGAAGGATAACTGCAAAAGCCGGAGCGAGTATATAGAAAAGGCCATTCACTTTTACAGCGGATATATCACATCCGGTGAAAACAACAAATATCTTCCCAGTGCAATCACTTCCACCCTTTCCGGTATTGTTGAAAGCTCCGAAAACCGTATTGCACGGCTGCTTTTCAAGCTGGCGGTGGAGATGTCCATGATGATGAATGTCCTTGCGTCTACCGCCGAGATCGATGAAACCCTGCTGCAAAAGCTCCGGGGGAAATGCATCAACGATGTAAAAAAGACCATCGGCTCCGTCACCTTTGAGGAGGCAGTGAAATATCAAAAGGGTAAGTAAGGTGATATGCTATGCCCAGGATCATATTCAAATACCGGTACTTAAAAAATGCACCCAAAGCACACTTGGTCAATCTTGTAGAATATGTGGCTACCCGTGAGGGTGTTGAAAAAGTCTCCGACAGCTCACGCCTCCTTCCTGCGACAAAAAACCAGCAGCAGTTGATTTCTGAAATCCTGAAAACGCTGCCGGAAACCTCTGACTTGTTTGAGTACGAGGACTATCTGAACAATCCTACCAGGGAAAATGCATCGGAGTTTATCTCCATTGCCCTTGAGAACAATCTCGACCTGATTGGTAAAAAGAAAAACTTTGTAGAATATATCGCCAATCGTCCGAGAGTTGAAAAGATCGGCAGCCACGGACTCTTTACAGATGAAGGTGTACCTGTTGTACTTTCAAAGGTTGCTGAGGAAGTGTCCAATCATCCCGGAAATGTGTGGACAAATATTGTATCCCTCCGGCGCGAAGATGCAGAGAGGCTGGGATATGACTGCGCAAAATCATGGCAGGATTTGATCCGGGCACAACGGAACGTCATCGCGGAAAACATGAAGATCGCTCCGGAAAATTTGCGATGGTATGCTGCTTTTCACAATGAGAGCCATCACCCGCACATCCACCTGATTGCTTACTCCATCAATCCTAAAGAAGCCTATGTCACAAAGCAAGGGATAGAAAACATGCGGGGAAGTCTTGCACGGGAAATCTTCCGCCAGGACTTGATGCAGATTTATGAAAAGCAGACGGAACGACGCAATGCTCTGAATAGACAGAGCCGTGTGACCATGCAGGACATCATTGCTCAAATTCGTTCAGGGATATGTGAAAATAAAAATATAGAGGAATTGATTGCATACCTTGTTGAAAAGCTCAAGCATACTTCCGGCAAGAAGCAATACGGTTACCTGAAAGCCCCCCTCAAGGCACTTGTTAATCAGATTGTCGATGAGCTTGCAAAGGATGAAAGAGTAGCAGAGCTTTACAGCAGCTGGTACGAAATGCGTAATGAAGTTTTAAGCACGTATGCTGACAAGCTGCCGCTACCTCTTCCGCTTTCACAGCAGAAAGAATTCAAGAGCATTAAAAACATGGTGATTGCCGAAGCGTTAAATATCGGCAGTCACCATTTCACTTTTGAGCCGGACGAGGAACAGGATATATCAATAGAAGATGATGGTGATATTACTGCTGCCACCACATATTTTGAGAAATCTGCAAAGCTCGGAAATGTCAACGCACAGTATATGCCCGGCAGGATTTATCTCAAATCAGACAGCGAGCATGAAAATATTGAAAAGGCATTACAGTGGCTGGGGAAAGCTGCGGACAACGAAAATGCTCTCGCACAGTATGCAATGGGGAAGCTGTACCTTACAGGAAACCATCTAGAGAAAGATGCCGTAAAGGCTGTGGAACTGTTCACCAAATCTGCAGAACAAGGCAATCAGTATGCGCAATATGCCCTCGGCAAACTGTATCTTTTGGGGCATGATGTCAGGCAGGATAAGGAAACAGCAGTGTATTGGCTGTCGGCAGCTACAGCACAGGGAAATATCTATGCAAAGTATTTGCTGGAACGCATGGATTCCTTCAAAGACCCATCCATACTCCTTGCAGCAACACGCTTGATGCATCACCTGGGCAATATCTTTAGAGAGGAGTATCAGAAAGCTTTTGGCAATCCTCTCGTCCATGTTGACCGCAAGCTTCGCAAAAAAATCATGGAGAAAAAACTGTCGCAAGGCCACGCATATAACGACCATGCGCCACATCAAAGCTATTAGGAGGAATTCGCATGAAGAAGAACTACCTACAGA
Organism: Thermanaerosceptrum fracticalcis; assembly: GCF_000746025.2. Taxonomy (NCBI): domain Bacteria; kingdom Bacillati; phylum Bacillota; class Clostridia; order Eubacteriales; family Peptococcaceae; genus Thermanaerosceptrum; species Thermanaerosceptrum fracticalcis. Next base: position 3,263,717 of record NZ_CP045798.1, read on the forward strand.
AAAAAGAAAAGCTCCCCGTCTCTTATATATTCTCAAGACTGAAGCCACCTGTGAAAAGGGTGGCTTATTTTCGCAGGTCGGGCAAGCGGAAATGCTGACAAAGGAGGATGGCTATGGCAGAGTACGTACATTTTACCGATGAGCAGAAACAGCGTGCAAACTCCGTTGACATTGTGGACTTTCTCAGACGGCAGGGAGAGCAGCTCATACGCTCCGGCAGGGAGTGGCGGTGGAAGCGTCATGACAGCGTGACAATCCGGGGCAACCGGTGGTTCCGCCACAGCGCCGGGCAAGGCGGTCTGGCCATTGATTTTGTGCAGGAATTTTATGGCCTCTCATTCCCTGATGCAGTGACACTGCTGCTGGGCGGCGAACAGGGTACGGCGTTTAAGCAAAGTGATAAAAAGGCGCCGGAAGCAGAACAAAAAAAATTCGTACTGCCGGAGGCTGCAGATAATATGCGCCGGGTATATGCCTACCTCTTGAAGCAGCGGTATATTGACCGGGATGTCCTCACCCACTTTGTCAGAGAGAAAAAAATATATGAGGATAAGGAATATCACAATGTTGTTTTTGTAGGCTGTGATGAAAACGGCACTGCCCGGCATGCACATAAAAGGGGAACCTATTCCAATGCTGCTGGTTACCGTGGCAATGTGGAAGGCTCAGATCCAAAATACAGTTTCAATTACATTGGTACAAGCAGTATTCTGTATGTATTTGAAGCTCCCATCGACATGCTGTCATTTATCACCCTGCATAAGAACGGCTGGCAGCAGCACAGCTATGTAGCGCTGGACGGTGTGGCTGAACATGCCTTGGTTCAAGTGTTGTCAAAAAATATTCACATTAAAAATGTGGTATTGTGCCTTGACAATGATCCTGCCGGTATAGAAGCTTCCGGGCGACTTACAGACATATTGCATGAAAAAGGATACGCCTGCATTGCATATTTACAGCCCGCATGCAAGGATTGGAATGAGGACTTGAAAGCGCAGCATGGCATAACACCGGTTCCGGCAAAACCGCATCCGAAGCTTGCAGCCTGCAAAGAGCTGTGCGGAGAGATTCGTTACTTGTGCAGCACTATCAAATCCGTGAAAAATCCCCATGAAATGCTGATGGAGCTCTATGAAAAAGCAGTGCCCCTCATGCTATCATCCAGGTCAACCGATGGACAAAAGGCTGTCCTGATGGAACAGCTGCTAAGCGTGGCGGTATATGCGTTATTTGCAGTGATGGCGCAATACCGGCAGCTTGAAAAACCGATGAATTTTAAGCAACTGACCGATGAACTCTGTCACAGCTATCATCCGCACCAGGACCGGGGAAAGCTGAAAACCAAAGCAGAGGATATCCAGCAGGATGTCAATGCCATTAATGATCAGCTCAACACATCTGGAATCCGTACCCTTGAGGATAAGCAAAAATTAATCGCATCGTATATGGGTCTTGCACTAAACTGTGTCAAGGCTCAAATTTTTATATGCCTCGAAAGCCAGGAGCAAAAAATTGAAACCCTGCAAAAGCAGAATGAAGGCAGAGATGATTATATGCAGGCTGTTTGCGAAGAATTTATGCAGCCTGGTATTTAGCAATATTATAACTGCATATTTGAAGAAAGCCATGTGCGAATGAAAAACCATTGGCGCATGGCTTTCTTAATTTTAAAAGAAGGAGGAAACCAATGCAAGCATCACAGGTGGTTACTTTAATCATAGCTGCTGCAACTATGTTTGGAGTCATCGGTTTTATCGTTCTCCTGGCTCATTACTATACATTAAACGGCATCAAGGCCAGGACGGTGGGTGACGGTCAGCATGGCACGGCAAGGTTCGCAACGAAGAATGAAATAAAGAAGACCTATGCTCATGTACCCTATGAGCCGGAACGGTGGCGCAAGGGCATCAACCTGCCCAAGGTGCAGGGGCTGGTTGTGGGATGCAAAACGGCTCCAGGATCGGTCACCGCTCTTGTAGACCAGGGGGATGTGCATGCATTGATGATCGGTGCGGCGGGGGTCGGCAAGACCGCAAATTTCCTTTATCCCAATCTGGAATATGCTTGTGCTTCCGGGATGAGCTTTATTACCACCGACACCAAGGGCGACCTTTACAGGAATTACGGATGCATCGCCAAGGACTACTATGGCTACGATGTGTCCGTCATTGACCTGAGAAACCCTACCCGCAGCGACGGCAACAATATGCTGCACCTTGTAAACAAATATATGGATGAATACCTTGCCAATCCTGATAATCTCCCAGCAAAAGCCAGGGCGGAGAAATATGCAAAGATTATTGCCAAAACCATCGTTAACTCCGGAGGACTGGATGCAGGCTCCTACGGCCAGAATGCATTTTTCTACGATGCAGCCGAAGGCTTGCTGACCGCCGTCATTTTATTGGTGGCGGAATACTGTCCAAACGAAAAACGCCATATCATATCGGTCTTTAAGCTCATACAGGACTTGCTGGCTCCTTCCGGCGTAAAAGGCAAAAATCAGTTCCAGCTGCTCATTGAAAAGCTTCCGTCAGAGCATAAGGCAAGATGGTTTGCAGGAGCGGCATTAAACACTGCGGAGCAGGCCATGCAAAGCGTCCTGTCGACAGCCCTTTCCCGGTTGAATGCATTCCTGGACTCGGAACTGGAGCAGATACTGTGCTTTGACACTGCCATCGATGCAGAGCGTTTTTGCAAAAGAAAGTCTGCCATCTTCCTTGTCATGCCGGAAGAAGACAATACAAAATATTTTCTAATTTCTTTAATTGTCCAGCAGCTCTACCGGGAGATACTGTCGGTGGCCGATGAACAGGGTGGAAGGCTTCAAAACCGTGTCATGATGTACCTGGATGAGATCGGCACTATACCTAAAATTGAATGTGCAGAGATGATGTTTTCTGCTTCCCGTTCCCGCCGTGTTTCCATCGTGGCTATCATACAGAGCTTTGCGCAGCTTGAAAAGAATTACGGCAAGGAAGGGGCTGCCATCATCATCGACAACTGCCAGGATACCATCTTCGGAGGCTTTGCCCCAAACTCGGAATCAGCGGAGATACTTTCCAGAAGCCTTGGCAATAAGACGGTTTTATCAGGTTCGGTCACCCGGGGAAAGCATGATCCGTCCCAATCCCTGCAAATGATCCAGCGTCCCCTGATGACTCCCGACGAATTGAAGACCCTGCCAAAAGGCAGCTTCATTGTCGCAAAGACCGGCGCCTGTCCTATGAAAACCAATTTAAAGCTGTTCATGGAATGGGGCATCCGGTTTGAAAAGGTGTATGAGCTGCAGGAAAAATCCGCCCGCAAGGTGGCCTATGCTGATAAAAAAGAACTTGAAGAGGAAATCGTCAAAAGGCACATATCATATGAAGATATAGAAGAACAGGAACCATACTCCACATCAGCTCAAGGCGGCATATCCCTTGCACCTGCTGAAGAGATTCAGGGGAAAGCATTGAAGTCCAGGCTGCAAACAAAGATAAAAGCACATAAGCAAATGGAGACTCCGCTGCGCACAGATTAGGAGGTGTCTGATGGGCTATTTTGAATCGCTTTATGCATCAGAGCTTCCCCATAGGGCTGTAGCCGTCTACATGTACCTTCGTGACAGGGCGGACAGGGACGGCAAATGCTATCCGGCGATCGGTACCATCGCCGCAGAACTGAAGCTGTCACGGAGTACCGTAAAAAGAGCCATCGCAGACCTTGAAAAGAGCGGTTATCTTTACAAAGAGCAGCGGTGGCGTGAAAACGGGGGTAAGAGCAGCAACATATATTTTTTAAAAACAGGGATGGGGTAACTCTGAAAAACCTTACTTTACACCAGGGGGGCAGTCTGTTTATTTGGTGAACTGTGGTACGGTTCACAGTGAGCTATGCAGTGAACTGCCCACTCTAAAAAATATTCAACGTCAGACAAAGAAACAAAATAGTTTAGTGGATAAATAACATGAAAGGTGGAAGATGAGATGAATTTAGAAAAATCTACGAAAGTGAGAAAAAGATTACGCTTAATTCATCTACCCTATCGGGACAGTATTTTTTGGCTCTTTTAGGTGGAATGAAGGATATAGAGAGGTTCATGGTTGCTTTTTTGGATAACGGCAATAACGTGATTGAAACAAGAACCATGTCTGAAGGGAGTGTTGGACAAGCAGTTGTTTATCCCAGGGAGGTATTGAAATATGCTATTGCCTGTGATTGCAGGGCTATAATCTTAGCCCATAATCATCCTGGCGGCTCCACAAATTTCTCTCCGGAAGATAGGGCATTGACACAGAGATTTGTTGATATTTTTCATCCTCTTGAAATCAAAGTTTTAGATCACATTGTTGTAGGCGGAACACGCTATTCTTCCATGGCGGAAAACGGAGAAATTCCTCATCAGTGTAACAGTAAAGCAAATTATGAAGTGATTGCATTAGGCGAAGCGGCAGTAGAAGAAAACCAGGATAGTTTTCAATATACTCATTCATTTTAGGCCGAAGAGAAGGGGAAAACGATTGCAGCTAGTTCAGTATATTTATTTTGAGTTCATAAAGTCTTGCTATGAAAGGCTTTATGAGCTTATGGGCATTGTTATAGTTAGATATATTCCATTGATGGAGAGAACCAATTGAAAATTATCTTTAATTATGAAGGGAATACTTGCCATTATTCGTAGTTTCGAATATAATATATTTTGTATGATTATAACTTTTAAGAGATATGTCAATGGGATATATCAGTTAAAACAGAATGCAAATACCTTGCTGTAAGTCAAATCAGAAAGGCTTGCGATTAGGTGGGGGGGCTTTCGGTAGAAATGTCAAAGGGTAAGATGGAGAAGCCATTAAGGACGATGAATAGATATATGGAACAAATGGATAGAATCAGTAGGTTGACAGGAATAGCATCAAGGCTTAATATAGCAACCATGTTTGAGACTCCTATTAGTCGGTTGCTACAACAGCAAGACTATATTGCCAATCTTTTTAAAAGCACAGAATTTACTTCTGCATTTTCATATGCAGAGAAAATGGACAAACTCTTTCCGCGTATTGAAAAGCTTGTATTGCCTAATGCTGCGGTTTTTTCTGAAGTACAAAGAGCTTTAGATATTGTCAATACGCCTGCAATCAGAGAGGCAATTCTTTATGCAAATAGGATTGAAGGTATTATGCCTAAGCGTTTAGGCAGTATGTTTGAGAATTCTATAGCAATCCTTGAGAGGATTAATTTTAATAACAGCAGGCTGTCGTTCATTATAGATTCATTAAATACTTATCAAAACCTTTTCCAAAACATAATAAATACCACTGCTTATAACAATTTGTTAGGGAACTTATTTCCTGAAGACGAGTATTCTCAGATATTCAACAATTTTGATAGTGAAATTGACGAGGTATCTTTAACCTCTATCGAAGAGGAAGAGCTTGCAAATGATATTACAGAGATTTATTCTTCTCCAAACTGGCAGCAACGGCTAAATGCAGCAATAATAAAATGGCAGGAAAAAAATCCTATAGTTATGCGGGTTTTACAAGCAATTGTTACGATAATTACCATAATAAGTGCAATAGTGACGATAGCTGGTTTTGTGCATCAGGCTACCATCGTTTCAGATAAAGCAGCAATAAGAAAAGAACCTTCTAAAGCAGCTCCAATTGTATATACCGTTACAAAAAATGAAATCGTCACGATAATTAGCGAAGAACGGTACTGGTACCAGGTCGAATATGTACCTCTAAAATTTGAGGATGAAGATAAAAAAACTGTTTACAGGGGATATATTGCTAAACGGACAACAGTGAAAACCATTGAAACGAAGTCTACCAGCGCTGCTGAAGATGATGGTTTGGAATAAGTAGAAAAGTTTTGGATGGCAAGAAAGAAGGGGTGTTTATTTGAAGCAAGTGAATTCTTTAATAAGATGCATACTGGATTTTTATAATCTCCAAAGAATGGAAAATCCAGTAGTTCTTGAACGTATGAAAGAGGGCAATAGCGAGGAATGGGTAATGGACAGGTTGGAGCGGGCCATCTTTAATGATTGTGATAAAGAGGCTAAAGCTACTCATTCACGTTATGCCATATGGGGAGAAGATATCCGCAGTTTAACCTTGAAGGCAAGGAATGAGATGATACAAGGAAACTGTGAGCGTGCGGGGAAATTACTTAATATTGTGATCAACAGTATGGGTGCATTTATAGACGCACAAGTCATGCTCAGCAATAAGCCGGAAAATATAAGTTTTATAGAACCTGCTGAAATATTGGAATCTTATATAGAAGCATTGAAATCAAATAATTTTAAAGAAAGTGCCGAAATAGACAGTGTGGTTAAAAGGATGGAAGAGCTGATTAAAGATAAACCATTATTTTATGGGATTGAGGATTAAGAAATTGCTGGAGCCTAGAAAACTACATTTCGATGAGGGATGAGAAATGGAATATATTACTGCGAAAGAAGCTGCTGAAAAATGGGGCATATCCCAACGGCGGGTGCAGGTTCTGTGTGAACAGGGCAGAGTTGATGGAGCCAAGCGCCTTGGCTGGGTATGGGCAATTCCTAAAGATGCCCCAAAACCAGCAGATGCAAGGTTTAAAAGAGAAGAAACCAGGACTAATGAAAAGAAGATAGATGCTAGGACAGGAGGGGTTAGGCAATGAGCGAAAAACTGCAACGCTTTACCAAACTTTTAAGGGACATGTTTGAGTTGGAGAAATCAGATCTTGACTTTGGCATATACCGCATCATGAATATCCGAAAAAATGAGATCAATAACTTCATTGAAAATACTCTTGCCAGTGAAGTTAATTCCATACTATCGAAATATGCTACCGACAACAGCCAGGTAAGAAAGCGTATTGAAGAAATTGAGAAGCAGTGTGAAAGCGTAGGGGTTAAGGTAGAGGACAGCAAGCTAAGGGAAGAATATGCCGAATATAAGGCGTTGCTTGCCTCCGGTACAGGAGTTGCCGAGCTGGAAAGTGATGTTTATTCAGCTTTATATAACTTTTTCAGCCGTTACTATGATGAGGGAGATTTCATCAGCAAACGCCGCTACAAAGAAGGTGTTTATGCTATTCCCTATGAGGGGGAAGAAGTCAAACTTTACTGGGCCAACCATGACCAATACTATATCAAAACCAGTGAAAACTTCAGGGATTATTCCTTTAAGGTGGATGTACATGGAGAAAAGTATACGATTCATTTTAAGCTGGTTGACGCCAATACCGAGCAAAATAACAACAAAGAAAGTGATGACAAAAAGCGCGAATTTATTCTGCTGGATGAAAACTTCCTGGAAGCGGAGGGTAATGAGCTTACAATAAAATTTGAATATCGTGTTCCTGCAAGTGAGCAGGATAGCGTAAACAAGCTGAAAGATAATTCTAAATTAAATAAATCCGCCGTTGATAAAATTAAAGGCGCCGTTTCAGAAAATGCCGACTTAAAGCGCTTTGTCTGGGCCATAAACATGCCTGCTCCAACAGATAAAAATAAGACCCGCACAATTCTGGAAAAGCACCTGGAAACCTATGTTGCCAAGAACACCTTCGATTATTTTATTCACAAAGATTTGCGCGGTTTCTTGAACAGGGAACTGGATTTTTACATAAAAGCCGAGATAATGCACCTGGACGACCTGGACACCGACAATGAAGTGAAAGTAAATGCCTACCTGGCCAAGGTGAAGGCCATTAAAAAGGTAGGCCGCACCATTATTGACTTTTTGGCGCAAATAGAGGACTTTCAGAAAAAGCTGTGGCTCAAGAAAAAGTTTGTGGTTGAAACAAACTGGTGTATCACCCTTGATAAGATTGATGAGAGCTTCTATCCCGAAATAGCTGCAAATGATGCTCAACGGCAGGAATGGGTGGAACTGTATGCCATCGATGAGATTGCCGGGGACTTGATGACAGAGGCTTATTCCAATCCGCTGACCGTAGATTTTTTAAAACAGAATAAAAACCTTGTGCTGGATACAAAGCATTTTACAACAGAATTCAAGGAGAGGCTGGTTGCGAGCATTGACAATTTAGATGAGGAGACAAACGGCCTCTTAATTCACAGTGAAAATTTTCAGGCATTGAATTTGCTGAAGGAGAAGTATAGAGAAAAGATAAAGTGTATTTATATTGACCCACCGTATAATTCACCTTCTAGTGAGATTGTATATAAAAACAATTTTAAGCATTCATCATGGTTATCTTTAATGGAAAACAGGTTAAATATAAGTCGAAAATTATCTTCCGGCGACGGTTCTATTATTGTAGCTATTGATAAATATGAGCATAATGGATTATTTGCATTATTAAAACAGCTTTATCCCAATTATGATATTGTATCTGTATCAGTTGAGCATAACAAAAAAGGGACACAAGGTGATCATTTCTCATTTTCAAATGAATATGCAATATTTGTAATGCCTGAGACCCTAAAAGAATTAAACAGGGTTGAAATCCCTGAAAATGAGTGGGAATATTCGAATTTAAGAAACTGGGGCGGTGAATCATTAAGAGAAGATGCTGCTAATTGTTTTTACCCTATTTATGTAAAAGATAATCAAATCATTGGATTTGGCAATGTTTGCGAAGACGATTTTCATCCCACATCTTCAAATGTTTTGCGTGATGATGGAATAATTGAAATTTATCCTATTGATGATGAGGGGATAGAAAGAAAATGGCGATATGCTAGACAAACAGTAGAACAGATTAAAAAATATTTAAAAGTTGATACGTCAAGAAAGGGGAATTTGCAGATTAAATTTGCAAAAGCAACTGAACAATTCAAGACTATGTGGTATTCGCCGCTCTATAATGCTGGAGATTATGGTACAAAAGTACTTAGTTCCTTAGGCTTGGGTAATAAGTTATTTGATTACCCAAAATCAATATTTACTGTACGAGACTGTATATATGCTGTTTCTAACTCAAACGATACTATTCTCGATTACTTCGCCGGCTCCGGCACAACAGGTCATGCTGTGATAGACCTCAACCGCGAAGACGGAGGCAACCGTAAATATATCCTTGTGGAAATGGGCAATTATTTCAACACAGTTACCAAGCCGAGGATTAAAAAGGTTGTCTACGCTAAAGATTGGAAGGACGGCAAGCCACAAAACAGAAATACCGGTGTTTCACAGATTTTTAAATACATTCGTCTGGAAAGCTATGAGGATACATTGAATAATATCGAGCTTAGCCGCACGCCTGAGCAGGAAAAGCAGCTGAGGATGGATGCAAAATTCTTTAACGAGTACCTTGTATCCTATATGCTGGACATTGAAAGCAGGGGCAGCCTCTTAAGCCTTGACCGCTTTAAGGAGCCTTTTGCCTATAAAATGAAAATTGCTGAAAATAATGAGACAAAAGAAACAACCATTGACCTGGTGGAAACCTTTAATTACCTCCTTGGCCTTACTGTTACGAGACAAAAAGCTGCTGCCCGCTTTAATGCCGTCCCTGATCCTAAGGGTGAATATGAAAATGCAGTAATGCTCACAGAAGACAAGGAAGGGAAATATACCTTTAAAACAGTGGAAGGCATTATGCCTAATGGGGATAAAGCTCTTGTTATCTGGCGCAGCCTTACCGATGATCTGGCAGCTGACAACGCAGCTTTAGACAGCTACTTCATTAAATATTGCGCTGGAGCTAAAGGTAAGGACTTTGATGTTATCTATGTCAATGGAGACAACAATTTAGAAAACCTCCGCAAGGACAACCAGCAGTGGAAGGTTCATTTAATCGAGCTTGAATTTAAGAAGAGAATGTTCGAGGAGGTGTGATGATGGGGGCAAAGAAGACCAAGAAAGCAAATAAAGCCATCAATCTCAATGATTGCCTGGTGCTCAATAAGTACTTCCTTTCCCTCTTTGGCAAAAGAGATTTCAGGGAACTGGCGGAAGACATGAGGTCTGCTGATCTGGAAGGGTATAATGAAGAGAACACCTCCTATTTCCATGAATTTATAGTACGCAAGTATGTTAAGCTGGGCTTTTTAAATAAGGACAAGCTGAAGGAATATGATGAAAACATCTTCCGTTATGTCCAGCATATCGGAGAGGGTCGTGGCGGGCTTACCCTAAAATATTTCCAGTATCTTGCTCTCCTTTTTACCGAGATGTATCTTGACAGGTACTTCCTGGACAGGGAGAACTTTGTTGCTGACTTAAATAATTTCCTGCATGAATTCAATACTAAAAGCGATGGAGAAACAATTTCAGATTATACATCGGACAGCTTGAACAAGCTGGCCTTTATGTGCGCTACAGGTAGCGGCAAGACGTTAATTATGCATGTTAATATCCTGCAATTCCAACATTACTTTAAGAGGGCGCAGGAATATAACAAAAGCTTGGCGCTAAATAAAATCATTCTTCTTACGCCCAATGAAGGTTTATCGCACCAGCACATTGAGGAAATGAAGCTTTCCGGCATCCGCTGCCGCCTCTTTGAAAAGGATACCCTGCAGGAAAAAGATGAAGTGCTGGTTATCGACATTAACAAGCTGGAAGAGCAGGGGAAGGTGAAGACAGTTTCTGTGGACAGTTTCGAGCAGAACAACCTTGTCCTGGTTGATGAAGGGCACAAAGGACTCTCCGGAAATGTGTGGTACGATTTTCGCAGCCGGTTGTCGGAGAACGGGTTTTCCTTTGAGTATTCAGCGACTTTTAAGCAGGCTATCAAGGAGGAAAAAACAAAGTCAGAGGCTGAGGCTCTTGCTCATCAGTACGGCAAGGCCATTATATTTGACTATTCCTATAAGTACTTCTATAACGACGGCTATGGCAAAGAATACCGTATTTACAACCTGAAAGAGAGTCTTTCCAGAGAACAGCAGGAGATGTATTTAACGGGTTGTTTACTCAGTTTTTATCAGCAAATGAAAATTTATCAGAGTGATAGAGGGGCTTTTGTCCCCTTCAATATTGAAAAGCCGCTCTTGGTATTTGTGGGTAACAGCGTCAATAAAACCGTCAGCAAGGACGAATTAACCGACGTGCAGGAAGTCCTGGCCTTTATTAACGGCTTTACAGCGAATAAAGAAAAGACCGTAAGCCGGATCAAAATGCTGCTGGATGACAATACCGGACTCCTTGATGAAAGAGGACAGGAGCTGTTTTATGGCGATTTTTCCTATCTGCAAAATCTGTTTAAGCGAGATGCTGACTCTGTTTATGACGATGTGTTAAAAATCGTTTTTGAGACAACTTCCCCAGGCAGGTTACACTTGGTAAATCTAAAGCAGTTGGGTGGAGAAATCGGTTTACGGATTGGCAGCGACAATGAGTTTTTCGGGGTCATCAACGTTGGTGCTGGCGGCGACAGCGAGCTGATTAAGAATATTGAAAAAGGAAAGACCGGGATTGTTACCGATGAAAACCAGTTTGAGAATGAGTCTCTGTTTAAAAAAATAAATGATAAAAATTCCAGGATTAATATACTTATAGGCTCTAAAAAGTTTACAGAAGGGTGGAACAGCTGGCGGGTTTCCACCATGGGGCTGATTAACTTTGCTAAAGGCGAAGGGTCTCAGGCCATTCAGCTTTTTGGCAGGGGGGTAAGGCTTAAAGGTTACGGAAACTGTCTCAAGCGCAGTTCCAAACTGGACTACCATGTTGAAGTGCCAAGGTATATTAACAAAATAGAAACCTTAACTATATTTGGCGTAAAAGCCGATTATATGGCACAATTCAAAGAATATCTTGAAAAGGAAGATATGGATCTGAATGACTCCATCAGAGAGTTCAGGCTCCCTGTAGTAAGCCGTTTTCATGATGTGAAGGATAAACTGAAGGTGATTAAGGTCAAGGACGGTATCAATTTCAAAAAACAATCGAAACGGCTGATCCTTACCACACCTTCGGACGGGTTTATGGACAACCTGGTCAAAAATAAAATCAAGATTGATTATAATGCTACCGTCCAAAGCCTTACCTCTACCAGGAGTGAAGATGTAAAATATCAAAAGGACGAGGCTGTATTGGAGCCACATCATATCGCATTTTTAGATGTGGATAAGCTTTATGCCGAACTGCTGCAATACAAAAACCAAAAGGCTTATTACAATATCAGTATCGAAAAGTCATTATTGCCGGAAATACTCAAACAAAAAGGCTGGTACACTTTGTTTGTTCCCAAAGCACTGATGGAAACCGACAGTTTTGATAAAATTGGAAGAATCAATGATATATGTGTGATGCTTCTGAAAAACTATCTGGACAGATTTTTTAAATATCATAAGGCAGAGTGGGAAGCGCCACACCTGGTTTACGGAGACTTAAAATCCAGTGATAAGAATTTTATCGACGAGTATAATATTACTCTTTTTAACAAAGAGAAATTTGACGAATTTGCGGAGCTGATAGAGGGAATAAAGGATGCTTTGGAAAAAAACAGGCGTTTGGGCAAGTACGAGGATAAGCATTTGAATTTCCGCTATTTTGATTTTTACAACCACATTTACACTCCTCTTATCTCTATAGATAAAGGAATCCGTATTGAGGTTTCGCCTGTAAGCTTAAACAGCGATGAAAAGCTGTTTATTGACAGACTTAAGAAATATTGTGATGAAAATCCATCTGCTTTTATAGAAAAGAGGCTGTACCTGCTCCGCAACAAGAGTAAGGTTGGTATTGGCTTTTTTGAAGCAGGCAATTTTTATCCGGACTTTATTATGTGGATTGCCGAAGATGACAAGCAGTATATTACCTTTATTGACCCAAAAGGCATTATGATGCTGGAAAAGAATATTAATAATCCTAAAATCCAATTTTATAAAACCATCAAGGAAAAGGAAGCCCAGTTGCAGCCATCCTGTACAGAAAAACAGATAATTTTGAATTCCTTCATCATTTCCGGCACACCGGCTGCAGATGCCAGCGCTCATTTTGGAGTTAGGAGACCTGAGTTTGAAAGCAGAAATGTGCTTTTTCTGGAGGATGATGATTGTATAGAGAAGATGATGAGCAAGATATGTCTGGAATGCTAAGAACCGGCGAGCATGGAGAGGCATGGGGCTAAATGAGCTAAACGAGGTTTGTAATGTGGAGCGTGATGAGTTTATCGTAGCAAAGAGGTGCGGAAAAGTGGCTGTTAATTATAAAAAGTGCCCTAAATGCGGGTCTAAGAATTCGGTTAAAATTGTATATGGCATGCCAAGTTTTAAGCTTTTCCAGGAAGCCGAAGCCGGAAAGGTAAAATTGGGTGGTTGTTGCATTATAGAGGGCAGTCCTGAATACCACTGCAAGGATTGTAACAATGAGTGGAACCGGGAGCAGGTGCTTGACATCGCATACGGTCAGATCAAAGGGCTTAAAGCATCAGTGGGTGGTTACTTCGGTGGTTATTATCGTGTAACTATTGATTTGACAAATCTTAAAACTACATGGCTGTTCAACGAGGGCGGTTCTGAAGAAGCCAGTACAAGATCCATTCGAACAAAAACAGCAGAAGAATTCATTAAGTGTTTAAAAGAGATTAACCTGCTGAATTGGAAAGGTAAGTACATAGAACCCGGAGTCTGTGACGGGACCCAATGGAGCATTGAAATAATTACTGACGAGAGAACCGTCAGAAAATATGGTAGCAATAAGTTTCCGGAAGAATGGAAACAGTTTTGCAAAATTATTAAAAAAATAACCGGAAAAGAATTCAGGTGAAGCTTATGAAAGCCTATCAAATAAAAATCGAATTGATTAATTCCGAACCGCTAATATGGAGAAGGGTAGTTATCCCGGCGGATGTTACCTTCAGACGCCTGCATGACACAATACAATTTTCAATGGGTTGGCGGGATTATCATCTTTATGAATTTGAGTTCCCGCAGGAGAAACTCAGAATTACAAATGACGAAGAATCCTATGAGGAATTCAAATTTTATTCTTCTAAGTACAAAAGCAAAAAGCCAACAAAAAAGGAAGACTCTCATGGCATTATAGTCGGGATAATTGAAACAAACGTTAGACAGCCTCAAACGATCAAAATTGACAAGTATCTGGAAAAGTATAAGACCTTTGAGTACATTTACGACTTTGGCGACTACTGGAGACATAAAATTGAACTGGAAAAAACCATAGAAGATTATGAGTTTGGTTACCCTACAATACTTGCGGGCGAGGGCGCTTGTCCGCCGGAAGATGTAGGTGGCCTTGGCGGTTATAAAGAATTCCTTGAAGCATGGAATGACCCTAAGCACCCGGAACATGAATCAATGAGGCAATGGGGAGAAAGCCAGCATTACAGGGAATTTGACATTGACTTTAGGAGTGATTTGCTCAAGACATGCTTGAAAATCAAAAAAGTAAAATAATTGGGGATGCTATAAGATCATTCAGGAAGTAATAAATAAAGGATTAGCAATGAAATGATTTTTTACTGTGCTTAAAATTTAGAAATAAGGAATTTAAACTGAAATATTAAAAACAAGCAAAAACACCCCGCACATCTTAAAATATATGATGTTCGGGGTGCTACTTTTTCAGGAAATCTCCTGTCGCATTTAATGGAGCTTCAAGTCTGTAGCCCCTGTTTTTCAATATCTGAAATTTGAAATCCATTAATTCCGGTGGTACATAAAGTTCCCTTGCGGCTCTGAAAAAATTCATTTCCGCGTCATTTATTAGTTTTATAACCTCATCATCAGACAAGAGGATTTCAGCAGCGAAAACATTTGCTTCCCTTTCAGGCTTTGAAGACATATCATAGCTGATAAGCTCCTGGGCCTGGGGGTTCATTATAGCCAAGTGCCTGTGGAAGCGGTCATGGCCGATTTCGTGAGCACATACTAATCGTCTGGCAGGACTGTCCAATTCATTGTTAATGCAGATATATCGGCTCCGCCTTGTGTATATGTAAATCCCTTTAAGCTTGCCGAGCGGTCTGTAGAGAACATTAATATTAAGACAATCGGCAATCTCAAAGGGGTTTCGGGTTTTATGCTTTTGGATCAACCTCTCGGCTTCTCTCAAAATAAATTCCATACTTTTCACCCCGCAGCTAATCAGGTTAGTGTATTTTTGCTGCCTTTATTTTTACGGACACCATATTTTTTGGCTTTTTTCTTTGAGTCGAAGTATATTTCGGTTAATACCTCAAAAAGCGCATCTTTATCTTCTTCTGATAATTCTCCGCCGGCAAATAAACATTTTGTAGTTTCAATGAATTTTTTTGCTTCGCTTTTTCCCCTCAACTTATCTTCTGCTTTAGCTTCCTCAAGAAATATTTCTTCCTTGGTCATTGCAATGCTTTCGCTGTCGTCTGTGAGAAAATCTGAAGATACGTTAAAGAAACCGGCGATTTTATCAATTAGCTCTGCTTCCCTTGGAAAACGCTGTCCGTTTTCATAATAAACCAATGCCCGTCTTGTAATTCCAAGCTGCTCTGCAAAATCCTTCTGGGAAATGCCTGCCCTTTTACGTAATAATCTAATTTTTTCGCCAAACTGCATTTGATAAAACACCTCCGGTAATATTTTGGCTATATTGTTCACTAATTATTCATGGAGAGAACAAATTTATTGACAAAAATATTGTTCACATATTATAATACAAGAGAACGAAAAATATGTCAATAATTTTAAAAAGAGGTGAAAACAGATGAGTTCTGAAAAAATGGCGTTAGCTGTGTTGAAACGAGGATTAGCTTCCATGCACATTGATGAAGAGCGGGTATATCATAAAACAAAATTGTTGCTGAAAATATACCGGGATGTAGTTTGGTGTATTGAAGACAGGGTATGCGAGATTGAAGCAGAGTATTATGCCATGGGAGGCAATCGTCTGGCTGAAGCCTTGGATTACCTGGATGATTATGATCCCAATATCAATAAGAAAGACCTTGAAGAAAAGCTGTGCTCATTATTGAAAAGCAAGTGGCTTATTGAAATTGTGGACAAGGCATTGTTAAAAATAAAGAATTATCCTGATTATGGGGATTTGTATTTCAATATCCTTTACAAGCAGTACATTGTAAAATACAGGTATTCGGAAAAGGAAATTATCGAATCTCTCAATTGTGAGAGGACAACCTTTTATAAAAGAAAAAAAGAAGCTATAAATTTAATGGGCCTTGCCATATGGGGATATGTGATACCTGCTCTAAGGGATATATGGTAAACGGAATGTGAACTAAATACGAATTGATAAAGGACAAAATACCTACATAACAAGTACTGAATACGAACTGCCAGGGTGTTACGATAATTATGATGGGTAGCTGCATACTTTAAAGCCCTCGATTTCAGGCTTATATAGCCATGAATCGAGGGTTTTTTTATGCCTCGAAACTCATCCCCAAATTGCACATAGGCAGCAAAAAAAGGGTCGCACGAAAAATCGTGCGGCCCTTTTTTGCTGCCGGAAAGGGGACATCCGTGAAGCGTTTGTTTTGGTACTACATCCGGTATCCTTGATTTCCTCTGTTTTGCTAAGACCCGCAAACAAAGCAAAACGGAGGGAAGGAAAGATGAAAGAATACAAAATTAGAGTGAAAAATGAAATTGTTACTGTAAGCAAGGAAATATATACTGCTTATTACAAGATGAGAAGACGTGAAAGGTACATGGAGGAAATCAGCATAAAGAACAATCTTTCTTATGACCAGCTAGTCGAACTGGACTATCCTATCGAGCAGAAAATGTGTGATCCCCAACTTCTTGTTGAAGACGTTATTATTGAAAAAATCATGCTTGAGAAATTAATGCTGGCGCTTGAAGAATTGACAGAGTATGAGCGGTTAATAATTAATGAACTGTTCTTTAATGGCAAAAGCGAAAGAGAGCTTGCAGATTCTATGAAGCTGCCAAGAACAACTTTGCAGTCTCGCAAAAACAGCATTATCAGCAAACTTAAAAAAATTATTGAAAAATAAAAATTTTTTTCGTCCACCCCTTCATTTTTTCGGCTTAAAAAGTGAAGGGGTATTTTTTTATCCCTTATTGCTCTTTGAAAAATTGCCGGCAAAGGCTCGCTTGCGAGTCTTATAACCGGCCCCATATCCAACAGCTCAAATACGTTAGCTGTTCAGCTGCTGAAACGGAAAGCGACATTGGTAAACACGCCAAGACAGCCTGCGGACATTTTTGCCCGTCAAAACGATGGCATCAAAGGCTATGAGCGATAAATGTTTGACCATAAAACAATCTGTGGTGGATTGTTTCGCCAGGACCTGAACAGCCTACAATGATACTCCTGCATAGTCGAGGTTGAGTCCCAGAGTGCAGCCCGGAGGTTCTCGGGGAGGTGGAATTCCTGTGATATCTGCTGACCACAGATAGTTTGAGCTGTTGCCCCGGTGCTTGGGAAGCAGCGGCAAATAGAGCACAGGATGAAGATTGATAACAAGCTTAACCGCTTTGATATCAGAAACTATGCAGCGGAACTCAAATCCGCTGCATCCTTGTGGTATTAAAGCAAAATGTAAAGGGGGATAAAAGACCATGTCACAGACTCAAATAACTAATGAAATCAAGTACAAAATAGCGCTTTCGCTGCTGAACAGCCTGCTTGAAAAAGGGCTTATTACTCTTTCTGAATTGAAAGAAATTGACAGATTAAATCGGAATTCATTCACTCCAACTCTGGCGGAGGTATATGTGTAAAAACACTTGATATGGCTGGATTTGTGTGGTACTGTGTGTTGCTGATAAAGCATCATGTACTGAAAAGTGAAAGGAGGAAGCGTATGGCAAAGGTAAGAGTCATCAAGCCCATCCATCGTATGGAAGCAGAAGCTCCGAAACTGCGGGTGTGTGCCTACTGCCGGGTCAGCTCAGACCATACAGGGCAGCTGCAATCCTTTTCAGCACAGGTGGAGTACTACACCCGGCTGATAGAAAACAACGATGCTTGGACTTTTGCCGGAATTTATGCGGACGAAGGCATCAGTGGCACCGCCAAGGACAAGCGGGATGAGTTTCTAAGGCTCATTGCCGACTGCGAGGCCAAAAAGGTGGACATGGTCATCACCAAGTCTATATCCAGGTTTGCAAGAAACACCGCCGACTGCATTGAGACGGTGAGAAAGCTGAAAACGCTGGGGATTGCCGTTTTTTTCGAGAAAGAAAACATCAACACCCTGTCCGCTGAAAGCGAGCTTCTGATGACGGTTTTAAGCTCCATTGCCCAGGAGGAATCCATTTCCACATCCAAAAACAGCCGGTGGGCGATACAAAAAAGGTTTATGAAAGGCGAATGGAAGCCGTCCTACCTTCCCTACGGTTATATGAAGGGTAAGGACGGAGGAATCGTCATCAATGAAGAAGAAGCCGCTATTGTCCGAAGGATTTATACCGATTACTTGAACGGGAAAGGAACATATATCATCGCAAAGGAGCTTACGGAAGAAGGAATCCCAACAAGAAAAGGGGCGGAAGCCTGGGGAGAAAATGTGGTGAAGGAAATCCTGACCAATGAAAAATATTACGGCGACATGCTCCTTCAGAAAACCTTTACTACCGACACATTGCCTTTTAAACGAAAGCGGAACCGGGGACAAAAACAGAGTTATTATATCGCCAATGACCATGAACCCATTATTGCTATAGAGCAGGCTGAACGGGTCAGGGAGATCATGGAACAGCGAAAAATTGAAAAAGCCATGGTGGATACCGACACGCGAAAATATAACCAGCGTTATCCCTTCAGCAGCAAAATCCAATGCGGTGAATGCGGAAGCACTTTCAAAAGGCAAATCATATTCAAGGGCAAACCTTATGAAACAGTGCAGTGGTGCTGCACCAAGCATATCATGAATCGGGCGGAATGCAGCATGACAGCTGTCAAGGACAATCACATCAAAGCTGCATTCATCAATCTATATAATAAGCTGAAAAGCAATCATGACAAAATATTAACCCCCCTGGCCGAGGATTTGAAAAAGCTTCACTGCGGCAGGGAACATGAATCCCAGGTTAAAGAAATCAACAAAAGAATAACGGAACTTACGGAACAGAGTCATGTACTGAGTAGACTGAGGTCGAAAGGATATCTTGACTCTGTTCTTTTTATAGAGCAAAGCAATCTGATTACCAAGCAGCTCCATGAAGCCAAAAAGCAGCGAAGCAAGCTGTTCGAATACAACGCATTTAATGACGAGGCCGCCAGGACGGAGGAACTAATCGCTTTTCTTAAAAAGCAGGATGACCTGATGGAGAGCTTTGATGAAAACATTTTTTCTCTGATGGTAGAAAAGATCATCGTAAGATCCAAACTTGAAATCGCCTTCCGCCTGATCAACGGACTGGAGCTTCCGGAAATCATCGGAGAGGAAGTGGTCTGAATGGCACAAAGACATATGCCCTTCGGCTATAAAATCATAGACGGAGCTGTAGCCATCGAACCGGAAAAAGCAGACCTGATTAGGAAAATGTTCAATGATTTTATATCGGGAATATCTTTAAACCAGATGGCAAAGGCCCTGACGGAAATGAAGGTTCCCAATGCCAACGGAAAGCGCTCCTGGAATCACGGTTCCATCGGAAAAATTTTGAGCAACTGCAAATATATAGGAAGTGACTTCTATCCTGCCATTATCCCGGAGGAAGTGTTCAATACTGCAAATAAGATCAGGGAAGAAAAGAACGCCCGGCTTGGCAGAAATGTCAATTACTTTGCCAACGGTGTGGCCAGCACTTATCCCTTCAGCGGCAGGTTGATATGCGGGGAATGCGGAAGTGTTTTCAAAAGGTACACCGAACATCATGACAGGAACAAGAAATGCAACTGGAAATGCAAACGGTATATCGTTGACAACAGGGTGTGCTGCAAAAGCGGCGTGGTTGATGACAAGCAGCTTGAAGCTGCCTTTATGCAGATTATCAACCGGGTAATGGAGAGCCCTGAAATGATAGAAAAGCGTCCGGCAGTTAATGCTGTTGCTGAGAGTGTTGAATTAAAAAAGATAAAATTGCAAATATCCAACGGATTCGGTCAAAGCGGCTTGGAACCGTCGGAAATGGCACAGCTGCTATTTAGAAGAGCTGCAGAACAATATCGAATCTCCCAGGTGGATGACTTTGAATACAAAACCAGGAAATTGAAAACGGCGCTTGAGAGCGTTAAGCCTGTTAAAGCATTTGATGAGGCTTTATTCAAAGCAACCATCAAAAGCATTACGGTGGAAATCACCGGGCAGCTCCGGTTTGAACTGATCAACGGAGTGGTGCTGAGCACTTCATATACACTACGGGGAAAAGGAGGAAAAGCCCATGGCGATGGGACAAAGAACAGTATCGGTAATCCCAGCAAATCCGATTTATGATTTCAAGGAAAAAGCAAAGATAAAAAAGCTGAGAGTGGCTGCCTACTGCCGGGTCAGCACGGAGCTGGAGGAACAGCAGTCCAGCTACCAAGCGCAGGTGGATTATTACACGATGGAAATTATGAAAAACCCAGGCTGGAAGTTTGCAGGCATCTATGCCGATGAGGGCATATCCGGCACCAGCACAAAAAACAGGACAGGTTTCAATAAACTGATTGAAGACTGCATGGCAGGCAAGATCGACCTAGTGCTGACAAAATCCATCAGCCGTTTTGCAAGGAATACCCTTGACTGTATTCAATACATACGGAAACTGAAAGAAAAAAACATCGGTGTGTTCTTTGAGAAAGAAAACGTCAACACCTTGGACAGCACCGGAGAATTTCTCATCACCATCCTAGGAAGCCTGGCCCAGGAAGAAAGCCGCTCCTTAAGCACCAACACAAGGTGGGGTGTGGTCCGCCGGTTTGAGAAAGGACAGGTTATGGTCAATCACAACAAGTTTTTGGGATATACGAAAAATGAGGCCGGTGAATTGGTGATAGTGCCGGAGGAAGCAGAAATAGTAAGGCTGATTTTCAGGCTGTATTTAGAGGGACTAAGCATCACCCAAATCAAAAAGTACCTGGAGGAAAACGGCATTAAAACCGTTACCGGAAAAAACCAATGGTCTACAACTACCATTAACAACATGCTCTCCAATGAGAAGTATATGGGAGATGCCTTGTTGCAAAAAAGCTACACCGTAGACTATCTCACAAAGAAAAGAGTTAAAAACAATGGAATTGTTCCGCAGTATTATGTGGAGGACAGCCATCAGCCTATCATTTCCAAAGACTTGTTTCACCGGATACAAGAAGAAAAAGCACGCCGGGCTAACATTAAAAAGAGTGCTGAAAAAAGAACCAAAACCGACAGCGGGAAATACAGCTCAATATATGCACTCACCGAATTATTGATATGTGGGGAGTGCGGCAAGCCTTACAGGCGGGTATCCTGGACAGCATACAGCGAGAAAAGAATTGTCTGGCGGTGCTTAAATAGACTGGAGTACGGGAAAAAACACTGTCAAAAGTCTCCGACCATTGATGAAGAAGTTTTACATAGAGCCATTATGGATGCATTTAACTCGCTTATACAGGATAAGAGAGATTTTATGGACACGCTCCAGTCCAACATTCAGATGGTGATGAGCAACCGGACTAAACGGATGGACATAGCAAGAATAGAGGAACGGATTACGGAATTAAAAAAAGAGATGATAAGCTTCGTAGAGGAAAATGCAAGATGTGGAGCAGATAATACGGACTTTGACGAGCACTATGCCAAAATCTCCTCCGAATTGAAAGAACTCCAGAAGAAGAAAACGCAATATACCGAACAGGAAGCCAGGCAAGACGGCTTCCAGAGAAGAATCGAGGATATGAAGAAGTTTCTGAGCAGTGCAGACTGCAACTTATCAGAATTTGATAACCAGCTTGTCAGGCAGCTTATACAAAGCATCAAGGTCGTGTCAAAGGATAAGATTCTCATAAAATTCAAGTCGGGTTTGGAGATGGAGCAGACGCTGAGTGAAAAATAACATTACCGGGAAAAGACAACCGCCAAACTGTGAAAAGCAGAATGGCGGCTGTTTTTATTCATGTATATTACTTGCTCGATTAGTTCCTTCATAGAAATAATTCACAGAATTCATTGTTTTCATTCGTTTCTTCGTATATAATATTATTTGGAAAATATTTCTGCGAGGTATAAGGAATGGACTATATTACGGCAAAAGAAGCAGCAGAAAAATGGGGAATATCCCAGCGCAGGGTTCAGCTCCTATGTGAGCAAGGACGAGTGGCGGGGGCGGTTCGGTTAGGCTGGGCATGGGCAATTCCAAAAGAGGCGGACAAGCCTGCAGATGCTCGTACAAGGAGGAAATAAATGTATATCAGTAAAGTTGCGATTAGAAATTTTAGAGTATTTGACGATATTGGAATTGTTGCCACTTTCAAAAAGGGTGTTAATGCTATTATTGGAGAAAACAATAGCGGAAAAACAGCCCTGATTGATGCTATTAGAATCGCTTTCTCCAGTGTCCCTTATAAAAAAGACATTTACTTTAATAAATCAGATTTCCATATTAATACTAAGGGAGAAGTTGCGAAGACTGCACAAATAGATGTATATTTTGATGAAGTGTCAGAAGATCTTTTTGAAATATGGGACCCGGAAAATCCAACCAAGGGTGAGTTTCATGTTCGGTATTATACTGTGCCCGGAAAAAATGGTTTAGAGAAGATTCGCTATACGGCTTGGGGTGGGCCTGTTGAAGGTAACACATTATCAGTAGAAACTTTTGATGCCCTTGAAGTGGTATTTTTAGGGGCCTTAAGGGATGCTGAAAGTGAATTGAAGCCTTCACGTTCTAGCAAACTTGCGAACTTACTTGGGACAGTGGCAGATAGTGATATTGCACGACAAGAGCTTATCGATATACTTATCAAAGCAAATGCAGAATTACTAAAAAAGACAGCTATAACAAAAACACGAGAAATTATTAATACTAACCTTGCAATGATTGAACAAGAAGTTATGCAGCAAAGAATCGATATAGGTTTAATTGAACCAAGGTTTGAATCTATTGCATCATCTTTAAGAACATGGCTAAAACCCCGCTGGTTTTTTATTGATAAGGACAATGATATATACACAAATATAATTGAGATATGCTCTAAAGAAGGGAATCAGAAATTAATTGAACAATGTGTGGAAGGAGTTTACCTTGATATTCAGGGTTTTTTGAGGCTAGATGAGCCTATTGAAACAAAAACTAAAGAAGCACTTACCAATTTAGCATCTCACTCATTGGAATTATATCAAAACGGACTTGGGTATAACAACATTTTGTTTATGTCGGCGGTCTTAGGGGATATGGGATATTCAAAAGGCAATATAGTCTATAATCTTCTTATAGTAGAAGAACCAGAAGCCCATCTTCATCCTCAGTTACAAGAGTTAGTACATAGCTTTTTCGAAAATAAGCAGCAACCTTCGCCCAGCATACAAGTTTTTTACACATCACATTCGCCGACTCTTGTTTCACGTATTGGAATAGATAAAATCAATTTACTTTTTGAAAAAGACCATAGGATACAATGCACTCCATTAGCTGAAGCTAATTTAAAGGGCAACGAAAAGGAGTATCTTGAACGTTACCTTGATGTAACTAAATCACAAATGTTTTTTGCAAAAGGTATTATATTCGTTGAAGGAATTTGTGAAGCCTTACTATTACCGGAGATGGCGAAACTCTTATCACGACCATTAGATAAATATGCTGTCGAGGTAGTAAATGTTGACGGCGTTTCTTTTAAACCATTTGCACATCTATTCACTAAGTCGGATTCCTCAGTTTGTGCGTTCGCGAAAACGGCACTGATAACTGATGACGATAGATGCACTGATAAAGAGGATAAAGATACTTATATATCTAAGGATTACGACTATGATACGGACAAGCTGGACGAGGTAATTAAAAAACTTTCTATAGGAAAACCATCATCAAGGTGCACAGAAATATGTTCTGTATGTGAAGCTACTCATATACAGCCATTTACCGCTAAAAAGACTTTAGAGTACGAACTGGCACTATCACCTAATAATGTGCCGTTTATTCTTAACGCTATAATTGAAGCATACCCACAGGTAGGACCAAAACTATCAGAAAGAGTTGCATCCTTAAATACCGATGAAGAAAGGGCTGCATGCATATGGCTCTTTATTCAAACCAGAAATAAAAGCAAAGGTAGTTTTGCTCAAGCATTGTCAAAATTTATAAGAGACCAGGTTGAAAAACTAGCAGAAAACATAGAAGTAGAAAAGAAATTTTGTGTTCCATTGTACATTAAAAAGGCTATCTATGCTGTTACTGAAGAGGAGGACTCCGTTGATGAAGAAATTGACACCTGAGCAAGAAGCCTTTTTAGAAGCAGAGGGTAAAATTGTTCTTTGTGCGTGCCCCGGAAGTGGCAAAACATTTATCGTTGCAAGGAAATTGCTAAAATACGTTGAGAATTGGGAGTATGCACATAGAGGTGTAGCTGTACTGTCGTTTACTAATGTTGCAAGTCAAGAAATAGATAAACAAACTAAAGAACTGATGCCAGAGGGGTATCGTATAGAATACCCTCATTTTATTGGAACAATAGATAGCTTTATTGACAGTTTTATTCTATTAAGGTTTGGGTATCTGATGCAAGAAGGAAGTAGGAAAAGACCAGTAATATTACATGAAAACTATGGTGAGATAAGGTTTTATACCAAAAATAAGGAATGCCATGCTCGAGGTTGTATATCCAATCCTTTTGAATTTCATTGGTCTTCAGATGGGAAGTTGTTGAGAAATGGTAAAAAAGTCGATTGCTCCATTACGACCAAAAAACCATGTGTTGCGTTTAAACAGGCAATGATAAAAAAAGGCTTTGTTACACAGAATGAAGCAACTGCGTTATCATATAGACTTCTTAAAAAATATCCTCAAATTGTAGATGCTATTGTACGGCGCTTCCCTATTGTAATGATTGATGAAGCACAAGATACATCAAAGGAACAAATGGAAATTATTGATTTGTTAACTGATGCAGGCGTAAAAACTATTATTCTCGTTGGAGACCCAGACCAATCAATATATGAATGGCGTAATGCTACTCCGGAATTTTTTATTGCCAAAGTGAAGGATGACAACTGGAAAACAATGTGGCTGACTTCCAATTTTAGGAGCTCCCAGTTAATATGTAATGCAACACAAGTGTTTTCACACTCATTGGCTTCAAGGCAACCAAGTAAGGCTGAGGGAGAGTTTGCTCTGTATCAACAGAAACCGATTTTATTGAATTATAGCAATCAAACTGATAAGAGTGACATTATTAATAAATTTAAGGAACTCTGCCAAGAAAACGGAATTGAATGGACTCCAAGCAAAGTAGCAGTTTTGACTAGAGGTAAAATCCATAAAGGTATTGATATCGATGGGCTTTGGAAGAGCCCAGAGGTCGAATCCTTGGCTAAAGCATCTTACGAATGGTATAAGGGTTCACGCCGTAAAGCATTTAGTCTTTGTGAAAAAGTGCTGTACAGCCTTACAATTGGTGACATAGGCGATATAAAACATGAGATTAGACAAGTTATCGAAAACATTATGCCTTACGAAAATTGGAGAAAACATGTAGTAAAACTACTTGTTTCACTCCCTGATCCAAACATCAAATTGTCAGACTGGGTTAAAAGTATGTTATCAACAATTACTAATATAATTCAGTCTGCGGAAGATATTTATCTGATACCAGCTATATCATTGCAAGATAAAATAAAAATTAAGTTACGGGATACTAAAAACCCAGGTTTTCAGTCAATACCATTACGTAATTATATTGAAAAAAGGGACGAAAATGATATTACCTTATCTTCTGTACATGGAGTAAAGGGAGAAACCTATGATGCAATTATGTTAATTATTGAAGGGATAAAAGGCAATACGTTAACGCCTACTATGATAGATACAGCTCCTTTAGATAGTGAGTTAATTCGTATAGCATATGTAGCTATGACAAGACCACGAAAGCTTCTTGTCGTAGCACTTCCGGTAATGAAAAATAAGAAGTCGTTTAAAAGGTTACCACTAGATAAATGGATATATACGCAAATTTAGTAAAGAGTTTTAAATTATTGCGGGGGGATAGAAATGAATTTATGGCCAGATCATGAAACAAATATCGACCTTCTTGGCTTTTCCTACATTGCTGATGCTGTTGCAAATCTGGCTTCCGCAGATCATTTGCTTCCAGCTACCATTGGCGTTTTTGGTGACTGGGGTAGTGGCAAGTCAAGCCTGATTTCAATGGTTCGGCAAAAGCTTGAAAAAAACGAAAGAACATTAGTGCTAGATTTTAATGGCTGGCTCTTTGAGGGATATGATGACGCAAAGTCCGCGCTTATGGGTACAATTATCGATGAGATTTTAAGTCATCAAACACCAAGTAAAAAGGTAAAAACTCTTGCGGTGAATTTGTTGCGCCGGGTAAATTGGTTCCGGGTGGCAGGTACGGTGATGCGCCACAGTGTTAAATATGGGACAGCATTGCTTACCGGAGGTCCAGCAGGTGTGGGGCTGATTGCAGGCCTTGATGCCAAACAGGCTCTGGAAAAGGCCTCAGAGAAAATTAGTGATGTAAAAGAGGAAGAGTTAAACAAGCTGTTTGAGAGCGAGACGGCACACAATTTAAGGCGGGGCATACGTGAATTCCGGAAGGATTTTGAGTCCTTACTCAGTGAGAGTAACATAGAAAAACTAGTAGTTATCATTGATGATCTTGATAGGTGCCTGCCTGACACAATTATAGAAACTCTTGAAGCCATTAAGCTTTTTCTCTTTGTACCCCGGACAGCCTTTATAATCGGAGCGGATGAGAGGCTGGTAGAATACGCTGTAAAACAGCGTTTTCCGGAGTTTCAGGGCAACAAATCAGAGGTAGGCAAGGACTACCTGGAAAAGCTAATTCAATATCCGGTAAGGGTACCCCCTCTTGGCAGAGCAGAAATGGAAACCTATATCTCACTACTTTTTACCGAAGCCTCTGGTTTAGACAGTGACTTAATAACGAAAACACGCACCAAAGCTTTAGAGTGTATAGGCACGGACCTTGAACTAAGCTTTGGCATTGAGGAAGCCCAGGGAGTGATTGGGGAACTATCTAAAGAATTACAGGAGAGCCTGGCCATCTCTGCTCGAATTGCGCCGCTTTTAGCGAGGGGACTCAATGGGAATCCACGTCAGTGCAAGCGATTCCTAAACACATTTGTTCTCCGTTTAGAAATGGCTAGACTGCGTGGAATTACCCTTGAGCAGCGCGTCCTGGTAAAACTGATGTTGCTTGAGCGATTCAGGCCGGAATCTTTTAAACAACTTGCCCGCTGGCAGGCTGCCCAGGGTGGGCGGCCACAACAACTAAAAAATGCTGAATTATTCTTAGAAGCAGAAAAAGAATATTGCCAACCTTCAGTCGAAGCAAGAGATGAGGCAAGAGATAAACATGGTGTGAGCGAAACTGAAAAGGGAGCTACAGGAAAAGAACCAGAAAAATCACCTCAACAATTGGATACGGATATGCAAGCCTGGCTTTCCGATCCTGTATTAAAAGAATGGATCGAATTTGAGCCCAGGCTTCGAGATACAGATCTCCGCCCCTATTTCTTTTTCTCACGGGACCTGTTAGGTGCGATCTCTGGTTCAGCCCAGAGAATGAGCAGGCAGGCGCAAGAAATATTAGCCAAAATTCTCAATGAAAGTGAAGCTGTCAGAAGGACTGCGCTTAAAAACGCAGCACAACTGAGTGAAATGGATGCTGCATCGGTTCTTGAAGGAATCAGTTCCCGTGTTCGGCAAGAAGAAGATTATGGAGCGGATGCTTCTGCATTTCAACGTCTCTTTGACTGGGGAGAGGCTCGTCCTGAACTTCTTGGGCAGATAGTTACTATATTAAATGGACTGCCTGAAGAAAGCCTTCCGATGTTTACGCCCATAAAACTTGTTAATATATGTAATGAAACGCCAACTGCACCTGCGGCATGGCAATTAATCACTCGTTGGGCTGATAGTAGTGCAAATACCAAGCTAAAAAAGGCAGCAGTTAGCGCTTTAAAAAAGAAGGAATAAGGAGATGTTGTAATGGGTACCTCAACTTCAAACCCTGGTCCGTTTGATAGACAACCCCTTTTGCCGTCCTGGGCACTTCCACCAGATACAGGCAACGATGCGGAGTCGAATGATGGCGAAAATGAATCCCCTGATAATGGGGATCAACAAGATAATTCACCCCTCCCAACACCACCGGTGACATGGCAGATGGCCAAGGCTTCCATGTCCCGGTTTGCTAGTACTGGTGAAAGGAATTCTTTATCCAGGGCGGGCAGAGATTATGTCGGGGCCAAAGGTGGTAGGAGGGCGGCAGCTCAAGCGGCCAGCACAGGTAAATCGGTGGCCCTAAAAGTGGGTGGATTTCTTTCCACGGTGGCAAGTGCCGGGATAAGGACAGCACTTGATGAGATTGGCCTAGGCCATATGGTAGGAAGAAGTGCACCGGAAGTATTGGCTGCCCTTATAGATGTACTTGCTCCCGCTGGTGCCACACTCCAGGAAGCGGCTGCCAGGAAAGCTGCTGATGACGTCTTGGAGAAACTATACGAAGACTATATTGCAAAAACAGGAGATGTAACAGCCCTGGAAAGTCTTGATAAAGATGGTATTACCAATGCCATTGAGGCAAGTATTGCTGGCTACATATATAACCTCTGGCTTGATGAACTAGGCTTAAGCATAGAAACAAAGGCAATTTCACCATTACAAGCAGTAGGTTTAGAACGTGATGTCAGGGTATATGTCAGGGAACGTGTAAGGCTTGAACTCGGAGAACAAGACCCGGTGTCGATTGACTGGAATGGTCCTGCTGGGCGTAATATCATTGATACAGTTTTTCAGGAGGCGTATGGCTTTTTGGAGGTGGAACAATGAGTTGGGATGTAGTTGTCAGAATTGGGAATAGTGATATTTTTGCTCCTATAAGCCAAGGTGGGCCAGTATTAGGCGTCTCCTTTGACAGGCCGGAAGATCCGTTTTTGGCTCGGGAAAGTGTTCTTAATAAAATCGCAGATGTTCTTGGTTCTGTCCCAGGAAATACTGCTTGCGATCTTTTGCGTGCTGCAATTGCTGTCTATTCTGCTGATCTATTAATCTCCCGCAGATATGCATCAGATGGGTGGACAAGGGATATTAATATCTATCTCCCTGTCACTTCGTTAGCAATTTGGCAGCAGGCAGGGCCGTTACTTACCGAATTATTGACCTTTCTTAGTGGGGACCGCTGGCAATTTTACTTCCGGGAGTTTTCAGCAGAACGGGAAGGTTATAAAAAATTGCCTGAAAATCTGCCTGAGGCAGTATCTTTATTTTCCGGGGGTCTCGACTCCCTTATTGGTGCTATTGACCTGCTATCGGAAGGTAAAAAGGTAGCACTTGTGTCACACCATGGAGGGGGCAGCACGCCCAAATTCCAGAATGACCTATTTAAGTGTTTAAAAGACGAATATGGTGAACAGGTAGTGCCACTCCAGTTCTATGTTCTTCCTCCGCAAGTTCCCAGAATAGATTCGGACCCAGACAACGAAGATACTACACGCACGAGATCTTTTCTGTTTTTTGTACTGGGTATTGCAGTGGCTGATACTCTGGGTACGGGTATTCCCCTATATGTGGCTGAAAACGGGCTTATCTCACTCAATGTCCCACTGACACCAGCCCGGCTTGGCAGTTGTAGCACCCGTACAACCCATCCATACTACATTGCTTTGTTTAGGGAATTATTGCAGGCCCTAAATTTAGCTCATCCTCTGAATCTCGATTACCGGTTTAAGACAAAAGGTGAGATGCTTAGGGAAAGTAAGAATCAGGATTTGTTAAGAAGAACCCTTCCTCTCAGCATGTCCTGCGCCCACCCGGATAATCGTCGCCTTGAGAACTTACCGCCTGGTGGTCACTGCGGGTATTGCTTCCCCTGCATCATCCGCCAGGCAGCAGTCTTTGAAAGTGGCATGCCGGATGCAGCCTATGACCATGACATTTTTCACCTGCCGCCACTCTCAAGATCAGATAAAGGGAAAGACCTACGGGCAATGGAAATTGCTCTGGAAAGATTTAGTCAACGGGGAGAGGAGAAGGCTGTTTTTGACGTACTCAGTTCCGGACCTATCTCTCCTGATGAATTATCCCAGTACATCGGGGTATATTGTCGTGGGATGAAAGAAATAGCAAAATTTTTGAGGAGTAATAAAGATGAATAGCCTGAATACGGGTCGGCTAGTAGACTGTCATTTTCATTTGGACCTGTTTGAAAATCCAGTTAGGATCGCAACTGAAATTGAGGCCTCAGGGGTTGAGGTAATAGCTGTTACGAATACGCCCTCTGTTTTTAAAGCCACTCAGAACCTTGTGAGTTGCTATAAATATATTCACGCTTCTCTGGGTTTACATCCCCAACTTGTGGGAACGCGGAGCCAGGAACTTGTACTCATGGAGAATCTAATGAAGGAAACCCGTTTTATTGGGGAAGTAGGCCTGGATTACACTACCGGAAACGAACAGGAAATTAAGCTCCAGCGAAAGGTCTTCGAAGAGATTTTAAAGCAATGTGCAGCAGAAGGAGATAAAATTCTCACGGTTCATTCACGCCGGGCAGCCAGTGATGTTATTGCCATGATTGGGCCTGATTATCCGGGACGAGTTATTCTTCACTGGTTTAGCGGAACAATAAAAGACCTAAAAAAAGCAATGGAGTATGGTATGTACATATCAGTCAATATTTCCATGGTAAGATCGGCCAAAGGTCAAAGCCTAATAAAGCATATGGACCCTAATCTGGTACTCACTGAGACTGACGGTCCTTTTGTTTGTGTCGGAAAAGTACCAGCCGTTCCTGCTGAGGTCATTAATGTGATTTATTTTCTCGCTAATGCTTGGAAATGCGATTTGGAGGAAGCAAAGGCTCGTGTCTATGCAAACTATTTCAGAGCTGTTAATTTTTAATATAGCATCCTGTAAACTCTTTAAAAAAATATATAAATTTTATGTTTGGAATTTTTGATGACATCTATTTGTTGTAAAGCATAACCGAAGACATCAAATATACCAAATAATTAATGAGATTAAAGAGCTATGCATAGACGGATATTCGGTCAATGCTTTTTAGTTTTATCTGTTTCACACGCTCAAGGCATGTGGAGACGGTTGTAAGGCTTGAGAGGGTAAAAGGCTGATAGATGGAGGGTTTGGGGCACTTTGAGAATTTGCTGATTTAAGGTAACCCTTGAGTGTATAAAAAAGATAATTAATAAGAATCAAAATTGATTAGAATAACATTTCCTTGAATAATTTTGGACAAGCAAATAGAATGGTAGTAACTATATTTTAACAAATTATGGGTATTATGAATTGAGCGGATTGGTTCAAGAAAAATGGGTATTGGGAAGTAAGGAAAGATGGAATATAATGAGCTTTTTGAAAAATATCGGAAGCTGCTGGAGGAAAATCAAAGATTAAAAAATGAAAATGAGGACTATAGGAAACGGCTTGGATTGCCATTGACATCACCGTATATAAAAAATGATGTTCAAGCCTCAATAGAGGTAAATAACAGTTTTGAGAGATATCTGTGCAGAAAAAAATATTCCATTTGCAGTTGAACGTTCTCGTTCAGGGAATGGAGCGCATGTATGGTTCTTTTTTGATGACAAGGTAAGTGCTGTATCAGCTAGAAAATTTGGTACAGCACTTCTTATGCATGCAATGGCCAAAAGACATGAAATTAAATTTACTTCATACGACCGCTTGTTTCCAAAAAAACCAGGATACACTTCCTAAAGGCGGTCTTGGGAATCTTATCGCATTACCTTTACAATTAAATGCACGAAGAAACAAAAACAGTGTTTTTATAGATGCCATTTCAAACTTTATTATTAAGCCCATTGAAATCATTGAGGCTGAGGAGGAAGCGCAAGTATCTGCAGAGGTTATCAACGACCGGGGTGAAAGCTTCAGGAGGACTTTTCTGACTACTGAATTCGGCAACCTGCAGAAGTTCAAAAATGTTTTGAACCAGAACACCCCGTCATAATCTTAGCAAGATAGATAATTGATTTTATGACAGAAGCTGCATATACTATAAGTAGAAGGAGGCGAAGATAATGCTAAACTTTGATTTGGTAGGTAAAAAGTTTAAAGTTTTAAGAGAACAATGCGGATTTACGCAAGGGCAGCTTGCTGAGTATTTAAATGTAGACCAGAGTTATATTTCCAAATGTGAAAAAAACGAGCGTCAATTCAGCGTAGATATTCTCGAGAAGGCAGCCAATCTTTTTGGTTGCTCCCTTGAATACTTTACAAATGACGAAACAGAATATTCTCCTGCAGCTATCGCTCTCCGGGCAAAAGCGGTTACCGCTGAGGACCTGGAGACAATAGCAACAATGAATAAAATTGCTTTAAATCTGCGTTATATGGAAGGGTTGTTGAAAGGAGAATAAATGTGAAGGAAAAAATACAAATAAATTCAGATGCCATCAGTCTACGCAAGTATTTTGGCGAAGACAGTTATTCTCCCGTTGATATTTTTTCCATGCTGAGTACCGGCGAAGATTTTACCGTCGTATTTTATCCGATGAGTGAGCGGATAAGCGGATTATGCATTAGAGACAAAAATAACAAGTTGATAGGAATCAATTCGACATTAACTTACGGCCGCCAGCGATTTACGGCGGCCCATGAGTTATGTCATTTGTTTTATCACGAGAGTTTTACGAGCATAGTATGTGCAAAAGATATTGACAAAAACAAAGATCCCCTGGAAAAGGAAGCAGATATGTTCGCGTCTTATTTTTTGGCTCCATATGAAGCATTAAATGACTTTATAAGGACTAAATTAAAAAAACAAAACAAGAATTTAGATGTTAGTGACATTGTAAAAATAGAACAGTACTTTGGTTTAAGCAGGCAAGCCACCCTTTGGAGGTTGATTAACGATGGCTATCTGTCTTCTGATGAAGCCGAACCAATGAAAAGAGGAATAATTTTATCTGCCCAAAGGCTTGGTTTTGATGCCAAGTTATATTTACCTACACCCGAGGATAAACAATATTCAACTTTTGGCAAGTATATTAAAATGGCAGAAGAATTAAAAGACAAAAACCTTATTTCGAAAGGAAAGTATGAGGAATTATTATTAGATGCTTTTAGGGGTGATATCGTTTATGGCTTAAACACAGAAGGAGAAGAACGGTATGATTAAAGAATTATTTTTTGATACCGATTGCATATCTTCTTTTCTGTGGGTAAAGCAAGAAAACCTTTTATTGCAGTTGTATCCAGGCAGGATTATTTTACCTTATGAAGTATTTATTGAATTATCAAACCCGAGCATACCTCATATCAAAAGAAAAATTTCTGCTCTTTGTTCAAATGGTGATGTTTCAACAATGAAAATAATGATGGGAACGGAAGAATACAGGCTATTTTATGAAATAGCAATTTCTCCTCCAAAGGGCGAAGTAGTTATAGGTAAAGGTGAAGCTGCAGCTCTGGCGCTGGCGAAAGTACATAACGGCATTGTTGCCAGTAATAATATGAAGGACATCAAAAGATACATAGAGAAATTGAAATTAAATCATATTACAACCGGCGATATTTTAGTAGAAGCCATGAACAAAGGGTTGATAGATGAAAATATAGGTAACCAAATATGGGCTAATATGCTTTCAAAACAAAGGTTATTGCCGGCAGCAACTTTTTCTGATTATCTTAAATTTTGTTAATGATGGTTTAGTAAACAGTTTTGGGGTAGAAAATAGGGTATAACGCCCTTAGCGTACATTATTTTGTAACTTAATTTATCTCTTTCATGCGCTCAAGGCGTACCGAAAGTGTTGCGAGGGTTGAGCGAGTTAAAGGCTGATAGATAGAGGGTTACAGGCCATTTGCAAAGTTGCAGGTTTTGGGTAACCCTTGAGTGCATAAAAAAGATATTTGATAAGAACTAACCGTTAGTCTTCGAAAGGAATGGCGGGTTTTTTATAACTGCCTATTTATGGAATAATTACATTTTTATGTAGTACAGACTAATGATTCGTCTTTATTTTTACATTTGTGTTATAATTATACCGAAAAAAGTCAGATGGCAGAAAGAGTTATGGGGTTAAGTTAATGAAATATAACAAAACAAATAATGATGAACTCTATATAAGACTTAAAAACGAAATTAACAGCATTCAGAGCAGATATATTCTTTTAGAAAGATTATTTTCCACCGCTGAAGGCATCAATTATGATATGCCAGTTTTTCTCCAAAGCCCGGAAGGACGGGCTGCTTTTAACAATGCAGTCATGAAGCTTGTCTCGGAGCAGTTCATATCACCTGTAGGTAATCCCAATACTGCTCAAGGGTTACATCTAAAATACAGAATAAATAGAAGTCTAGAAAAGAAAGATAAGGATTTAGTAGCGCAAATTATTAGAAGTATAGCGCCTCCTGCAACGCTGGATTACTATATTAAAAATCCACAGGATTTTTTGAATGATAGGGTTATCATTGAGATTATTTGTCTTTTCCTTAAACAGAAGAATAAAGACCTAATCACGGTGAATGAAAGGGCCTATCAGCTTTTCGACGATGAAAAGTTTTTTAAGGGAGAAGGCAAGAACAGAAGCTATGGCGAAACTGTGCTTAAAAGGCTGGGGCTCAGTTATGCAAGTATAGGGTGTCAAGAGACGGTTGAACCGTTTTTTAGCTTTCAGAACAAGGATTTTTATTCCCTGGCTGCAAGAAATATTTATATCATTGAAAACAAGGATACCTTCTGGTCTTTTAAACGGAATATCATGGACTCATCCTCGAAAATTAAAGCAGACATGCTTGTTTACGGTGAAGGAAAGAAAATTGTCAGCAGTTTCCAGTTTATTGAGGAATACGAAGTGGATGCGCAACAAGATCATTTCTTCTACTTCGGTGACCTGGATCCCGAGGGAATTAACATTTACTGCCAACTTTTGGACGAATATCCACAATACAAAATCTATCCCTTTGCTGAAGGATATAAGGCTGTTTTGGAGATTGGCATGCTAAGAGAGCCTGTAAAAACTCCGAAAGAGCAGAGGGTCAGGAAAGAAAATATTGAAAAGTTTATCCAGGCCTTGGAAGAATCCCCGGAATTAAAGAAACTTGAGTCAAGCGTGTCATCCGGGGTCTTCGATCTATCTTGGATCGTAATGCTGAAAAAACATCTCGAAGGAGGCTTCTATATCCCTCAGGAAGCGCTTTCAGCTACCAAAATGAAAGAAAGGTTTGGAACGAACAGAAATGATGGATCCCAGACGTAATATTCTTGTACATGATGAAGACGACATCCTGGCCCGTGAAATCATCCGGGAAAACATCGGGGGAAAAGACCCGGAGCTTTCCCTTGTTGACGATTTTCTGGAAGAGCTGGAATTGAGGCTGGAACAAGTCAAAGTGTATTATCCCATCATGGAACTTTTGAGGAAACGGAAGACGGAAGAGGAATTCTCCGGGCTAGTTCCTGAACTGTGCTTTTTAACCCTTTCCTATTTGATATATGAAGGGAAGCTTAAACATAAAGGAATTACCTTTCAGGATTTGCAGGCTTTTCTGGCCAAAGCTTTGCAACAAATCATGACCAGGAACCTGGAGTCGGAGAAGACAAGGAAACTGACGGTGGAAATCCTGGATGGGTTGCAAAACGGGGGCCGGAATTTCATTTTAAATACCTATAGCTTCAAAAGCGGAAACTTCAGGGAAAAGTATGTCAAATTCTTGGAAATTAAGCAGTCCGAGGAGGGCGTGCTCCAATACTATATCACGGAACAGGGTGTTGACTTTTATCTTAAGACCAAGGAGTTCCCCGAGGAAACCCAAATTACCATCAACCTGCTTCTCTTTCAAAAACAGATGGAAAAAGGCGCCTTCGGCTTCGCCTATGAAACGGTGAGAAGGCTGAACATGGAGGTTCAGAAAAAGAAAGACCGGAAATACTCTCTGCTCGAAGCTCTGATTTATGGCCGCTTGGATTTGGGAGAAGCTTACAACAGCTATCATCATAGTATCGTGATGCAGTTTCAAGAAGAAGCCGAGTTGTTTACTACGGCGGTGAAAAACGTCAGCAGTGCCTATAGCGAGTATGTGGAGAGAATCAATAACGGTGAAGCCACGGACAAAGAAATCCGGACTTTTACCTTAATAAAAATAATCGAGAAAGAAATCAGCAGGGCCCAGACCCTGCATACTCAACTCTTGAAGGAAGCCGTGGGTTTTACCAAGGAGTACGACCAGGCCTTGGCGGTCAGAAGAAAAGCCATATTTACCGAAAGGTTCAACTTTCAGGGTGAACTGGAAAAGCTGATGAACCAAAATGAGAAACCGGAAGCCCTGAAGTTCTTGTTTGAGCCTTTGCTGAATCCTTATGTCCGAAAAAGTTTTAACCCCTTGAGGGTCCTTGAGCCTCAGCGGGTGACAAAGAGTCGGCAGGAGGACGAAGAAAGCCCGGAAAGCGATCTTCAGGCCGGGAGGGAGACAATCGATCATCTCACCGGCAGACGGGTCAGAAAGAACTTTCTGTTCTATGCGACCAGACTCTTGAAGGCGCTGGATACGTCCAAACGACAGATCGGTCTGCAAGATTTCTGTAAGAGTCTGATCGACAGGTATTCGGAAGACATCGTCTATAACGGGGATTTCTTAAGCTTCCTCCTGGAAATGAACCGGGACAAGAGCATAGGGGAACACTCCAGAATCATCCGCTTTGGTGACGGGAAGATCCAATTGGATGAAGAACTGAAAACCATGGAAGAGGTTTTTATCCAAGCAGCGCTTGCTGCCCATATGGAAGGGAAAATCAACCAGGTCACGGTGCAAAGCTTTCCCGAAGAGGAAGTCGAACTTTTGCCGGGATTGAAAATAACCAATATGCTGTTTAGAGGAGAACGAAACTGATGATGCCAGGAACACTAGAAGTGTTGGATGAAGCGCTGGAAATATTAAAAGCCCTTTTGCAGGGTGAAGAAGTAAGCAAAAACAAGAATGCGCTTTTATATGAAAAATACCGTTATCGTACCGATGTGGAGGAAATGCTTTATCATCTTGCCGGCAAACTGGAACTCAGGGTTTATTCGGGAAATGGGAGGTTGTTTATCTGTCCGGAGGCCGGCAGCCGGCTTTTCGGTTGGACAAACGAAGAACTGCGGGACAAGATCAGTTATATCTCCACGAACAGCGAATTATTTACCGGATATTTCATCATCATGACGCTGGTTACCCTGTTTTACCGGGAAGCTTATCCGGATACGCCGGTAGCCTACATCAAACTGAACGACTTGGTGGAAAGCGTTTCTAAGCGTTTGGAACCCCTTTTAAAATTGGAGGATTTGGAAGCGGTCAGCCAGGAAAACCAGTTTGACTTTACGGAAATCTGCCGGATCTGGCAAAGACTGCCCGATGCCAGGGAAGGGGTTTCCGGAGGCAAGAACGACAAGGTTGCTTTCGTGGAAAACATCTGCAAATTCTTAAACAGCGAAAAACTGATTGTGTTGGATATGAACCAGAGAATCATTTATCCGACGGAACGGTTTAAGACGATTATCTGGAACTATTATGAGGACAGGGACAACAGGAAAGACCTGCTGACCTTTGTCCAAAGCTTGGAGGTCAATGGCTGATGCCCCATATCAAAAGTATAAGGCTTGTCAATGTCCACTTTAATAACGCCACCCAGTTCTATGATGATTTCAGCATGGAGCTGGGAGGAAGGAATACAACCTATGACCTGGAAAACGGAGGCGGCAAATCCCTTTTGTTGCTGATGGTCCTGCAGACGGTCTTGCCCAAATCCTATCTCAGAAGGGAAAAACCCCTAAGCCTGTTGTTCCAGGGCGGGAAGGACAGGACCTCCCATGTGGCTGTGGAATGGATTCTGGAAGAGGGAAGCGGTTACAAATATTTGCTGACCGGTTTTTCGGCCAGGAAAAGAAGGGGCACTGCTGAACCGGCAGGAACAAATGGTTCCGAAGAAGAGGAAAACCTTCAGGCAGTGGATATTGAGCACCTGAATTGGTGTGTATTTTATAACGACAATCGGATCACAGGGATCAAGTCCGTACCTTTGTTTGCGGAAGAGGCCGGGAAAAAAAGTTATGCCGGATTTGAAGATATCCGGAAGTATATCCAGCTAATAAGGCAAAAAGGTTTACCAGCGGAAGTTTTTGATAAAATTGACAAATACCAAAGCTATATTTCTGTACATCACCTCCTCTCTGCCGAATGGAATATCATCAAAGGAATCAACAGCGGTGAAAATAATATCGAGTCTTATTTCAGACAGAATGCCACCTCCAGGAAACTGATCGAAAACCAGTTTGTGAAAATTGTGGAGGACGTCGAGGCTTTAAACAAGGGCGAGAAAAATAACGATGACAGCTTTCTGCTGGCAGATACCTTGATTGAGATCAGAAACAGGCTGAATGAATACCTGCGGCTTAAAGGTCACATGACCGAATTTGAGAAGATTAAGGAATACTATGAGGAATTCGGCAAGAGAAATGAGGAGTTCCTGAAGGCCTACCAGGAGTACGAAGCGTGTAAAATGCTGGCCGCCGCTATCCACAAACTGATTAAAAACAAACTGAAAACCCTGGAAGAGAAAAAGACAGAAACCAAAGCTAAATTAGACTACAATACGGACGGCAGCATCGAGGGGCAACAGTTGAAAAGACTCCTGGAGGCCGGTTTGGTGAACCATGAGAAAGAAAGGCTGTTTGCTGTTTTGCAGCACTTGGAGGCGGAAAGAGACCAATTGGCTGCAAGACAAAGTGAACTGGAAAAGCGGCTCAACCGCCTTCTGACACTGGAGGGTTATGGAGAATACCGGAAAGTAAAGGCCAAAGTGAGAGAGATCCGCCAACGTCTCCAAACCTTGGAAACGGATGAAGACAGTTTGAAGGCTGATTACAGGAAAGCGGGAGGTAAGCTTCGATTCCTGACGGACAAGCTCTTTCAGGAGCTTGAAGGAGAGCAAAAGAAAGCTAAAACGACCAAGGATGAACTTGAAAAGGAAAACGACAAAGCCCAGCAGGAACGGATAGAAAACGAGAAAATAGCCTCCGAACTGGGAGTAAAGATTAAGGATCTTATTCAGCAAGAGACCCATTTACAGGATAAGCTGAAAGGGCTGAACGATTTCTTCCTTAAACACGGAGAAATGGACGCCGTCCTTGCGCCCGAGCAGTTTTTGAGTCGCCTGGAAGAGGAACGAAGCCGGTATCTGTCGGAACATGATTCGATTATCGAAAGAATAAAATCCATAGATTACGAGTTGCAGAATCTGGGTCTTGCAGTTGTAAAAACAGAGGGCGAAATTAATAGTAAGCAGGAAACCAAAAAAACGCTGGAAAGCTGGCTGGAAGACTGTCAACTTGAACTTTCAGGACTGGAAAAAAAGGCTGCCGGCTTTGGCAAAAGCACGGTTGAGGAGTATAAGGAAGGATTGCAGCTGCTGATTCACAAGGAAAGCCTGAGCAAGCTGGAGAAGGAGATCGAAGCCGGAAGAATGCGGCAAAAGAAGCAGCTTTCCGAGGACAGGGGTTACTATGTGCCCAATGAGGAAATCCTCTCTCTGGCCGGTCAATTGAGTTCCAAATGCGAATTTGTTCAAACGGGAATAGATTGGATTGCCCAAGCCGAACCTGAAGAGAAGGAAAATATTCTGCGCCAGATGCCCTATCTGCCTTTTTCAGTTATTATCGATAGGGGATCCTTTGACAAGCTCAAAAACGGCAGACTGAAACCGGATTTTTCCTCGGACTATCCTGTTCCGGTGGTTAATCTGGAGACCGTACGCTTGATGAATGACAGCAACAGGGAAGACATCTATTATTTTTGCGGCTTTACAGGTTTGTTATTGGACAGCGGTCGGTATAATCAGTATATCCAAAGTATGGAAGCGGCGCTTAAAAAGCTGGATAAGGAAATCATTACAACGGACACAAGGATCAATGAATTGAACCGAGATCTGTCCGGGGTTGATGTTTTTTACGGCAAATACCCGCAGGCTGAGATTGAAAACAAGAAGAAAATGGTTAAAACCATTAAAGATGATATTACAATCTTTCAAGAACGCCTGCACGAGTTGAATGAAAAGAAAAACAACTTCCTCAAGGAAAGAAAAGTGTTAAACGGAAGACTGGAGGAACTTGCCAAACTGACGGCGGAATGCCAGGAAAAAATAGAAAAACTTGTAGACAGCAGGGAAACGGGAAATAACCTGGCAGGGATCAGAGTACAGTTGGGCCTAAAACAAAAAGAGCTTGAAGCTGTTCAGGAGAAAATCGCTAAGATCAAAGCCGATATCGCCAACTTAAAACAGCAGTATGATTCGGTAGTCGAGCGGCTGGACGGGTTACGGCTTGAAGTTCATGATGTAAAGAAAGATAAGGAGCAATTATTCAGTTTTACAGAAGTAGAAAATACCTTAGCCATTACTCAAGTGCGCGCCGAATATAAGGCCTTGCAGGAAGCAATGAGCGGGCGGAATGCCGAGGAAAGCGAACTGAGAAGCAATCTGGAAGACAATGAAACCAGGCTTGATGCGCTTAAGGACAGAATTCTGAGGGATTACGGAGAGGACCTGGAAGAGGTTGAAAAAGGTGAAGAAAAGGGCCTTCAGATCATTATTCCTACCCAAAGTATGATCAAAGAGGTCAAACAGAATAAAGATGCAAACAGTAAAAAATTAAAAGCTGCCAATGAAAGGGTTACAGAGATTAGTCTGGCTATCCAAAAAACGGAAGGGAAGCTGGAAGAAATCCTAAAAGATTCCGGAGAAGATTTGGAGGCGGATTTACCCCGTTATGACAGTGAAAGCCGCTATCAGCAGGAGATTGAACAGGCCGAACAGCTGATCAAAAGCTATGCGGAAGAAATTAATAGAGCCAATGAGGAACTGGAAAGAATCAAAGAAGAATATAGCAGGCTCAATAATCAGAAAGAGGACTATGAGGCCTTCCTGGAAAGGGAAGAAGTGACCGATGACGGCACAGTAGCGCCTGAGACGAAAGAATACAGGCAGTTTGAAAAAGAATACCGCCGTTTGCAGGATATCATCCGGCTGCAGAGTGAGAAATGGGATGACAGGATGAAAACCATCCAGGCAGAGAATGTTCAGTTTGTCATACGCGAGCCTCTCGAAGAACTGGGCAAAATCAGCAAGCCGGTCAGCACTGCCCAATGCTTGGCCAGAAAAGAGAATTTCATCGAATACATTGCCAATATTGAAGAACAAATGCAGAAAATCATCCGTGATATTCGGCAATTGGAAAGCTACCAGGAAGATTTTACCCGCCGGTGTATCCAGAGAGCCGAACTGGTTCTGGGGCATTTGAGAAAGCTGGAATCTCTTTCCCGGATCGAAGTTTACGGCAGGCGGACCAACATGATTGAACTTAAGCTCCAGGAATTTGAGGAAAAAGACAAGCAACTGCGGATGAAGGCGCATATAGACGGGATTGTCAGGGAGATCGGGGAGGAAGGTGATGTCGACCGCAAGCGCGTTGCAGCCAAGCTTTCCACAAAGGAGCTTCTAGCCCAGATTGTGAACATGGATAAGGCTGCCGTTAGATTATATAAAATTGAAAGTATCCCGGAAAACTCCAGGTTCTACCGCTGGGAAAACGCTATCGGTTCTGAGGGACAAAACAATTCTCTCTACTTTATTTTTGCCGCCTGTCTGATTTCATTTATTAGAATGCTTTCTATCACCAATACCTCGGTAAGAACAAAGAAGGTCATTATTGCAGATAATCCTTTTGGAGCAACTTCTGCTGTTTATTTATGGGATCCTATGTTCAAAATTATGAAACAGAATGATATTCAATTGATTGCTCCTGGCCATAGAATACCGAGGGAAATTACATCAAGGTTCGGAGTTAGCTATCTCTTAAACCAGGATATTCTTCAGGACGGTCGGATGAGAGTGGTTATCAAAGATGT
Organism: Thermanaerosceptrum fracticalcis; assembly: GCF_000746025.2. NCBI lineage: Bacteria > Bacillati > Bacillota > Clostridia > Eubacteriales > Peptococcaceae > Thermanaerosceptrum > Thermanaerosceptrum fracticalcis. The sequence continues at coordinate 3,305,614 of NZ_CP045798.1, forward strand.
GCGGGTTGAAGAGGATGAGGAAGTTCTAAGGTATATTGATTCAGAACAACTATCCTTGTTCTGAGATTAGATCTCACTAGCGTCGACCCATTCAAATTGATAGATTAGCACAATTATGATATTATTATGCTAAGATGATAATAAGAGGTGAATTTTATGCCACATATTAGACCGATTTCGGATTTGCGTAATAACTTTTCAGAAATTTCGAAGATTGTGCATGAAACGTCAGAACCAGTTTTCTTGACCAAAAATGGTTATGGCGATATGGTTGTTATGAGCATCGAAGCCTATGAACGCAAGCTGTTTGAAAGTGAAATTTACTTTAAATTGAAAGAGGCAGAACTAGAAGCTAAATCTACGGATAAGCGCTTTACCCATGAAGAAGTGTTTTCGGATTTAAGATTAAGGCTTGTAGATAAGGCAGATGGGGATAATGCATAAATTGAGATACCTGCCTTTGGCACAAAAGGACTTAAGAGATATTACAAGTTATATCGCTGACACCCTTAAAGCGCCAAAGGCTGCAATGGATCTGGTGGATGCACTTGACCATTCCATATCCCGTCTTGCACAGTTCCCTTATTCCTACAGAGTTTATCAGCCAATAGAACCACTTGAAGCTGAATATAGGATATTGCCTGTAAAGAACTACTTGGTATTTTACGTAGCGAGTGAGCATGATGTGGAAATACACAGAATAATTTATGCAAAGATGGATATTACCAAGATTATCCGATAGAAGAAGTGACTCGGAAACTTGACCATCGAATTTAATTTTATCTTCTTCATGCGCTCAAGGCACGTTGAGTGCATAGTTCTGATAAAACGTGCCGAAACCCGCATGACGTAAGGATTTCAGAGATTTTGAAGAGCGGGTTTTGAAAGGAAAAAATGATGATAAAACGCTGATAAAAACTAGTTATGTCGTCCAATATTTAGAATATAATATTTTTCAGAAGTAAGCATTGAGGGAATGGAGAGGCAGGTAAAGTTGAATATAAAGGCCAAAATACATGCGGATATTTACGGTGAGACAGGGAGATAGGATAACCGATGTGATGGAGGAGATTATGAACGTATTCGGCTTTTAATCAGCCAAAGTGTAAGCGGGAAGATAGCTTTTCAAGGATTCGAAGGATTGGAAAAACGCGTCGACGAAAAATATCAAGAAAAAGAAAGAATCTCGTTGAAAAAAATAGTATAATATTACCATAAGACTGAAATACGGTCATAACCACAACACGGTGTACATAAATAAATATATCAAAGGCAAACCTGTCGAAAGCCAGGGGCGCAAAGCCAAGGGCCTAAGGAGTAGAATAATAGCCTCTATGCGATTAATGCACAGGGGCTTTTTGTGTATCCAGATGTGACTGGCGGCGGATGTGGCGGGACATAGAAGTGGGGGAGATAACAAATGAGAGCAGGATCATTATTGTTGATATCGGACAAAAAAAGATAGGCTTTCTGGTGGATGAGGTATCACAGGTAGCATCTATTTCCGAAAGAGATATAGAAGCTCCCCCGGAGATTGCTGCAGGCTGTGACCGCAAATTTATTATTGCCGGTATCGGAAAAGCGGATAAAGGCATGGTAATACTTTTGGCACCATATGCTGTGCTTTCAGAGGACGAAAAAGATAAGCTGAAAGAAATGAGTGCGTAAAATCATTAGCTTTAAAGAGAATATTTAACTGCAGGGAGGAAAGTGAAATGAAAAGCGAAAATCATAGTAAAGGCGAAAAGAACAGTAATATCCTGAAAAACGTCAAAATTACTACTTTGATTTTTGTTTTGATGATTTTTACTGTTTTTGCTGTCGGAGGAATTTCTTTTACTGCCCTGAATAACATGAAAGTATTAAGCAGCGATATGAACAGCCTGTATAAGGATAGAATGCTTGTATCCCTTGACCTGAAACGATTAGAAACAGAGTTCTATATCAGGCGGCTTAATATGACGCAAATGCTTTATGCCGGACAGTACAATGAAGAAGCTGCCCGGGCAGTGGCAGACAAACAGGAAAGTTTGAATAAAAAAATAGAAGAATATAAGGGTTTTGCTTTAAATGAGGACGAGCGAAGGCTGCTGCAAAATATAGAAAGCGGCTATAAATCCTATATAAAAGATGCAGGACAGCTGTTAGAAGCCTTAAAAACCGGCAATGCCGTATCAGAGGCCCAAATCAATCAATTGGGCGCATATGCGGCTGACATCCAGAAAAACATTGATGAATTGGTGGCCTTGAATGCCGAAACAGCTAAAGGAGTAGTTAATAAGGCAAACAGCGGTTACGAAAGTGCTAAGAAAACCTTTATCTGGTTATTTGTGGTCCTTACAGCAGTATTTATTGTTTACGGACTCATCCTCTCCAGGCTCATCAGAGGTTCCATGGCGCAGATCAATGATGTCCTTGCCAAATTGGCGGAATATGATTTTACTGTGATACTGGAAGAAGGCGGCAAGAGCGAATTTGCCCGGATGAACAGCTCCTTAGCTATAGTTGTTGATAATCTGAAAAGAGCCTTAAAGGAAGTAAGGGAAAATTCCGAGAATGTCACCGGGCATTCCCAAAGCTTGGCGGCTGTTTCTGAAGAGATGACCTCTGCCACCCAGGAACTGGCTACTACCATGCAGCAGGTAGCCCAGGGGGCAACTTCTCAGGCCCAGGACCTTCAAGAGATTGTTGCTTCCTTGTCGGAGTTGACGCAGAATATCGAAAATGTCTACAAAGAACTGCAAAAGGTGAAGGATGAGACGGATACCACAGCCGAAAGGGCAAACAAAGGCAAGGGGGAAATGGACAAGCTCATCAAATCCATCAATGAAATCAAAAACTCCTTCGAGGTGGTTGTAAGCAAGGTGACAAACCTGACGGGCTCCGTCAAGCAAATCAGCGGGATAACGGAGATCATTACCGGAATAGCCGACCAGACGAACCTTCTCGCCCTGAACGCAGCCATTGAAGCGGCCAGAGCGGGTGAACACGGCAGAGGCTTTGCTGTGGTTGCGGATGAAGTGAGAAAGCTGGCGGAAGAATCGCGAAAATCAGCCAGCGAAATTACCAACTTGGTGGCATCCATCAATAAAGATACCGATGAGGTCATCAAAACCTCGGAAGATGTGGAGGGCTTCATCAAAAGCCAGGCCCAGTCCGTGGGGCAGACGGTGCAATCCTTTGGCGACATCACCCTTTCCGTTGAAAATATTGCCCCGCTCATGAAGAAAACCTACAGCGCCATGGATGAAATCGTCAAATCCAAGGATCAGGTTATGACCAGGGTGGAACAGGTCAGTGCCGTCACGGAAGAAAATTCTGCAGCCACAGAAGAAGTTGCGGCTTCTTCCGAGGAGTTGTCAGCTTCTTCACAGGAAGTGGCTTCTACAGCTCAAAACCTGGCTTCCATTGCTGAAGGCTTAATGAATACTGTAAACAGGTTCAAGGTGTGATGTCAAAGCAGCAGAACTTTCGGTTCTGCTGCTTAAAAGTCCCAAAAATTTGCAAAAGGTAGGGAGATAAGTGCAAAGCAAAGACGATAAGATTACGGATATAACTGCATATGAGATAATAGAATATTTTTCTCTGCCTTTTTATGTTATAGAAGGGGAAAGGATTATCCTTTGCAATCAGAAAGCCTTAAAAGTCTTCGGCTATGAGAAAAAAGAGGAACTGCTGGGCTTGACGCCATACTCTTTGTCGCCCGCAAATCAGCCTGATGGGTCAAGCTCGGTCGTCAAAGGCAGGGAAATGATCAATAAGGCAAAAGAATCGGGTTACTACAGTTTTCGTTGGGTGCATCAGAGGAAGGGCGGAAGAAAATTTTTGGCAGAAGTAGAATTGTTTGCATAAAAAGGCTTAATCTTTGCCACTGTAAAGGATATAGAACACGTAGAAAAGCTTAAAAACAAGACGGCAAAAATATTTGAAGAGATGAAAAATCTTGCCATTAGGGATTATTTAACAGGCTTATACAATAAGAAATATTTTGTGGAGCAACTGGACAGGCTTATCCAAGCTTCATACAGGATAAAAAGCAGGTTTGCCCAGCTTTTTATAGACTTTGACAATTTTAAAGAAATAAATGATACATTGGGTCATCTGACAGGTGACAGAGTTATCGAAGAGGCTGCGAGACGGCTAAAAGAAGCAGTCCCTGAAAACTGTTTGCTTGCCTGGTACGGTGGTGACGAATTTGCCATAATCGTTTCTTCTACTTGCTCAAAAGATGAACTGTACACCATGACGCAGCGATTACTACAGAGCTTAAAGACTGCTTGTGTCATCGATAATAAAGAGGAATTAAGCCTTTATTTGCAGCCTATTGTTAATATTATTATTGAAAACAGGCTGTCAACTGCAGAAGCGCTTGTAAGATGGGAAAATGAAGTTTTTGGTCTTGTACCGCCGGATAAGTTTATTCCCTTAGCAGAAGAAACGGGCTTGATCCACGAGATCGGTACATACGTTCTGAAAGAGGTGTGCCGTTTTATTCAAGGTTTCCGAAAAAAAGAATTAAATCCCATTCCCATTGCCATTAATATTTCGTTAAAACAGCTGGAAAACAGAAACTTTGCCCGAGAGGTTGAAAATATTATTGCTTCTTACGGCATAGAAGGTAAAAACTTAGAATTTGAAATTACTGAGAGCGTTTCGACGGGCAATATGGAGGTAATCGCTGAAAACCTGCGAAAAATAAAAGGACTGGGGATAAAAATAGCCATGGACGATTTCGGTACGGGTTATTCCTCCTTGGCTATGCTTTTAAACCTGGAGGTAGATAAAATAAAAATCGATAAAATCTTTATAAACAATATAGAGAAAAGCAGGGATGAGAAAATAATCAGAACAGTAATATCAATGGCTAGAGAATTAGGTTTAACCGTTATTGTAGAAGGGGTTGAGACAGAGGAACAGGTAAACTTCCTAAAGAATATAAATTGTGAATACGGCCAGGGATACTTTTGGGCAAAGCCTATACCCATTGCTGATTTTGAGAAATATGTGCAAAAAAGTATATTTTGCGATAGGGTCGAGGAATAAGTAATATGTATTGAGTTGTCTGCTTTGGAGGTGTTATTGTTGGGAGACGCAGCAGTAAAAAGAATTCTGATTGTCGACGACAACAAATTTGATGCCGCAGTAACTTCCGATATACTGAAAAAACACGGTTATGACACAAAGATTGTCCGAAGCGGCGAAGAAGCCCTGGAAAAAATGAATAGTTACCAAGAACTGTATTATGACCTTATCCTGATGGACATAGAGTTGGGAAAAGGAATGGATGGGATGGAAGCGGCGGCTGAAATCCAGCAGTGCTGCGGCATTCCTGTAGTTTTTCTTTTCGCTCATACTGAGGGGAATTTATTGAAAAAATCCGTTCTGTTGCAAAATATGGTTTTGTGGCGAAAAACGCCAGTGAACATATTCTAATAACTGTAGTCGATATGGCACTGAAACTTCATGAAGAAAGCATAAGTACCGGTCTGTACCGGCAGATTGTGCAATATTCCATGAATGAAATTTATATTTTCAATCCTGAAACTTTAGAGTTTATGATGGTAAACCGCGGTGCCAGGGAAAACCTTGGATACACCATGGCAGAGCTTGCAAACATGACACTCCTAGATATAATCCCGGGAACAGAAATACCAAATTCCAGGAGGGCCATCGAACCCCTGCTAAAAGGAGAAAAAGAGAGGTTTTTCTACAATACAATACACTGCCGCAAGGATGGTTCATTTTATCCGGTCGAAGTAAACCTGCAGCTTTATTCGTACAGGGGAAAAAAAGTCTGTATGGCTCTTGTTGCTGATTTGACAGAGCGGAGGAAACTAGAAGAAGACTTGCGGGAAAGAGAAGCTCTTTTGAGTGCGGTTACCCAATCAGCAGGAGAAGCCATCATTATGTTAAATGAAAAAGGAATGGTAGCATTTTGGAACCCGGCAGCGGAAAAGCTTTTCGGTTATTTGCAGGAAGAAATTCTGGGAAAAGACTTGCATAGGCTGGTGTTGTTGGATGAACAAAGCTATAGAGCTTATAAAAATAGTTTTATTCATTTCCAATCAACCGGGGAAGGCAATAATATTGGAAAGATTGTAGAACTTAAAGCAAAAAATAAGGCAGGGGAAATCCTGGACGTGGAACTTACCCTTACAGCCGTAAAACGAAAAGAAGGTTTGTATACGATTGGAGTTGTGCGCGATATAGGTAAACGAAAAAAGGTAGAGGAACAGGTATATCTGTTGACAATAACTGACCCTCTGACGAAAATCTATAACCGACGCTATTTTACGCATAAACTGGAAGAAGAAATAGAGCGCTCCAAACGGGCAGAAAGTAAGTTTTCCCTGATAATGCTGGACATAGACTGCTTTAAGAGCATCAATGACCGTTTTGGCCACAACGCCGGTGATTTAGTTCTTAAAAGCATAGCAGAATTGATTAAGAACAGGATCCGCAAAATAGATACCCTGGCCCGCTGGGGCGGGGAGGAATTTGTCATACTACTGCCGGACACAACGGTAAATAATGCGGCTCGTTTAGCGGAAGAACTGCGGGAAAGTCTAAGCCAAATGGATATGCCGGGCGTAAGACGTGTAACAGCCAGCTTCGGAGTTGTCGGTTACTGTCCGGGGGACACGGTTGATATATTGGTGAATAAGGTAGACAACATGATGTATGAAGCAAAAGCTGCCGGCAGGAATTGTGTGCGATATACAGAAGAATGTGAATAGGGAGGAAAATGATGAGCATAGGATAAATTGATAATGATTCTATAAAAATTTAATCAGATTACTTTACCGGTTTAGCGGTGGCATTTTAGGAAATAAGATGCTGCCGCTTTTTTTATGCCCTTTTTTAGGGTGAAAAATCACAAACGATTGGAGGAAATCAAATGTCAAACATCAAGCAAACCCTCAAGTTTTTCAGTTCCCTGTCGATTACAGCATACCCTTCTCATGAATACGGCGGATGCCGCGCGGGCGAACTGCCTGAAGAACTGTCTCCATCGGAGGCGGTGTATTACATGGATGAAATCCTTGCCGCTATCGAAAAAGAAAAGCTGCCCAGCGAAGGTGACCGTGGGCTGATGGTATATTACTACGAAGACCAGGCGCTGTCTGAAAAAATCTACAGCCTCCATCCGACAGTTGAAGAATGGAACGGCAAGTTATGGGGCGTCATGGTCGTAGAGGTTTATGGTGAGCTGATCGAAGCGGAAACAGCCAAACTGCTTGATTTTGCCGTTGGTCAAATGTCTGACGGTTGGGGTGAGGGGTTCGAGCAGCGCCCCATCAAAACGAATGACGGTGAAATCTTCGTCAGTTTCTGGAACAGTGAGGACTTTTTTATCAAGCCGGAACAGGAGCTGAAGCAGGGAACTGAACAAAACTTTAATGAACAGACGATGGGAGGAATGTAGTATGCCAAATCATATTACAAACATACTCACCGCACATGGCGATGAAAAAAAAGTCAGAGCAATGTTTGAAGTAATTAAAAATGATGAGATTGGAATCGGCAGCATTGACTTCAATAAAATTACACCGATGCCGGAACACATCTACAGGGGGGATCTTGGCAAGGAGGAAATTGAAAAGTACGGCGTTGAAAACTGCTGGTACGACTGGAGCATAAAAAATTGGGGAACGAAATGGAACAGCTATGGCTATGACGAACATACTGCAGAGAATTTTGACGGCAGCACGGTAAAATTCTTAACCGCATGGAGCAGCGTTAGTAATCTAGTGAAAAGTTGTCATCTATGTTTCCCGACATCCGTTTCGAGTACAAATGGGTGGACGAGGACTTTGGCTATAACACCGGCAAGGCAGAGTTTAGAGGCGGCAAAACCCTGAGTTATTTTACACCAGAGGGCGGCTCTGCCGAGGCCCTTGAGCTGGCGGCAAGTATTCTTGATATAGACCTTGCCGAAGCAGGATATCTCTACAATGAAAGCACCGGTGAATCTTGGAACACCCTCATATCATGGAACCAAATGAAAAACAGCTTGAAAAGACAGGGCTGCTCAACGAGTTCATTGCCTCCTATAATCTCTTGAAAATCTATGAAAGTGAGAAGAAGATTACGCTTAATTCATCAACCGTATCAGGAGATTGCAGGGCTATGTTTCTATAGATGAAGGGTGAAAGTACCAATAGCATCAACAGACTAAAAAATGTAAAAATAATATTTTAGTATAGACATACTAAAATATTTATGATACACTACTATTAATGGAAATAATTACACATTTGGATAGAAAGGAGGAAAATCGTGAACCCATCAATAGATATTTTTATTAATTCGTTTGCCATGCGCGGTATTACCTCCCGAGAGCAATTATTAAACGAAATGTTACGCGTCAAACTTACAGCGCGAGCCGTGAAATCACGAAAAAAATCTCTACAGGATGGAGAGCAGCTTTTCGAATTGATGAAGCATTCTACAGAAAGTACAATCCTGGGATACTTTCCAGGCGACAGGGATTTCTTTTCTTCTATTTATAAGGTTGCACAAGAAATTGATCTTATTGAGTATACACTTAAACTATACCAAAACGACCGTTTCGGACAAATATTCTCTCCGGCTTATTTGACGGAATATGTCTGTAGCCTGATAGATGATGCAAAAGCCCAGTCGATACTTATTGCCGAAGCAGAAAAAAGCCTGTCAGGTCTTAAAGGCTTGGTGGAGAAGCATCAGTCAAGCAATATAACCTTTACCACATCCAATGTACTTATGTTTATGCTGCTTAAGCTTGGATTTGAAGAATATGAGAACGTCAGTATTCTTAATCAGTCGATATACCAGGAGCTTCTTATTGACGCACGTTTTGACTTTATCTATTCACTGCCTGATTTTGGCGGCAAGATTGAAGCTGTTAACCATAAATTTATGTCCTCAAGACCAGATGTTGTGGCAACGCAGAATTTACTTCGACACTTATCTGACAGAGGCACGCTGGTGACTGTGCTCCCTGCTAAGATTGCATTTGCAAGTGGTTCTGAAGCAAAGCTGCGTGAGCATATCATGACCCACTATCAATTGGAGGGTATTTACAGTCTTCCCGAAGGCACTTTCAAGCCGTATACTGCCATAAAAACCTATATGCTTAAAATAGGTGCTGTAAAAAAGGAAAATGTGAGCGTGGGATATTTAGGTTATGATAATGGTCTTTATGTCGATAAAGTGAAGGTAGTGTCCAACGAAGATTTTGCCGCTCATGAGGATTGGCGAATTGAACTTATACTCGCGGATGATGACGAGAATATCAGAAAGTATAAGACATCAACTCTTGAAAGAGTTAAACTTCATGAAGTTGCAGAGGTTTTCAGGGGAAAATCAATCCTCAAAAAAGATGTTAAGCCTGGGAAAATCATGGTACTGAATATTTCAAACATTACTGATACCGGCATTGATTATTCCAATATGGACAGTATTGATGAAGAAGAACGAAAAATCAAAAGATATGAGCTGATAGACGGAGATATAGTCTTATCCTGCAGGGGATCGGCAATTAAAACGGGTGTATACCGTAAACAAAAAAGTATCGTTATCGCCTCGGCCAATGTTATAGTTATCAGACCCAATAATAGGGTCTTAAGCGATTACCTTAAGATATTCTTTGAGAGTCCTGTCGGAATAGCACTTATAAAAAGCTTCCAACGAGGAACGACCATTGTAAATATAAATCACACTGACATTATGGAAATGGAAATACCACTCTTAAGTATAGAAGAGCAGAAAGAGCTGGCAGCTCACTATGAAGCTGAAAGCACCCTGTATCGAGAAACTATCAGCAAGGCTGAGGAACGCTTTGCTGCTGAAAAAGAAAAAATCTATGAGAGATTGCTCTAAGATGAGGAGGATAAAAAATGGCAACGGTAAATTTGGGGTTTGAAAATAATCTATGGGAAATGGCAGACAAGCTGCGCGGCAACATTGAGGCTTCGGAATACAAGCATGTAGTACTGGGACTTATTTTCCTTAAATACATTTCCGATGCTTTTGAGGAGAGATATAACGAGCTGGTTGAAGAGGGCGAAGGATTTGAGGAAGACATAGATGCTTATACCGAAGAGAATGTTTTTTTCGTACCGAAGGAAGCCCGTTGGGAGTACATAAAATCCAATGCCAAGCAGCCTACTATCGGACAGATTATCGATGAAGCAATGATAGCTATTGAGAAGGAAAACGCCTCCCTTAAAGGGGTGTTGCCTAAAAACTATGCACGCCCGGAAATAGATAAAACAAAACTTGGCGAGCTTATCGACCTGTTTTCCTTTAAGGTTGGTGATAAGGAGGCAAGAGCAAAAGATGTGCTCGGCAGGGTGTATGAATACTTCCTTGGGAAGTTCGGTTCGTCAGAAGGCGAATTTTACACCCCGCCATCCATTGTAAAACTTCTTGTTGAAATGATTGAGCCATATAAAGGCAGGGTTTATGACCCGTGTTGCGGGTCCGGCGGCATGTTTGTGCAGAGCCAAAGATTCGTTGAAGAACACAGCGGCAGAAAGGACGACATCCATATCTTTGGACAGGAATACACTGCTACCACCTGGCGGCTTTGCAAAATGAACCTTGCTATCAGGGGTATTGACGGAAACCTTGGCGAGCGGGATGCGGATACCTTTTCCAATGATCTCCACAAGATGCTGAAGGCGGACTATATACTTGCCAATCCACCCTTTAACATCAAGGACTGGGGAGCTAACAGGCTTGCCGATGATGTCCGCTGGAAGTATGGTATGCCCCCTGCGGGAAACGCCAACTATGCCTGGATACAGCATATTATTTCCAAGCTCTCGCCAAACGGGGTAGCGGGCTTTGTCATGGCCAACGGCGCTATGTCTACCAATACAACCAGTGAAGCCGAGATAAGGAAGAATATAATCGAAGACAGACTTGTGGACTGCATCATCACCCTGCCGTCCAACCTTTTCTATAATGTAACCATTCCCGCCTGCCTGTGGTTCTTGACAAAGAATAAGAAATCCGCAGGCCGGGACCGCAGCAATGAAATCCTCTTTATTGATGCCCGTAAGATGGGTACGATGGTTGACCGCAAGCACAGGGAACTTGACTATGAGACAGAGATAAAATATATCGCCGATACCTACCACAAATGGAAAAAGGGCGAAGGATACGAGGATATCAAAGGATTCTGCAAGTCTGCCACCTTGGATGAAGTGCGCTCCCATGAATATATCCTCACCCCCGGCAGGTATGTGGGCATTGAAGATAAGGTCGATGACGGGGAGCCTTTTGATGAAAAAATGACAAGACTTACCGAGAAGCTTGCCGAGATGTTTGCAAAGCGCAGCCATTTGGAGGAGGAAATCCGTAAAAGACTGGGGGCGATCGGGTATGAGTTTTGAAAATAATTCGGAAATATTAATTTACCAAACTGAAGATGGGAAAACCAAAATCGAGGTAAAAATGGAAAATGAGACAGTGTGGCTTTCCTTGAATCAGATGGCAGAGTTATTTCAACGTGATAAGTCTGTTATTTCACGCCATATCAAAAATGTATTTAGCGAAGGAGAACTTAAAGAAAAAGAAGTTGTTGCATATTTTGCAACAACTGCAGCGGACGGAAAAACCTATAATGTAGAGTACTTTAACTTGGATGTCATAATTTCTGTCGGCTACCGGGTCAAATCCCACAGGGGCACCCAGTTCAGAATCTGGGCAACCCAAAGACTCAAGGAATACATAATCAAAGGCTTTACCATGAATGATGACCTGCTGAAAAAAGCAGGCGGCGGCAATTATTTTGAGGAATTATTGGAGCGCATACGGGATATCCGCTCAAGTGAAAAAGTCTTTTATCGCAAAATTTTAGACATTTATGCCACCAGTATTGACTATACACCGGACGCGGCCATTTCCCAGCAGTTTTTTCAAACGGTCCAGAACAAAATGCACTGGGCGGCCCATGGTCACACCGCGGCGGAAATAGTGTATCAGAGAGCCGACAGTACAAAACCTTTTATGGGCATGACCAACTTTACAGGTTCCAAGCCTACCAGGTCAGAATCCCAGATTGCCAAAAACTATCTTACAGAGGATGAACTGGCTGTACTAAACCGCATCGTCAATGCTTATATCGAATTTGCCGAGCTTCAGGCAATGCGCAGAAAACCAATGTACATGGCCGACTGGGTAAGTAAATTAGACGAGTTCCTTAAGATGAGCGACAGTGAGATTCTTACGCACGCAGGCAAAATCAGCCACCAACAGGCTGCTCAAAAGGCGATAGAAGAGTATGAAAAATATAGGGAACGAACCAAAAATGAACTTTCCGAGGTGGAAAAGCACTTTCTTAAGAGCATTGACAAGACTGGAAAAATGCTAAAAGGGAAAAAGGATAGCGCCGGAGGTGATGTGGTGTGAGTGTTGGGGAGTGGAGAGAGGTGAAGCTTGGGGATGAGATCGAACTCCTATATGGTAAGGGTCTAGTAAAAACAAAAAGGAATAATAATGGAAACGTTCCTGTGTATGGATCTAATGGGCTGATTGGATTTCACGATGAAGCACTAATAAATGGGCCTGGTGTAATTATTGGTCGAAAAGGAACTGTGGGGTCTGTTAATTATTCTTCAGTACCATTTTTCCCAATAGATACTACTTATTATTTAAATCCAAGGAATAATGATTTAAAGTTTATGTATTACTTTTTGCAAACATTAGGATTGTCTAACATGAATACGCATAGTGCTGTTCCAGGTTTAAACCGCGATAATGTTTATAATTTAATTATAAAAATACCTGAATTAAATGAGCAAAAGGCAATCGCCGCTACACTGTCTGCCCTTGACGACATGATCGAGCTTAACAACCAAATCAACAAAACCCTTGAAGAAATCGCGCAGGCAATCTTCAAATCCTGGTTTGTGGATTTTGAGCCGTTTAAGGACGGGGAGTTTGAGGAAAGCGAACTGGGGCTGATACCGAAGGGGTGGAGAGTTGTTAAGAATAAAGAGGTATTTGAATTATCTTACGGAAAAGCTTTAAAAGCAGAAAACCGCCGATATGGTCATTATCCTGTAGTAGGTTCCAATGGTATTGTTGGATATCACGATGAATATTTAGTTAAAGGACCCGGTATCGTTGTTGGTAGAAAAGGTAACCCAGGTACAGTGAATTATATTTTTGATAACTTTTATCCAATTGATACTACTTTTTATATTGATACTAAAATTAGTAAAATCTTTCTTTACTTTGCTCTTAAAAATCAGAATTTGATTCAGCTTAGTGCAGATTCTGCAGTACCCGGCTTAAACAGAAATATTGCTTATATGAATTCTTTATTACTCCCAAGGGAAGATGTGTTAAATAAGTTTGACAATGTTATTCAACCTATCTTTGATTTAGTGCTTAATAATCAAAACGAGATTACACATTTGCAGAACATTCGCGACACCCTCCTCCCAAAATTGATGAGCGGAGAGATAAGAGTACCCATTGGCAATTGAAAATTGAGAATTGAAAATTGACAATTGAAGATTAAAAGAAAAAATCAAAATAACATTTAACAATTGAAAATTGAAAATCAAACAATTTTCCATTTTTCATTTTCAATTTTCAATTTAAGAAGGGGAATGGGGGATTATGAAGAAAAATGCAATTGAGGAAAAGAGTTTTAGCTTTGCAGTTGAAATAGTTAATCTGTATAAGTTCATATATACAGATAAAAAGGAGTTTGTTTTAGCGAAGCAATTACTGAGGAGCGGTACGAGCATTGGTGCCAACGTACGAGAAGCTCTAAATGCTCAAAGTAAGAAAGATTTTTTGTCCAAAATGAATATTGCCTTAAAAGAAGCCAGTGAAACCAAGTATTGGCTTGAACTATTAGTTGCAACAGAGTATATTTCAGAAAACCAATTCCTATCAATTAGGAATGATTGTACGGAAATTGAAAAGATATTGACCCAAATAGTAAAAACAACAAAAAACAACCTTAAAAATTGAAAATTGAGAATTAACAATTGAAAATGAAAAGTTATGAAGAATAATTGACAACAACTAAGTAATTTTCCATTTTCAATTTTCCATTTTCAATTTAAGAGAGGAGGAGAAACATGCCAAACCATAATATATATGAAGATGAGTTGGAGCAGGCGGCCTTGGAATGGTTTGAAGAACTCAACTACGAAATTGCCTTTGCTCCTGATATTTCGCCCGGCGGGGATTATCCTGAACGTTCTGATTATTTCGATGTAATACTGGAGGAACGTCTGAAGGACGCCTTAAAGCGCATAAACCCGGATTTGCCCCAGGAAGCTCTTGAGGACGCCCTGCATCAAATCCTTGTGCCGCTCAATCCTGCACTAATAGACAACAATCATCTTTTTCAGAAGATGGTCACCGATGGGGTGAATGCTACCTTCAGGGCCAGTGACGGCAGAATAGTCAGCAAGCAGGTCAAGGTTTTTGACTTCGAGAAAGCAGAGAATAATGATTTTTTGGCTGTTAACCAATTTACTGTGATTGAGAACAGGATTGAAAAGCGTCCTGATGTGGTGGTATTTGTCAACGGCATTCCCCTTGTTGTCATCGAGCTTAAAAACCTGGCCAACGAGGACGTAGAAATATCTGACGCCTTTAATCAGATCCAAAACTATATAAGCACTATCCCGTCTCTCTTTACCTATAATTCCTTTGTGGTTATATCTGACGGGGTAAATGCACGGGCAGGCACAATAACTGCCGATGAAGACAGGTTCATGATGTGGCGTACTATTGACGGAGACGAGGTTGCACCTGCAGGCCGCCCACAGCTTGAGGTCTTAATCAAAGGAATGTTTGAAAAGGAACGCCTGCTTGATCTTATTAAGAACTTTGTGTTGTTCCAGACTGATGGAAAAGATACTTACAAAATTCTGGCAGGTTACCATCAATATCATGCTGTCAATAAGGCGGTTGAAAGCACTATAAGAGCTGCAATCACTGAGGGGGATCGCAAAGCCGGCGTTGTTTGGCATACCCAGGGCAGCGGCAAAAGTCTTTCTATGGTTTTCTATGTGGGCAAGCTTGTTCTTGCGAAAGAACTTAATAACCCGACAATCGTAGTGATTACCGACCGTAACGACCTTGACGACCAGCTCTTTTCCACATTTGCCAAATCAAAAGACTTATTGCGCCAGGAACCGGTGCAGGCCCAGGACAGAGCAGATCTTCGCAGACTCCTGGCGAGAGAATCGGGAGGCATAATATTCACGACCATACATAAATTTGCTCCTGAAGAAAAAGGGGACAGCGTACCTGTTCTTACAGACCGGGAAAACGTAATTGTTATTGCTGATGAAGCCCATAGAAGCCAGTACGGATTCGGAGCGGAAATTGTCAAGGGTGATACTGAAGCCGAGGTCAAATACGGCTATGCCAAATATATGCGTGATGCCCTTCCTAAAGCATCCTATATCGGCTTTACCGGCACGCCGATATCCCTTGCGGACAAGGATACCAGGGCGGTATTTGGCGACTATATCGATATTTATGATATGACCAGGGCAGTAGAGGACGGAACGACAGTACGCATTTTCTACGAAAGCCGGATTGCGAAGCTGGAGCTGCCCGATGAACTAAAGCCCGTTATTGACAGCGAATACGAAGAAATCACTGAATACCAGGAGTATACCCAAAAAGAAAGGCTCAAGTCAAAATGGTCAAGGCTTGAAGCTATTGTTGGTGCCGAGCAGCGTGTTAAAGCTATTGCCAAAGACATTGTGGAGCATTTTGAAAAGCGTCTCGCAGCCCAGGAAACAGAAGTGGGCAAAGGTATGATTGTAACCATGTCCCGGCGGATTGCGGTTGACCTTTATAAAGCCATTGTAGAACTGCGCCCGGAATGGCACTCTGACGATGTGGAAAAAGGCGTTATTAAGGTGGTCATGACCGGAAGTTCTTCTGATCCTAAGGAATGGCAGCCTTTCATCGGCACAAAAGCTACCCGGGACAGAATCGCAAAGCGCATGAAGGATAACAAGGACGAGCTGAAGTTAGTCATTGTGCGTGACATGTGGCTGACCGGTTTTGATGTTCCGAGCATGCACACCATGTATATTGACAAACCCATGCAGGGACATAACTTAATGCAGGCCATCGCCCGCGTCAACCGGGTATTTAAGGAAAAGCAGGGCGGCTTGATAGTAGATTATATCGGCATTGCAGAAAATCTGAAAAATGCTCTTAATGATTATACCGAGAGCGACAGGGAGAAGACAGGTGTTGATACTGAACTGGCAGCAGCAGTACTTCTTGAGAAGTATGAATTGATTAAGGAATTGCTTCATGGTCATGATTATCAGAAATTCTTTACCGGTTCTGCTTCCGACAGAATGGCCGCCATTGTTGAAACCATCGACTACATCATCGGGCTGCGCGAGGAAGGCAAAAACGAATATCTAAAGCTGGTCAGCGAACTTTCCAAGGCCTACTCGCTTTGTGCTACTACCGATATTGCTGAGAAATTAAATCTTGAGGTAGGTTTCCATAAAGCAGTTAAATCCGGGATCATCAAGCTCATACCCGAAAATTCCAAAAAGAAAACTGCTGCGGAGATTGAAGCCCAGCTTAACCAGCTTATATCCAAATCGATTGCCAGCAATGAGGTTATCGACGTTTTGGATGCCGTTGGGCTTAATAAGCCTAATATCGCCATACTGTCCGACGAGTTCCTGGAGGAAGTGCGCAACATGAAGCAGCGCAACCTTGCCGTCGAGCTTCTCAACAGATTGCTTAAGGGCAAGATAAAGGCATTTTCCAGGCGGAATCTTGTCCAGTCCAGGAAGTTCTCGGAGCTTTTGGAGAATGCTATCAGGAAGTACCAGAACCGCACCATTGAAACTACGCAGATTATTTTGGAACTTATACAGCTTGCCAAAGAAATCAATGAAGCTCATAAACGTGGAGAAAATACCGGTCTTACTGAAGATGAGCTGGCGTTTTACGATGCCCTTGCCGAAAATGAGTCTGCCAAAGAGGTAATGGGCGACGATATCCTCAAGCAGATAGCAAGGGATTTGACTGAGGCAATACGCAAAAATCTCAGCATTGACTGGTCTATTCGTGCCAGCGTCCAGGCAAAAATGAAGATGATTATAAAGAGACTGCTTAAGCACTATGGTTATCCGCCGGACAAAACACCTAAGGCTGTAGAAATAGTAATGGAGCAGGCCAAGCTCATGTGTCAAAACGAGAGTGCAGGGGTTAGGTATCAGTATCAGCTTGTTAAAGAAGAATTGCCAAAAGTAGCGGAAGAAAAGGGGAATTTCTGATTATGACGGGTATAAAATACGATATCTAAGGAGCCCGTGACGTTCTCTCCGAAGTATTAAAAGTATAGGAAGGGGTGAATAGAATTGCAGAATCTGAAAGGTTTTATTGACGATTTTTCTAAGGCATTAAAGGAAAATAATGCAGCCATTTTTGCTGGGGCTGGGCTTTCCAGCGGAGCGGGATTTGTGAATTGGACAGAACTGCTTAGGAGCGTTGCTGAAGAGCTTCGTTTAAAAATAGAAAGAGAACAACATGACCTGGTATCTCTTGCTCAGTATTACTGTAATGAACATGGTGGAAGAGGTAAGCTTAATCAAATTATTACCGATGAATTTCAGCGGCGGGCATCCATTACTGAGAATCATAGGATTTTAGCCAGATTGCCTATTACGACATATTGGACAACTAATTATGACACTTTAATTGAAACTGCGCTCAGGGAGAATGGTAAAAATCCTGATGTGAAAATTGACCCGGAAAATCTTGCACTAACATTAAGTGACAGAGATGCAGTTGTTTATAAAATGCATGGGGATGTAAGTCAAGTTCATAAGGCAGTAATAACACGGGATGATTATGAAAAGTATGAGCTGACGCACTCGTTGTTTACTACTGCCTTGCAAGGTGACTTGGTATCAAAGACATTCTTGTTTATAGGTTTCAGTTTTAATGATCCAAACCTGAACTATATCCTTAGCCGTATAAGAATAAGGCTCGAAGGGAATCAACGTCCGCACTATTGTTTCCTGAGAAGAATTGTAGAATCAGAATGTAACAATAAAGAGGATTATGATTATGCAAGGATAAAACAGGAATTACAGATCAACGATTTAAAAAGGTTCTCAATTAATACAATTTTAGTAGATGAATACCAAGAAATAACCAGCATTTTAAGAATGATTGAGGATTCCTTCAGAAAAAATAGCATCTTTATATCCGGAAGTGCTGAAGATTACGGCGCAATGTCTGAGGATACTGCAAAAGAACTCTTGCATGGCTTGAGTAATGAACTGGTGAAAAGAGATTACAGAGTAATTTCTGGATTTGGTCTAGGAGTAGGAAGCTATGTGATTAATGGTGCACTTGACTGTTTACAGTCAGAAAGGAAAAGCAGAATTGAAAACAACTTAGTTTTAAGACCATTTCCTCAAAAAGCAAGCGGCGGTAAGTCGCTGCCTGAACTGTGGGATTTTTATAGGAAGAATATGATTGCCGAAGCGGGCATAGCTATCTTTCTCTTTGGCAATAAAAGGGTGGACGGAAAAATTGTTAATGCTGAAGGGGTCAGAAATGAATTTGAAATAGCTTATTCAATGGGGGTCAATGTAATTCCAGTAGGTGTCACTGGTTTTCAAACAAGGATTTTATGGGAAGAAGTAATGAATGACTTTCCTAAGTATTATCCTGAGGTACAGGTGTTTAAGCCATTGTTTGAAATCCTTGGCAGTACTTCAATACCGGATGAAATTATTAATACAATAATGAAAATAATTGATGAGATAAGGAGGAGAATCTAGATGGCAAAGCGGGTGTTTTTCAGCTTCCATTATCAAGATGTAATTGATTTCCGCGCAAATGTAGTTCGAAACCATAAAACTACAAAACACGAAGGAGCAGGGTATTTTGACGCTTCCATATGGGAGGATGCGAAGAAAGAGAGTGATTTGGCATTAAAACGCTTAATAAATAGTGAACTAAAGAATACATCAGTTACAGCTGTCTTAATAGGTTCAGAAACATACTCAAGACGTTGGGTAAGATATGAAATTATGAAAAGTCTGGAAAAAGGGAATTTATTACTTGGAATTCATATTAATTCTATTGCAGGTAAAGATAAAAAAACAAAAAAACTGGGGCCTAATCCATTCGATTATCTAGCAATTGAGTTTAGCAATGATGGTCAAAAACTCAATTTGCTTGAATATAAAAATGGGAAATGGGTCAAATATAGTGACCTAGATGGATGGAGCATAAGTGGTATTAATCGGTCTGATTGGGGGAAAGCTTATAAATTATCAAAATATTTCAAGGTTTATGATTGGGTTGCAGATGATGGGTATAAGAATTTTGATAAATGGATTGAGTAAAAGCAGTTAACTCAAATATCTTGTTATTTTTTAAAAGAAATTACAGCAGCCTAAACAAAGCAATAGCACCCCGCACATCTTAAAATATATGATGTTCGGGGTGCTATTTTTTCAACGTATAGGAAAGTATAAAAATTTTTGTGGTTCTCAGCCCTTGCTAAGCAAGGGTTTTTTTCATTTTTTAACGAAAGCAGGAAGTAGTCGTTAGAAAGGTGAGAACATATGGGCCAGGATAATATCTTAACAGGAGTTATGCAGTTGGTGGAAATAAATAGAAAATGATAACTCCAAAAATATTTTTTTTAAAAAAAAGATCCTAATTTTCGACAAAAAAGGCTTGACTTTTTCGGAAAGCCCCCATAATCGCTTTGGATGGTATTTTCTACCATCACTCTAGCGATATGGGTGATGCTGATGAAGAAACTGTGTAAACCAACTTTCGAAAAAAAGGATCACGGTCAAGGTGCCGGAATCCCGGTACTCAAGACAATTTGGGATTTATTTGACCTGTCTCTGCTGTTTTCCCAGTCCGGAATACGCAAACACTCCGGAATTCCAGCGTGGCTCCTGGCTTTTGCCTACATCTGCGGCCTTGTTAATCATTCAAGTTCTGCAAATCAAAATGCTAAGTTTTCAACGGAAGCTCCATTTTTACAACAACTGCTTTCCGGGCAAATCATCTCTCAAAGTGCCTTCAGCCGGTTTCTCTCCAAGCCCTTTCAGTGGCTCCGGTTCTCTTTGGGCAGATTTGCCAGGTTACAAGAAAATACGGATAGCAGGCTGACCGACGGCGATATCATTGCCTTAGACGATACCAAAATTGAGCATCCTCACGGTAAAAAAATCCCCTTTCTCTGTTGGCTCTTTGACAGTTCGGATAAGCGCCATGTATGGTGTATTAATCTTGTGTCGACCCTGGCTATCTTAAAGAATGGTCTTGAATATCCCATGTTATGGCGCTTTTGGGTTAAAACCGGTCAGGAGAATGAAAAACAAAGCAAGCTTGATCTTGCTAAACAGATGCTCGCAGAGGCTCGTCAGCTGAACAAGGCCAGACTATGGGTAGCCATGGATCGCTGGTTTTTGTGTAAAAAGTTCCTGAACTGGCTGATGGGTCAAAATTTTGACTGGGTTACCAAAGCCAAACGTAACACAGCGCTATTCAGGAAAATCTACGACCCGGTACTAGGAAAGGAACGCTACATTAAACTTAATCCGAAGCAACTGCTGCGAGAAGTTTATTCCCAGCTTCGGGTCCTTGGCAAAGAATCGGTTCTCAGTATTCCGGACATTTACATCAAAATGCCCTATGAGACCTTAACACGCAAGGGAAAACCCATTACTAGACAACGTTTTTTACCCATAGCTGCCATTGCAGCCACTTATGAGAAGCAGGCTGTCGAGGGCAGCATAGTTCTTCCGGAGGAAGAATGCCCAGCAACCTTCAAGGATGCGTATCTCCTGATAAGCAATCGCGTAGATACGCCGGAAGAAGCTGCAACTGCCTATGTTAAACGATGGAGAATAGAAGTTTTTTACCGCACCGCTAAACAGAATCTTGGTTTAACATCTTGCTATGCTCAGTCTGAAACAGCTCATTTCGCACATGTGGAGCTCTTGTTTACAGCGAAGACCCTTCTTTGTTATGCCTCTTGGGAGTGCAATAAAGAAGGCGCCGAACAAGCCCCCTCCCTCTGCGAAGTGATAAGGTACTTCTTCAACGCCGGTTGTCGGATCCGCTGTTGCGAGCAGTTGATCCAAGTCTATTTTGACACGGCAACCCAGCGTTTTTCAAGGCTTATTGATAAATTCTGGCCACATTCTTTGGAACTTAGGTTATGGGATTGGGAAAATTATCCTGAAACTGCATAACTACTGTATCTTAAGAGAGATATTTTTTGATGAGAACAAGCATTGGGAAAAGTTTGTTAATAAATACGAAGACAGAATACGTCCTGTTGTGATAAAGGAAATCAATAAATTTAATCGATGTGGACAAAAAGAAGCAGGATTTACTCTGTTCGCATGTCCGGTATGTGGAGAAATGAAAATAGTTCCTCACACGTGTAAGGGACGTTTTTGTACATCGTGCGCAACCGGATACACCCAAGAATGGAGTCGAGAAACCAGTAAAAGAATGTATCCGGTTCCTCATCGCCACATCATGTTTACAGTGGACGAACGTTTGTGGGAAATATTTACCCGTCATAGAGAACTCTTGAAAGATCTAATGGACCTGGCAGTAAAAATACTATTAGAATGGCTGAAGAAAAGAGGAAAAGTCAAATCCGGCGCCATGGTAGGAATACATACCTTTGGAGCAAGAATGAACTTCAATCCCCATGTACATATCCTAGTAACTGAAGGTGGTTTTGACGGAGCGGGGAAATGGGTTGTTAAAGACTTTATCCCATATGTAATGCTGAGGAAAAGGTGGCAGGCGGCAGTAATGGAGATGTTGAAGAAAAAACTGCCGGAACAAGAAGTTAAACGATATAAGAAGTTGTTTCAAAAGATATGGGATGATAACCCTGAAGGATTTGTAATCTATGGTCCGCCCAATAAAAAAGGACAAGGGTCAGTAGAAGCCCAAGTAGGATATATAGGGCGGTACATGAGAAGACCTGCCATGGCGTTAAGCAGAATTGTAGACTATGACGGGGAAAATGTAACCTTTAAATACTTTGATAAAACAGAGCAAAAAGAAAAACAAGAAACCATCACCGTAGAAGAATTCATATCACGGATAATAAGGCATATACCGGATGAGCAATTTAAAACAATCCGGTATTATGGAATTTACTCCAGAAGGAGTAAAAGATTGGCTGACAAATTAATGGAAGCATACCTGGGAAGGCAGAAAAGAAGGAAAAACGGCCAAAGAGGAAAGCAACGGATAGGCTGGAGAAATAAAATAGAAGAATTCACAGGAAAAGACCCGTTAGAATGTATGAGATGTAAAGAGATAATGGAATACAAGGGGAAAGTGTGTCTAAAATCAGGGATATTGAAAGTTGTTGATGCCGTAGATGACTTTGCTAAAAAAAGACTAAAGGAGTTGGCAGGAATAGATGAGCCCAGTAAGCAGAAAAAGAAAGAAACACGCAAAGAAAAAGCCGCCTAAAGTAGGCGGCAAGGCAACCATCAAATTTGTTTGTTTGCAGTGTAACATAGAAGAAGACATTCCGAAGGAAGTGGTGGATTACTGCGATATGATGGATGACGGAGATATTTCAGTTCCACCAAGGTTTAGTTGTGAGGTTTGTGGCGGTGAGATGCGCCCAAAAGAATACTTAGGTGTGCATGGTATTAAATATGAGTTATAGGAACCAAAGAGCGCGCGACCTTGGTCGCGCTTTTTTTAGGAAATCTCCTGTCGCATTTAATGGAGCTTCAAGCCTGTAGCCTCTATTTTTCAATATCTGAAATTTAAAATCCATTAATTCCGGTGGTACATAAAGTTCCCTTGCGGCTCTGAAAAAATTCATTTCCGCGTCATTTATCAGTTTAATAACCTCATTATCAGGCAAGAGGACTTCAGCGGCGAAAATGTTTGCTTCCCTTTCCGGTTTTGATGACATATCATAGCTGATAAGCTCCTGGGCCTGGGGATTCATTTTGGCCAAATGCCTGTGGAAGCGGTCATGGCCAATTTCGTGAGCGCATACCAATCGTCTGGCAGGACTGTCCAAATCATTGTTAATGCAGATATATCGGCTCCGCCTTGTGTATATGTAAATCCCTTTAAGCTTGCCGAGCGGCCTGTAGAGAACATTAATATTAAGACAATCGGCAATCTCAAAGGGGTTCCTGGTTTTATGCTTTTGAATCAACCTCTCGGCTTCTCGTAAAATAAATTCCATACTTTTCACCCCACAGCTAATCAGTTGGTGGATTCTTGTTGCCTTTACTTTTACGGACACCATACTTTTTGGCTTTTTTCTTTGAGTCAAAGTATATTTCGGTTAATACCTCAAAAAGCGCATCTTTATCTTCATCTGATAATTCTCCGCCGGCAAATAAACATTTTGTAGTTTCAATGAATTTTTTTGCTTCGCTTTTTCCTCTCAACTTATCTTCTGCTTTTGCTTCCTCTAGAAATATTTCTTCCTTAGTCATTGCAATGCTTTCGCTATCGTCTGTCAGGAAATCTGAAGATACGTTAAAGAAACCGGCGATTTTATCAATTAGTCCTGCCTCCCGTGGAAAGCGCTCACCGTTTTCATAGTATACCATAGCGTCAATGGACTTGCGTAAATCGGTAGCGCGCCGCAGGCGAGATAAACCCGATCAATACTTGTTTCGTTCAGCATAATGGCACCAACGTACGGACGATTTCTGTAAGCAGCGCCGGATCAAAGCCGGGTTTTACTTCGATGCTGGCTACACCCACTTTAACCACCAGGGCATTATTCTGATCCATGGCTTCTCCCTCGCTGACTTCTACCGGTAGCCACTGGGTTGGCTTGATGGAAGGAGCATCTTTTTGGGTCTTATACCTCGGAGCCAATACCATAATTGCTGGGGTTTCACATTATGGGCTGCACACCACTCTTTAACGCTCTGGCCGCTGGCTCGATATTCGGCGATCCGAGTCTCCCATTCTTTTTGACGTTCGGCTTTTGTCATAAAAACCTCCATCTCGCGCCGCCGGTGCGGGCGACACAAATAGTAATGAAAACAGGTGCACACCCACCCTGATTACAGTACAATCTGTCTGAGGAGAAGGCACACTACAAAGCACGGTGAGGCGAGTTGCAGACTGCCTCTTGGCTTAAATCAGTATAAAAACCAGTGTAAGGATCGCCTTACAAGCACAAATAAGTGGTGCCATGAGGCCGCACGCTAATCATTGTTTTAACTCAGCGTTAAATGTGCGGCGATCCAGTCACTGTCTTCTCCCTCACAATTTCATTGCAAGGAGGGAGAATTCTGAGAATCGTTTATCCCATCTGTTGTGGCGTCGATGTACACAAGACATTTCTCGTCGCTACGCTCATCACAACGCAGGGTATCGTTCCGAGTTACAAAAAAAAGCGTTTTTCTACCTTTAACAAATCCATTCTGGCGTTTAAGCAGTGGCTGATTGACAACAACTGCTTTGACGTTTGCATGGAGAGCACCGGGAAGTATTATGTTCCCATATACAATTTGCTGGAGGACAGCATCCGGGTTACCGTCGCCAACCCCAAGTGGGTTGCTGCTGTTAAGGGCAACAAGGATGATGTCAAGGATTCCAAGTGGATCGGCGATCTTTTTCGCCTCGGTCTGGTTCCCGGTAGCTATTTAGCCCCCTAGAACTTTTGGAGAAAATGCACTTATATGTTAGTATTTAAGTAGGGGGTAATAAGAGTGACAAAAAATCAGTACAGTCATGAATTTAAAAAGCAAATTCTAAAAGAATGTCAGGAGACAGGCAATGTAGCCTTAGTGGCCCGAAGGCATGAGATAGCAACAACTACTATCCATACCTGGCTGAAAAACAACGACAAAGAGGTTCGGTAAAACCTCTGCCCAAAGCAAAAGAAGAACGGTACAAAGCCATGGAAAAACAGCTTAAAGAAGTAAGTACAGAAAATGATAGATTAAAACGTCTTCTTGCCGAGAAAGAATTACAATCGGCAATTCTAAAGGATTTGATGGATTGTAAAAACCCTCGGTAACCGGCAGAGTTGCCATTGCTAAGAGGTGGATTGAAAAGGGATACAACACAACTACTGTTCTCAACTCTGTCGGTCTAGCTGCATCCACCTATTACTACAACATCACAAAAGAAAGCAGAGAGGAACAAGCATTAACAAAAAAGCAGACGGGACGTAAAATACCAGGCTATTCACTGAACAAAAAGGGAGAAAAGATACCGGATGAACTTATCAAAGAATACCTTTGTGAGCTTATAACCGGCGATGGTTTTCCCTATGGATACAAAAAGCTTGGCATTTGTTTGAAAGAAGATTATAAGTTGATAATCAACCATAAGAAAGTTTACCGGCTTTGCAAAGAACTTGATATTTTACGTCCTCAACGAAAAATATATCCCAAGCGTCCTAAGAAGCTTGCTAAGCGAGAAAAAATAACAGGTCCTAAATAGCTCCCTAAAATTGGAGAATATCTACTTGATTCTTTCTCACTAACAGTAAGGCTATAATCTTCTACCAAATGGTAAATAATGCCATACAATAGTTTTAAAACGGCTGCCTATCCAACCTCACCCAATTTTAGCCGCCTTCCTTATGTTGTCAAGGGCAAGGGCTAAAGCCTGCTTCGCACCCTTGACACCAATTGCGGAAGCCTGCTTTTTCGTTGCTAAGGTTGGCTAGGAGGATAACAGTATTAGGCGATAAGAGGTTGTACTGACCCTGTGAATTGCCCTTTTGTAAAGGCCTTGTAAAACTCATTAGGAGCCATATACTTTATACCGCTATGTCTACGCCTATTGTTGTAGTAATCAATATATTCACTAATAGTCCGATATACTTCCATAAAGCTGTCAAATTCATGGCGACTGTAGCATTCATCCTCTAGGATAGAGTGGAATGACTCTATATAGGCATTCATATTAGGTGTTTTGACAGGAATTCTTTCATGATCGATATTCCATTTATCGCAAGTTTCCTTAAACAGTTTAGCAATGAATTGGGGCCCATTGTCCGTTCTTATCACCGGCATTTTCACACCGGGAGTTAAGTTACGTTTTTTAAGGGCATTTATAAGTACCCTGCAGGCATCCTTTGCTGTGGCGCTTAATCCTACATGGTAACCTACTATTGATCTATCAAATACATCTATGGCTGAAAGTTGGAAGAAAAATTGACCGGTCCCGGCAATATAGCCATATTTTATATCCATTTGCCAGAGCTAAATAGACGGCTCTCAGACATTTGCTCGTAGCCAGTCACTGTATCGGGCAGTCGTTGCGAGGTACTAATCATGATTGGTATGAAGAAGCGCGGCAGAGTATCAACATACTTGTCCAGGCTGAACAAGGAGAAGGCGAAAGAATTTTCGAGTCGATTGAGCTAATTAGAGAAGTACTGCAGTTGTCTATCGGCCTTCTTACTGAGCAGGTACAGAAGTACTTTCCAGAGCGTCTGAGTGAATGGGTCATGGGCTTGGATTCCCTTCGTGACTCTATACTATGGAACACACATTTCGGAATAGGGGAATCCCGTCAAGATTATGATTTTGAGCTTCGGCTATGGGAAACCCTTGCAAGGATTCCGCAGGTGGGCTCCAAGCTTGCCCCAATATTAAAACGGTGTGCTGAAACCTATGAGAAATCGACATTGCTTAAAGGAGGCTCCCGTTCGGATCATTTTATTTGGCTTTCAGCTATTATGGCTAAATGCGGTATGCGTGATGATGCTGATAAGTGGCTCCGCTATGGCATACGGTCATCGCACATATACGGGTACCACAAGGATATCAATCTTTTATACCTTGTCGATGTCCTCAATCTCGTCAATCAGCGCCAGCCTGAACTGGCACTTGAACGGTGTGCTCGCGTGCTGTCAATGGTTGACTGGATGCCGCATCTTACGGATGGCAGGGAGACCAAGTGGTTTCCCCAGAAAGCTTTCGCAGCAGTTTTAAAAGTCAATCGGCAGGCCGCGTTTGATTTGCTAACTCATTTCTCCCGGTCTATAGCAAGATGGAAGATGCAGGATTGCCTTGAGGAATACATTCTTAGTATGGAAGAGGGCGACCCTGAGTACCTCTGGTGTCTTACGGAGCTCTTTGCCAATCACTTTAGCGAAGATGGTAGGCATTGTAATCAAATTATGGAAACCAGGCAGCACATCGTCGATTTGGTGCACGAATCCTGTTCAGTAGAAATCTACAATGAATTCGAAAACCGCTTCCGACGCTTCATACTAACGGAGATCACACCTAGGCACTGGCCCGAAGACCTGAAGAAAGAGCTCGGCATCCCTGGTAGCACTAATGTTAAGAATGACAATGCTGACTCATGGGCTAAGCCGCCATCAGAGTTCAAACTGGATGGTGAAAGCATAACCATTGAAGGCATAGCTGAGAAATGCCGGGTATCATTTACTGAGTTTCTGAAGACGCTTGACAAGCTGAAGAACCAGAATGAGCATTTTTACGAACGAGATCTAGTAAATACCTCCTTAAGACATCATATAATGACCGCTAAGTCATTAGACGACCTTATCCCGATTAAGGAATATGCTGAGTCTGAAGGTCGTTGGCAGGATGCAGGTGTTATTGAACAATTGGCTGAACGTTTTGTGGAATTCGGAGATCATGCTAACGCCATATCGTGCTTTGGAATGGCTTATGCTTGCTATGGAAGCTGGTCCCGTTGGCGAGATAACAGAAAATATCTGGCGGCAATAGCGGCAAGGGATAGACAAACTGCGAAGAAGTTTGTCCTAAAGGAATGCTATGAATCAACATGCGGTTCCGGTGGTGGCTATGATACACCGCCTATTGCGGCTTCTGGACTGGATGTGCTGGATGAACCTCAAATGCTTGAGGATGTATTCAATGACTTCCTGACGCATTGTGAAAGCATGTTTGCGCAATTGCCTAAGAATGATAACTATGCATGGCTGAAAGAGTACAAGGAACCGTCCGCCGATGCCAACCAGCTCATTCTTAATTTTGTTGTGGACGAGTTGTCGACTTCTGAGATTGATCACGGCGAGAGATTGATCAGGGCAGTGACGAAGTTGGCGATTGCCAGACCCGATGAGGCAATACCTGTGCTTATTACCAGGATGGTATCAGCTTCCGGAAGGATTCTGCGTCGTTTGCTGACGGTATTTTACTGTCTTGCTACCCATTGTCCCCAGCTCTTGGTGCCGCACCAGCAGGTGTTCGCCCAAATTCTTGAGAGGGAGGACTTTTTCTGCCGTCAAACAGTTCTGCGTATTCTTCGCCGTGTGGACGAAGCTTCTCCTCTTGAAGCTTCCGTTAACAGTTCTGTCCAGCGTATCGATAGGAATTACTCAGATGCCATATATTATTCGTCATATATACTTCCGTCTTGTTCTACTCCTGAATTCAAGCATTTTCTAAAACGAAACACCCTGTCTGATTTTTCCAAGCAGGTAGAGTTGATGGAGAAAATTCTTCAAGTACCTCCGGGGAGTCTTGTGGCTGCCATTGAAGAACGACTGATTGCCCAAAAATGGTCGATAGATGATGAGAGAGACCGTGTAAAAGATGACTGGTACGGCCATGTACATCCGCAGGGCTGGCCTGTTGTCTGGATTACAACCGAATTTCAGGAACTTGTTACAGAGACTCTTTGGGGCATACTGGACGAAGTGGCTATAAAGCTGAAGATGAGCAAAGAACAGATTAACTGGCTTTGGCAGACAATCCAGCCTGCCGATCCGGAATATGTTTTCCGTGGTTTAATGCCGCGCCCTCTAGACATCGAGCCACTTAATGTCCATGACAAAGAGGCCTGGTTCAGCGAGCTGGACGCGTTCAAATCTCTGGAAATTGGAGATACAAGAATCCAGGGTGATGATGGAGAATGGATAACAATATTTGAGAAGCGGAGAATGGCTCAGGAAGAAACGTACAATGTTCCATATAGACAAGAGATCTCCCTGCAAGGATTTCTGATCCCTCAACAGGTGTACGGTGGATCCTATAGGTTAGATGAACTTGAATTATGGACCGAGAGAATCCTCCCAAATTCCTCAATGTCTGTCACAATTAAACAGACTCAGACAGAACTATCTGGTAGAGGACACAGAGTCTTGGAAAAGTCAGACGAATGTATCCCGATTATCGCTGAGCACGAGAATCCTTTAACTTTTTTGGGGTACTTAAATGTGTGTACTCTGACATCTTTCATCATAAAGGAATTCAATCTGTCGTTTGAAGGGTTGAATCTTCTCAGAAATGGCGAAGTTGTTGCCAAGTATGAGGCATGGCAGGAAGGCTACCAGGATGAGTGTTACACACGGGAGAAACTGTCACTTGGCTTTAGACTTCGGGTGCGCCAAGACTTCTTAACCGAGATTTGTCGTTGTTATCGCAAATTACTGTGTATTTGTATTGATGAAAAACGGGAGTATTACGAGTCTATTTACCGTCCAGAACCTAATGATAGTCGATATTCAAGACGATATGTATTGTATTATTGGAGCTAAGTACCATGATACCAGCAGTAACAAGTACCCAATTTACCATCTATAGTTTTTAAAAAAGCGGAATTCTTACAGAGAGCCGAGATGTGTTGGTATCTCATAGTTGTTTTGATGATAAGTTGGGATGACTGTAAGTTATTTTTTGGAGACACTTACCATCTTTTTTGGTGTATTTTACTGAGCAATTTATCTATTCCATACCATCAAGGCATACAGAAACCGTCGCGAGGATTGAGCGGGTGAAAGGTTGATAATTCAAGTGTTTGTGGCATTTTCTTTATTTTGTTGATTTTGAGTAACCCTTGAGTGTATAAAAAAGATATTTATAAAAAATATCGCCAGTCTTCGAAAAGAATGGCGGTTTTATATGACTGCATGTTTTTGGCAGTAATTCGGGCTTGCTAACGGAAAGAAAAATTCAGTAATTACAAGGGTTTGAGGGCTCTTTCGTCAAAATTTAGTGCATGGAAAAACGGATATTCCCCCTTAAAACCGTGCACTTGGAGGCGATAAGATGTACCGCAAACCGAAACCTCAGCTAACAATCGATGATTTTATTCTCCCATTTTCCGGCAAACTTGATGCGGAAAATCGCTGGGTTCAATTAGCAAAGATTATTCCTTGGGATGAATTAGAAAAGGACTATGCCTTCCTGTTTCCAAGTGACCGGGGGAATGTGGCCGCACCTGTCCGCATGGCGTTGGGTTCATTGATTATTCAGACTCGCTGCGGCTATACAGACCGAGAATTGGTCCAGCAGATCACTGAAAATCCCTATCTCCAATATTTCATCGGCCTCAAGGAATACCAGGTGACTCCACCGTTTACTCCAGTAGCGTTAGTCAAATTCCGCAAGCGTTTTAAAAACGAGCGTCTGGCTAGAATCAACGAGCAGATTGCCTTGGCACAGCAACAAGCAGCGGATAAAACCAGTGAAACCAAGGATGATGATCACAACGATCCTCAAGGCG
This sequence comes from Thermanaerosceptrum fracticalcis, assembly GCF_000746025.2. Lineage (NCBI taxonomy): Bacteria > Bacillati > Bacillota > Clostridia > Eubacteriales > Peptococcaceae > Thermanaerosceptrum > Thermanaerosceptrum fracticalcis. Next base: position 3,336,094 of record NZ_CP045798.1, read on the forward strand.
GTTCTGGCAGTTCAGATACAGAAACTCCAGCGGATCATCCAGTAAGTTCAGAATCTCCAGCCAACCAGGGCACGCTCATTCTCGATGCCACCTGCATCCCAGCTGACATCAAATATCCAACTGATCTGGGCTTGCTCAATGAAGCCCGTGAAAAGCTAGAAGAGATCATCGACACCCTTTATGAAGCCAACGGCAAACAGGGCAAAAAGCCGAGAACCTATCGTCAAAAAGCACGAAAGGCCTATCTGAGTGTTTCTAAACAGCGCAGCCCAAGAAGAATCCAGCTGCGTCAGGGTATTAAGCGTCAATTGCAGTATTGCAAACGGAACCTTCGCACTGTAGACCGGATGTTGGAAGACAACCCCGCAGGGATGGAAGCCTTAAGCCGAAGACAAGCTCGGCTATTGAAAACCATCCGCATAGTGATTGAACAGCAGGAAACAATGTACAAAGCCAAAAGCCACCAAGTCGCAGACAGGATCGTCAGCCTTCATTAGCCGCATGTTCGGCCGATAGTGAGAGGAAAAGTGAGTGCGAGCGTCGAGCTCGGGGCGAAAGTCGCCATCAGCATTGAAAACGGGATTTGTCGCCTTGAAAAGCTATCCTGGGATGCTTATAACGAAGCCGGAACACTGATTGAAAGCGTAGAGCGCTACAAGGAGCGCAATGGAGTTTACCCCGAAGCCGTTCTGGCTGACCGAATATACCGCAATCGTGAGAATCTAGCCTATTGCAAAGCGCACAACATCCGGCTCAGCGGGCCGAAGCTGGGACGGCCTGCAGCAAATGCCCAGATTCAGAAGGCAGAGAAAGCCTTGGAACGATTGGATGCCCGTATGCGCAATGCAGTCGAAGGGAAGTTTGGCGAAGGTAAACGAAAATACGGGCTTGATCGTATCTATGCCAAGTTAAAAGAGACGGCAGAGAGTATGATTGCTCTGCACTTTTTGGTGATGAACTTAGAGCGTCAGCTCAGAGTTCTTTTTGCCCAAATTTTATGGAGACTCTTAAGAAGACATCATGAAGTGATTAGTGCTTAGATTACTAAAAAACAGGGTTTGGCTAGCAAGCCCTAGATATCTGATATAATCCTGTTGAGCCAATGCTAACATCCTCTTTTCTTTTCCTCCTGTCGAATTTGGCGGTTAACAGAAGGGTAATAATTTCTTGAGGTGTTGGCAAGGGCTCTTTTTTACCGCAAACTATGTATTTTTTGACTTCCGAAGTCTGTATTTTTATTTTGCCATAAAGACCCTATGGCCTATATGGTTCTCTGTGTACACTTCACCTTGCACTCGATATGGGTGGCTGGCTAGACCTTACCCAGCATGGACTTTCACCTCGCAAGAAATACTAAGTTTTCTTGGCACACTAACGTTCTGAGGATTCCCGACGCGTCCGAACAGCTTTTAACTAAGCAAAGTGTTGGGACTACGCTACTATATGACGGTGCCTTGAACCACTTAATTACCTTTTTCGTAAATCCTTCAACTGAAGTTCAATATAGTTTCTCATCCTCCGTCGTCAATTTCTACTTCATCCCAATCATGTCCGAACATAGATCCAATCATGGCTCTGAATCAGTGAATTAAATTCTATTCATGGTTCTTCAATAATTAGAGTAAATACATAAGCCAATCGATTAACCATAAATTTATTTAGTGTTTTCATATCATCTTGAGATAGTTGACGATTTGCATGCATATTTTCGACAGGCCCATTCCGGAAGACAAAATGAGTTATAGCTTTAGCAATCGTACTTATATTTTCTTTTAGCAAAATCTCACTCGTTGCAGCTTCATTCAAATTCTTTGCTTCATCGGATTTGCCAAGCAAGAATTCATCTATTATTATTTATTCTAATCTTGAATAGGAAATGCCAAGATCAGGCGGTTTATGGGTCACATAAGAAGATTTTGGCGACAGATTTAACAGCGGGGGTAATAGGAGATGGACATCGAGGAAAGGAACAGGGCTATTTTAAAAGCGTGGGAAGACTTCCTGGCCCAAGATGAAATCGATCCCGGAGTTGTCAGAAAGATGGTGGCTGATTCATGGAGACGCTGCAAAAATTTGGGGATATCGCCATACATCAAAAAGGGGAAAATCATTTTAAAAGGTGAGTTACTCCTTAATAGAATCAAACAAAAGCAAGAGTTGATCGATGTCGCGCTCGGTGTAATGGACAATTTGTACGAATCTGTGAAGGGCTCGGGCTTTGTCGTCATTCTCTGTGATGAAGAAGGTTATCTGCTTCATGTGGTCGGTGATAAGCACGTCTTAGAATCGGCCAGCATCATAAATTTTATGCCCGGAGCAAATTGGAGTGAGGAGTCTATCGGAACTAACGCCATTGGAACAGCCCTGGCCACAGACAGTCCGGTTCAACTCTTTGCTTCTGAACATTACTGTGTGGGATGTAAAAGCTGGACTTGCTCCGCTGTACCGCTCCATGATGAAGAAGGGAAGAAGATTGGGGTCCTAAACTTATCCGGACACTATACCAAAGTAAACCAGCATACTCTGGGTATGGCGGTAGCCGCTGCTAATGCTATCGAAAATCTCCTGCGGCTCAAAAAAATATCCGACAATTTGAGTGTCACTAACAATTTGTTGAATGCTATGATGGATTCCATGACGGACGGGGTCATTGCGACCGACACCGCCGGAAATATTACCAAGTTTAATTGGGCGGTTGAAGATATTCTAGGGATGACCGCAGACAAGATTGTCAATAAAAACATTAATGCTTTCATCTGTGATCAACTGGATTTTAATAATATTGTCCATGCCAACCTTTTTAATACAGATCAGGAGGTATATCTCAGAACCGGCCGCGGCAAGATTCACTGTACGATGACTTTCCGCAACATTAAAGTTAACGGTCAAGTGACAGGAGTATTGTTTATTCTCAAAAAGATGGAGAACGTTAAAAAGCTAGTGCATAAGATCGTCGGGGCCCGAGCAAGGTTTACTTTTCAGGATCTAAAAGGTAATAATCAACGTTTCCAAGAGAGCATCGAAATGGCGAGAAGGGCGGCCCTTGGTACATCCACCGTATTATTGTTGGGTGAGAGTGGCACAGGCAAAGAAATGTTTGCCCAAGCCATCCATAATGCAAGCCGGCGGCGCCAGGGCCCTTTTGTCGATCTCAATTGCGGAGCCATACCCCGAGAGTTGATTGGCAGCGAGTTATTTGGCTACTCGGCCGGGGCATTCACAGGTGCCAAAAAGGAGGGTAATCCTGGCAAGTTTGAGTTAGCTGACGGGGGTACCCTTTTCTTGGACGAGATTGGGGATATGCCCCTCGACATGCAGGTCAATTTGTTACGGGTTCTGGAAGAAAAACGTGTCCGGCGCATCGGTGGACAAACCGACATACTGGTTGATGTCCGAGTTATCGCGGCTACTAATAGAAATTTGCTGGAAATGGTTCAGAACGGGAAGTTTAGGGAAGATTTGTACTATCGCTTAAATGTATTAACAATACAGATGATTCCCCTTCGGAACCGCAAGGACGACCTTCCGACCCTGATTTGGTTTTTTATCGAAAAGTACAATCGCCTAATGGGTACGGAGGTGAAACGTATTGACGGTGAATTTCTCCGGATTTTGAGTGAGTATGATTGGCCAGGTAATGTCCGTGAGTTAGAAAATGTGATCGAGCGTGCAATCAATCTGGCGTTGGGCGAGACCCTTACTCCGGACCTGTTACCTCCGGAAATTACTGGCTCCTTTAACAAGACCATAATTACCGAGGCAAACCGTAACAATTTCTGCTTGGAATTAGCGGCTGTGGAGAAACAACTTATCCTACAGGTATTAAACGAATGTAACAATAATATGACCCAAGCAGCCAAGCGCCTGGGAATTGGGAGGACAACTTTGTATCGAAGGATTAAGGAATATAAAGATATGAAGCTGTAAGAAAGTGACTGCACACGCGGTAGAAAAGAAACAAAGTATTCTGTCTAAAGCAATAGTTGTGAATGTTTCTAACTGAAACAATATTTCATAATGGAACGTTTCAAAGTGAAACAATCATTGTAAGACAACTCTAGAAACCATTTGATTATGTCGGGAGACCAGCCTAGTCTCCCGATTTTTCTTAATCCAAGGGAGGGTAAGCTAATGCAATTAAGGGATAGGCCTGCGCCTGAGGGCTTGACCCAAGCCTGGTTGTCTGTGTTGGCACGAAATATGCATATATAATTGAGCAAACGACTAAAGGAGGGATATTAATTAATGGCAAAGTTGACCAAGGAAGAATTAATCAAAATGTATTCCCAAATGGTACTTATCCGGCTTTTTGAAAGCAAAATTGGAGAGATCTACGGCAAAGGCGCAATCCCAGGCGAAATGCACCTCTCTAATGGTCAAGAGGCTATCGCGGTAGGTGTCTGCGCCAACTTGCGGGCGGATGACGCTGTTTCCAGTACGCACCGCGCTCATGGACACATGATAGCCAAGGGTGTCGATCTGAAAAAGATGACGGCGGAATTGTTTGGCCGCAAAACCGGGCTTTGCAAGGGCAAAGGCGGACACATGCACCTATTTGATCCATCAATAAAATTTGGCTGCGGTGGAATTGTTGGGGCTGGTATGCCTTTGGCAGTTGGCTCCGGCTTGGCCTTTAAACGGAAAGGTCTGGATAGTGTATCGGTAGTTTTCTTTGGGGATGGGGCTGCTAACCAAGGAACATTCCATGAAAGTTTAAACTTAGCTGCCTTGTGGAAGCTGCCGGTAATTTTTGTCTGCGAGGACAATCGTTACGGAATTTCCGTTACCAAAGAGATGTCAACCGCCATCAACAGTAATGCGGATCGGGCAGTAAGTTATGGTATTCCTGGGGTTGCTGCCGATGGTAACGATGTGGCCGAGGTATATCAGGTTACCAAAGCTGCTGTGGAAAGGGCGCGGAAGGGAGAAGGACCGACGTTGCTTGAATTTACAACCTACCGTCTAATGGGGCACTTCGAGGGTGACCCGGAGGTGTACAAGCCCAAAGAAGAACAAGAGGAAGCCCTGAGAAATGAGCCGATCATCCGCCTGGAGAAGGTTCTCACTAAAGAATACGGGGTTAACGTTGAAGAGTTGGTGAAAATCAAAGAGGCACGCCAAGCGGAGATTGCGGAGGCCATAAAATTTGCGGAAACTTCACCGTGGCCCAAACCGGAAGAAGCCTTAGAAGATGTTTTCGTTGAAGGAGGTGTCAGATAATGAGCCGGATATTGACCTTTGCCGAGGCGATTAGTGAAGCTATGGCCCAAGAGATGGAAAGGGATGAACGGGTATTTCTCATGGGCGAGGATGTCGGCCGCTACGGGGGAATCTTTGGCACGGATGTGGGGCTCTATGACAAGTTTGGTCCGAACCGTGTCATCGATACACCGATCTCGGAATCAGCTTTTATTGGCGCCGGCATAGGAGCAGCCATGGAAGGGTTGCGCCCGATTGTCGAGCTGATGTTTGTGGACTTTTTCGGCGTAGCCATGGACCAGATTTTTAACCACATGGCGAAAATAACCTATATGTCTGGTGGCAACTTCTCCGTTCCTATGGTTTTGCGGACAGCGATCGGAGGCGGTTACGGCGATGCAGCCCAGCATTCCCAAATCCTATATTCGTTATTTGCCCATGTACCGGGAATCAAAGTTGTGGTTCCGTCGACTCCTTATGATGCCAAGGGGTTACTGATTAGTTCGATCCGCGATGATAATCCGGTCATGTTCTTCGAACATAAGCTTTTGGCCGGCCTGGATTGGCTGCCGTTTGGAGTGAAAGGGGAAGTGCCGGAAGAACCCTACACCATTCCGCTCGGTAAAGCCGACATCAAGCGCTCCGGAAAAGATTTGACGATCGTGACTGCCTCCTTAATGGTTCATCGGGCGCTAGCAGCTGCTGAAAAATTGAGTGCTGAGGGTATTGAAGCGGAAATTATCGATCTGCGTTCCCTCGTGCCTCTCGATAAGGAAACAATCCTCACCTCGGTAGCTAAGACGCACCGCCTCCTGATTGTTGATGAAGATTATCTAAGTTACGGCATGAGCGGCGAGATTGCGGCTGTGGTCGCCGAAGAAGGTCTTTATGATCTGGAGGCTCCAATCAAACGCTTAGCTGTTCCCGATGTGCCGATTCCGTTTAGCCATCCGATGGAAGATTTCGTTCTTCCCAATGAAAAGAAAATCTACGCCGCGGCCAAAGCTCTTGTTCAAGAGTAACAGTAAACAGCTTGGGTAACAGTTGCCTACAGGTCTCGTAAAGGATGTAGCAATAAATCATAGTGTTTTAGGACTTATCAACAGGAAAGAGAAAGAACGGGATACCTCCAACGGCAAGTAGTTGGCGTTGGAGGTATCTTAAGCAGAAAGAAAAAGGGGTTGACATCTTTGAGCATTAAGATTGAGATGCCAAAACTGGCCGCTACGATGGAAGAGGGAATAATCTCCCGGTGGTATAAAAAGGCCGGGGATAAAGTAAAAAAAGGGGAACCTCTGGTCGAAGTACTCACAGGCAAGATTAACGCCGAAGTAGAATCACCGGCGGCAGGGATTTTGGAGAAGATCGTAGCGATGGACGGGGCGCTGGTACCTGTCGGAGAGGCTATCGCCTTTTTAACAGAAGCCGCGGAACCGGAGAGTGCTGCTAAAGAGCCGGTTCAGAGTCTAGCGGACGTCGGAGTTCAGGAAGGACAGAAGACGATTGTTGCCACCCCAAGGGTGAAAAAACTGGCCAAAGAGCTGGGTATCGATTTGGCCGCTGTTTCAGGAAGCGGCCCGAACGGGCGTATTACTGAAGAGGATCTTGTTAAGTATCAAGAACTAGAAGATAGCGCCAAACAACAGAAGCTGACGGCTACCGCCCGCAAGATAGCGGAAGCCGAGGGTGTTTCCTTAGCTGATGTGCAAGGCAGCGGAGTATCCGGACGTATTCAGAAGGAAGACGTCCTGCGCAAACTCGAGGAGAAAACTCCCGAAAAGGCAGGGCATCTGGCCATGGACGACTTTACTGTTCTTCCTCTAGCCGGATTGCGCAAGGTAATCGGCGAAAACATGTCGGCCAGCGCCTTTAAGGCTCCTCATGTCACCCTCACCACTGAAGTCGTGATGGACAAAGCCGTCCAGCTGCGCAATGAATTAAAGGAAAAGTACAGGAAAGAAGCAAAAATTACTTTCACCGATTTTATCAATGCTATCGTGATTAAGGTCTTGCAGGAAATGCCGGAGGTAAATTGCACTCTGGAAGGTGACGAAATCAGGCAGTGGCACAAAGTAAACTTGGCCATAGCTGTAGCCAGGGGAAAGGGCTTAATCGTCCCGGTACTGAAGAATGCGGAACGTAAATCCCTGGTTGAGATTTCTCAAGAGTCCGCTGATCTCGTGCAACGGGCCAGGGCTGACCGCTTGACGTTGGATGAAATACAAGGTGGAACCTTTACGGTCAGCAACTTGGGTATGTATGACATTGATGGTTTCACGCCGATCATCAATCCGCCCCAAGGGGCAATTCTCGGGGTGGGACGGATTCTGGACCGTCCGGTGGCCGTCAAGCAAGAGGTTGTTGTCAAGCCGACTATGGTCCTCAGTATCTCTTTTGATCATAGGGTGATGGATGGTGACGTAGCAGCCAGGTTCCTGAAGAGATTGAAGTATTTGTTGGAAAATCCCTACCAACCTGTGGTCGAGTAGAGTTAGGAGGCAGTTGACATGGCAGAAAATATGATCAAGGCAGATCTGGCGATTATCGGTGGCGGACCAGGAGGTTATGTTGCTGCCATCAAAGGGGCTCAAATGGGAGCTCAGGTCGTTCTGATCGAAGAAGACCAATTAGGGGGTACATGCCTCAATCGGGGTTGTATTCCGACCAAGGCTTTGCTGGAAACAGCCCATGAATACAAAAAGCTGGATTCTCTGTCTAAGCGGGGGATCAAGGTCACGGGAAAAGAACTGGACTGGAAACAGGCTTTGGCGCAAAAAGACAAAGCTGTTGCGACCTTGGTCGGAGGGGTCAGCTATCTGCTGCAACAGAACAAAGTAAAGGTACTAAAAGGGCATGGGCAATTTATAGATGCGCAGACCCTGCTTTGCCAACATAGTGACGGGACAAAGACCAAGATCCAAGCGGCAAAAATTATCATTGCCACGGGATCTAATCCCAAGAGAATCCCGGTTGAGGGTATTGACGGGAAGAGAATTTTGAGTAGTACCGAGTTGTTGAACATGCCAAGCATGCCGAACAGCTTGGCTATTATCGGGGCTGGTGCTGTTGGTGTAGAATTTGCCTCGATTTTCCATGCGCTGGGGGTTAAAGTGACCATAATCGAAGCCATGCCCGGTTTGTTGCCAACAATGGATATGGACTTGGGTAGTTTCTTACTTAAAAAGTTTAGCAAAGATGGGATAAGGGTTGAAGTAAACGCCTACGTACAAGGAATGCGGGATAATGGCAGTAGCGAGGAAATAAGGATTAAGAACCTCGACGGGCAAGAGCAAACGATCGAGGCGGAATTCGTACTGCTGGCTGCCGGTCGCCAAGCTAATACTGCGGGCTTAAACTTAGAGGCGGTTGGTCTGAAGTTAAATGCCGGTTTTCTTCCGGTCAACGCGTATATGGAAACAGAGATCTCCGGCATTTATGCGATTGGGGACGTAACCGGAGGCATCATGCTAGCCCATGTTGCTTCCCGGGAAGGCATCGTCGCGGTCGAGAATGCGCTTGGTCACAAGATTAAGATAGACTACCGCAGTGTACCGGCGTGCATCTATACGCATCCGGAAATTGCTTCTGTCGGTCTAACGGAGGCCGAAGCGAGCAAGCGCTATGACGTTGCCGTGCACCGCTTTCCTTTTCAAGCGAACGGCCGGGCGGTGGCGGTTGATGAAGCGGAAGGCTTCGTGAAACTCGTCTCCGATAAGAAATACGGTGAAATTCTGGGAATTCACATGGCTGGGCCGATGGTTACAGAACTTGTGGGCGAAGCAGGCTTAGCCATAACCTTGGAGTCCACGGTGGAGGAACTGGCTAATACTATTCATGCTCATCCTACGTTCAATGAAGTGTTGATGGAGGTTGCGCACGCGGCAACAGGTCAGCCAATCCATAATGTCTAGAGGTGATGGTGTGCAACTTAATCTGCTTAAGAGTTACGGGATGGATTACCGGCAGGCTTATCAGTTACAGCGCGAGCTTTTGACTTTGCGTCAAAAAGGGGAGATTGAAGATACCCTCTTTTTGACATCGCATCCCCATGTTATCACCATTGGCCGGGCGGGAAGCAGAGACAACCTGCTGGTGAGTGAAGCATTTCTTCAGACACGCAGGATCGAGGTGGTTCCCATCGAGAGAGGTGGTGATATCACCTATCATGGCCCCGGGCAGATCGTAGGGTATCCCATTCTTGACTTGGGCCGTTTAGGGAAAGATCTTCATCTTTATGTCTATAAGCTCGAACAGATGATCATTGATTTATTAAAGGAGTATGAAGTTAACGCCGGTAGAATAGAGGGTTTGACCGGAGTTTGGGTAGGCAATGAGAAAATTACAGCGATCGGGATTGCGGTGAGCAAGTGGGTGACTTGGCATGGTTTTGCTTTAAATATTGCTCCAAGCCTGTCCTATTTTAACTATATAATACCGTGTGGGATCTCGGACAAAGGGGTTACTTCCCTGCAAAAAATCCTTGGACGCGAGATAAGTAATGAAGAGGTTGAAAGAAAACTGATCGAAAAATTTAGGCATCAGTTCGGGTATAGCCGGGTTGAGGAGATTAAAGCTGGCATGCTGGGCAAGGAGGGCAAAAGTGCATGACTCTAGCTCCGTGGTTGAAGATCGGAACACCTGATCAGCAAAAACTCAGGGACATGCTCGGATTGCTGGCTTCGTTAAATGTAAATACGATTTGTACCAGCGCAAAATGTCCCAACGCCGGGGAATGTTTTGCCCAGGGCACAGCAACCTTCCTCATCTTGGGACCTAATTGCACACGTAATTGCCGGTTTTGTGCGGTTAACCATGGTCGGTTGGCAGAACCTGACCCGTTGGAACCGGCTAAAGTCGCTCAGGCTGTGCAGATCCTGGATTTAAAATATGTAGTAATTACCTCTGTAACCCGTGACGACCTGCCGGATTATGGAGCGGGCCAGTTTGCCGCTGTTATTCGGGAAATTAAAGCTCTGCACGAAGATACTTTAGTTGAAGTACTGATTCCGGACTTAACTGGGGAGGAAAAGGCTCTGGCACTTATTGTGCAGGCCAGGCCGGATGTTCTAGGACATAACTTAGAGACCGTCCCGAGGCTTTACGCTAAGGTTAGGCCACAAGCGTCTTACCGGCAATCTCTGAGAGTACTGAAGGCCGTCAAAGAGATGAAGCCGGGGATGCTCACGAAGAGCAGTTTAATGTTAGGACTCGGCGAGACGGAAGGAGAGCTTAGAGAGGTATTTCAGGATTTAAAAGAAGTGGATTGTGACATTCTGACTCTCGGGCAGTATTTGCAACCTACCCCTCAACAGCTACCGGTAGAAAGGTATGTAACTCCAGAGGAATTTAGCTATTACCGAGAAATAGCCTTAAGTTTGGGAATTAGAGAAGTTTACGCCGGGCCGTTAGTGAGAAGCTCGTACCATGCGCGCGAGGTCTTTAGGACATTAACCGATGTGTAAGCGGCACTAATAGGATGCCGGTAGCCAAGACACACCGCCTGCAATTGTTAAACGAGTGCAATTGATTATAGCGCGTGTTGGACTTCTGTAACAGTAAGAAGGGGTACCTCCAACGACAAGTAGCTATCGCTGGAGGTACCTTAAGCACCAAGGAAAAGGGTTTAAATTTTTGTAACTTAAGATTCTGCCGCCTATGCTGACTAAGCAGGATTTTTTCGTAAAACGTAGAAATAATACTAATCTCTATTGTGATGATGATAACATTCACGTTCGCTTGATGTTATGAAACCATTTGAGTAAAAACATTTACGCTCGTGTGATAATGCGAAACGATTACAGGATGGAGGATATAAAATGAATGCATTTACCTTTGAAAAAATCTTAGAACCAATTCAAATTGGGCCAATGAAAGTAAGAAACAGGATTGTTATGCCTCCTATGGTGACAAATTATGCTGCTACTGATGGGGCAGTTACCGAACGTTTTAAGGCCTATCATCAGGCTAGAGCTAAGGGCGGAGTCGGCTTTATTATTGTTGAAGCGGCATATGTCCAGCCGAATGGTAAAGGTTTTCAAAACCAAGTGGGGATTTACAAAGATGAATTAATATCCGGTTTGAGGAACTTGACTGATGCAGTGCATAGCTATGGAGCCAAAATTGCCGTGCAACTTTATCATGCCGGGAGACAGACAACTTCCAAAGTTACCGGAATGAGTATAGTTGCTCCTTCGCCTATTCCTTGTCCGGTAAAGCAAGAAATGCCCAAGGAATTATCATTGGAGGAAATAAAAGAGTTGGTAGAAGCTTTCGGACAAGCTGCGCGCCGTGCTAAGGAGGCAGGATTTGATGCGGTTGAGATCCATGGCGGCCATGGGTATCTAGTTAATCAATTCTTGTCGCCCTATAGCAACAAGCGAACCGACGAGTACGGCGGAACTTTCGAAAACAGGATGAAATTCCCCCTGGAGGTTATCCAAAGGATAAGAAAAGAAGTTGGGGAAAGCTTCCCGATTATCTACCGCATGAGTGCTGAAGAATATGTGGCTGGAGGACTTACCCTCGATGATACCACAGTGTTTGCTAGAAAGCTGGTGGAGGCAGGAATTGATGCCCTGCACATTTCCGGAGGGGTTTATGAGACATCGGCCATGATTATTCAGCCGGCAGCTATTCCCCAAGGTTGTTTCGTAGAAAATGCTGCTGCTATCAAGAAAGCCATTAACGGAGAGGTACCCGTGCTTGTTGCCGGCCGTATCAAAGATCCGGTTATGGCTGAACAAATCATCCGGGAAGGCAAAGCTGATCTGGTATCGATGGGAAGGGCCTTGTTAGCCGATCCGGAATTACCCAAAAAAGTGGCTGAAGGTAAGGCTGAAACGATAAGGAAATGCATCGCCTGTAACCAGGGTTGTATTGATCGCTTGTTCCTGGACATTGACATTGCCTGCCTGGCTAACGCAGCGACCGGACATGAAACGGAATTTAACACAGAAATTCCAGCAACGAATAAAAAGAAAGTGTTAGTGATTGGTGGTGGCCCCGGTGGATTAGAAGCAGCCAGGGTAGCAGCTTTGCGGGGACATGAAGTGATTCTTTATGAAAAGCAAGCGGAATTAGGTGGGCAACTGCGGATTGCTGCAGTACCGCCTTATAAAGAAGAGATAAATGATTTGGTGAATTATCTTATTGACCAAGTAGAGAAATCCGGTGTTGTGATTGAAAAAGGCAAGGAAGCAGATATAAAGATTGTTCAAGAGCTTAAACCGGATGTGGTAATCGTAGCCACAGGATCTGAACCAATAATACCAAAGATTCCCGGGGTTGAGCAGAAAAAGGTTGTTACGGCGCATGAGGTTTTGATGGGTTCAGCTTCTGTTGGTGAAAAAGTAGTGGTTGTTGGCGGCGGGCTTGTAGGTTGCGAAACCGCAGAATATCTGGCAGAACAAGGCAAACAGGTTACAGTGGTGGAAATGCTGGACGATGTTGCGGTAGATGTTGGAGCCCTCACTAGAGCTCTATTACTAAATAGGATGGCTGAGAACAAAATCCAGGTACTAACTAAGAGCAAAGTCCGAGAAATAACAGTAGATGGAGTTATTATAGAAAAAGAAGAAGGAACGGAAGAAATAACCGGCATAGATACTGTAGTAATCGCAGTTGGTTCTAAGTCCAAGAATGATTTATTTATGCTTATAGAAGGAGAAGGAATACCTGTTTTTGCTATCGGAGACTGTGTCAAACCCCGAAGAATTATAGAGGCCATTCACGAAGGCTTTCGTCGAGCTTATAGCTTGTAATTCTGATGCTTCATTAACAAAGCCCCTTCCGCAGGAAGGGGCTTTTGCGCGTGCGCCCGGCATGGGCGTTGTCTATAGAGTGAAAGTCCCGAACGGTGAAGGCAGCAGTAGCTGTAGCTTAAGGCAAGGCTGTCAGTTCCATTCATTGTGTCCCAAATGCGTATATCACTCAGGGCAAGGGCTACGCCTGCTTTCGGCACCCTAGACTGTTGTCCACATTTAGTAAAACAGTAATCAAGCAGTGACAAGGCAAAATGTGTAACGTGGCCTTAACAGGGAAATTTGTAACTTTCAAGGTTCACATCGAACGGCCGAAGGTCAAGGATCTTGAAGTGAACCAGGTGCAGGTGAACCGGATGAGTGTCAGGGGTTAAAATGATCAAGTTCCAAACTTCGATGGTACCGAATTTTGGTCTCTCCCAAGCGGTAAGCGCATAACGCTATGCTATAGGTTATTCTTGTTTATATAAAGGGCCACTTGCTTCAGAAACAAATCTACATCTTTGAGATAGTTATGAATAATGTCATATACTACTTCTGGAGAAATATCCCAATAGACATGGACTAACCGATTGCGAAACTTAGTCATTTCAGTCATTGCTGGCTCTAAACCTTGAGTGATTTTTTGTTTTTCTAATTCCCGAAAAACATCTGCAAACGTTTTGGGAGCTTCAAACTGTTGATCAACTTGGAGCATGGAAATGAGCCGATTTCCAACATTGATGCAGGATTCTATGCATAACTGGAGGTAGCGCTCAGAGGCACTTTGCAAAATGGAATCTCGTAAATATTCTTCACGAGGGGTTTTAGCTACTTCCTTTAACCGTCCAAGATATTTGGAGATATGGCGCATTTGAAAGGCAAGTTTTTCATCCATGTACGGCCCTCCCTGCAAGAGTTTCAAGCAAGGTTTTATTGCATTCGTCTAAGAGAGGTTTAAAATCTAGGTATTGCTTAACCGTCTGTTCCCAAAAATCAATATATTCTTTTCTGTTATTCAGTAAAAGGATTTTCGATTGCTTAATAGCTCCATACTTCATGGAAAGAGGAGCAGTATTCAGATTGATCAGATCAATGTCATCCGTTTCGAGTAAGTCCGTAATTATTCCATAGACATGGCTATGAACCCTCGCAAGCTCATCATTATCTAGATTTCTTCTATACAATATAGCAAGATCTACATCGCTTAACGGGGTTTCCTTGCCCATAACCAAAGAGCCAAAGAGGATGACTGCACTGATCTGTTGATTGAAGGGTTCTAATGATAGTGGCAAAGTTTTGAGCCTTTCGCGGATGAAACCAAAATCCAACGCTTTGTTGTCAAAGATCATGTTCAGTCCTCCTCGAGACTATGTATACCAATTATTTCCTCTATAATCATAGCATGGACATAAGTGTAGAGCAAGTTGGTTGTTGGCCTATTTACTACTACTCAGCTACACCGGTACCATAATTCCCTTCACATTTTGCCCGTTATTGCTTGGTTGTTCTAAGACTCAGTGGCTTTAATCCATTTTAAAAATGCGTGCATAGTTTTTATCCGGAACATTTTAAAAGCTGCCCCACCATGAAACATGTAAAAGAAAAGCTTCATAACGTGAAAGGACTTTGATTTTGAATAAATTGCTGCCTTTGAAGTTATTAAGCTTAATTTCATCACAAATTCATAACTCTTTCACGGCTTGTTCAAAGGTCCTTTTTATACTTAAGACTGTCAAAGCGATTACGCTTAATCGCTATACAAAATTTTTAGGGAGGAAGGAAAAATGGGAATAGTAAGTCGCCTAAAAAATGTTTTCGGAGCAAAGTTAGAAAAGGGGCTTAATGCTCTGGAAAACCCGAAAGAAATGTTAGATTATAGCTTGGTCAAAATGGAAGAAGGGTTACATGCTCTTACTAGAAATGCTACGGAGCTTGGAACTGCCAAAAAACGCCTTGAGCTGCAAAGGGAGACTCTAAAGGCTACCATTCGCAAATATGAGGAGCAAGCTCAAAAAGCTTTGGAGTTTGGCCAAGAAGACTTGGCCAAAGAGGCACTAACAAGGAAACTAGAAACAGAGCAGCGGATTACCGGCTTGGATGCTCAGATTGCTGATATGAATGGACATTTGCAGAAAATCGCCAAAAGCCAGGAAGAACTGCGCTACAAGATTCAAAACTTCCGCAGTCGGAAAGAAGAGCTTAAAGCAATTTATGCTGCATCCCAGGCTCAACTGAAGGTTAAGGAACTTGTAAGTTCCGTCGGTTTGGAGGCGGAAAGCATTGGGCGTACTGTGGAACGTGCGGAAGCTCGGATTCAGGAGATGCAAGCCAAAGGAAAGGCTATTGACGAGTTGGTCGACCAAGGATTGATTACAGAAGTCTTTGCAGATACTCAGGATGATATTGATCGGAAGCTGAAGAAATTGAACGCAAACTCGGCTGTAGAAGCGGAATTAGAACGTTTAAAGAAAGGCCTGGCAGGCTGATCCTAAAAGAGATTACTTTTGACGAAAGGAGGGTGGAGAGAGATGTTTGGTTTTGGGTGTGGAAGGAGGTTCTACGATCCTCATCTATACCGACATGGGCTGAGGCATAAGCGTTATTGCTACGACTCCGGCTGGGAAAGCCTTCGAGAAGAAGTACGATACATGTATGCTGCTGGAGAGATCACGCGCAGTGACTACTATGATGTTGCCGTCGAACTAATATGGCACAAAGCTGACGGAATTGCCTGACCAGGAATTGCTGTATATAATGACCATATCAAATAGAAAGAAAAAGACGCCCCCGTTTTGATGTGTTACTGCGCCAACAGTAGCACTAGGAGCGTCCCCAATAAGCTTAACATGGTCATTGTAACAAAATATAAGCTCATTGAGAATCCCCTTAAAGGTGTTTTTTGTTAGGAGCGAGGAACAGAATCTCTGTCCCTGCTGTAGCGAATCAATGGAAGTGATCGGAAGTCGCCGGCGGAACTGCATTAATAGTGCCGGAGAAAAAATGGTCCTAATGATTAGAAGACTTCAATGTAGTAATTGTAAGCGCATCCATCACGAACTTCCAGATATCCTTGTTCCATACAAGCGGCATTGCAGTGAAAGTATAGAGACTGTGATAGCCGGGAATACTCTCGCCGTTGCAGCAGATGAATCAACTATTACCCGTTGGCGGATCTGGTTTTTTGATTTAGTTAATCACTTTTTGGGTTGCCTAATATCTATAGCTATTATTCAGTATTCCAGAAATTCTGTGGAAGTACCATCCGACCTTCCCCTGTCCCCGCTCCAAAGGATATGGCATTATGTAGGAGAATCTTACGGCTGGCTAGCCAGAGTTGTCCGAACCGTAGTTAATTCAAATAACTGGGTACAGACCCGTTCTGCCTTTTTGTCCTGATGTAGAGGTTATACACTCATGTTAGATTCCGAATATTAGGGAGGTAATCTAGCATGAGAGACCAAAAAAAGGCCGAGGACGTTGCTACTCAACGAGTACAACTCATATCCCCACTTCTAACTGAAGGGTTGGACCCTGCCAAAGCCAGACAGATTAAAACCCAAATTTGCGAGCAGGCTGGAATTTCCGAACGTACTCTGCGCAGATATCTGTCAGAGTATAAGACACATGGCTTTGCCGGACTTAAGCCCAAAGGTAAAGCTCAGAGCAGAAGCGAAGATGCCATTCCGCCAAACATCCTGGAACAGGCCATATTATTGCGACGAGAGGTTCCAAAGCGCAGTGTGGCCCAAATCATACAGATTCTAGAATGGGAAGGTCTGGCCCAGCCGGGTCAAATTAAGCGCAGTACACTGCAAGAGAAGCTAGCCGAACGTGGATACAGCGCCAGGCATATGCAGATGTATATGAGTACCGGTGTTGCTACTCGGCGGTATCAGCAGAAGTATCGTAACAAGCTTTGGCATTCCGACATTAAGTATGGACCCTACTTACCTATCGGCATAGATGGTACCAAGAAGCAGGTATACTTAGTAACATTTTTTGATGATTGCACTAGGTTTGTTCTTCACGGTCAGTTCTATCCAACCTTGGATCAGGTCATCGTTGAAGACTGTTTCCGTCAGGCTATCTTAAAATATGGAGTGCCGGAGGCAGTGTTCTTCGATAACGGCAGCCAGTACCGGACAAAATGGATGGGACGGGCCTGCGCCAAGATGGGGATTAGGCTACTATTTGCTAGGCCATATTCCCCAGAATCGACTGGGAAAGTGGAACGTTTTAACCGGGTGGTCGATTCCTTTCTCAGTGAAGTTGCCTTGGAGAAACCTCAGTCATTAGACAAACTCAATGAGCTGTTCTGGGTGTGGTTAGAGGAGTGTTATCAAAACAAGCCCCATTCTGCATTGGAAGGCAAAGCTAGCCCCGCCAGTGCCTATCGTAGCGACAAAAAAGCCCTAAAATTCCTGGACCCGGAAACAGTAGCCAACGCCTTTCTTCATTGCGAAGAACGCAAAGTTGATAAAGCTGGATGTATCAGCTTCCAGGGGAAAAAGTATGAGGTCGGGCTTAGTTTCATCGGGTGTACCGTAGATGTCATCTATGATCCCGCTGACATTACTGAACTGACCATAGAATATGAGGGGCATACCCCTTGGAAGGCCCGGGAACTCGTTATCGGAGAAATGGTAGGCCAGCGACCTAAGCTACCTGAACATCTAAGGACACAACCAGCCGAATCCTCAAGACTCCTGGCTGCAGCTCTTGAGAAGAATCAGCAGAGAATAGAACAACAGGCTCCTGCCATTTCCTACAGAACCGTAAGAAAGGCAGGGAACTAAGATGTTTGAACCTTTCTACGGGCTATCTCAAACTCCGTTTTCACGGGATATCCCAACAAACGAGTTGTATCAGTCACTCATGCTGGAAGAGACGTTAGGTCGCCTGGAATATGCTGCCCAGCGTCAGTTGTTCGCCGTTGTTACCGGTGACTGCGGGACTGGCAAGACTACTACTATCCGTCGATTCAGGGATTCCTTAGACCCTGCTAAATTCATGGTGCTGTACCTGGCGGATTCCAAGCTGACACCCAGACATTTCTACAAGGGTCTCTTGGAGCAGCTAGGCTGTGAATCCAAATTTTATCGTGGTGATGCCAAGCGTCAACTGCATAGAGAAATCGAGCTTATGCGGGGTATCCAGCATCTTCAGCCTGTTGTCATCGTAGATGAAGCACATCTTCTGGACCGGGAGATGCTGGAGGAGGTCAGATTCCTTCTCAATTTCAAGATGGATGCGCAAAGTCCCATGGCTCTTATCCTCGTCGGTCAGACTGAACTTTGGGAGAAGTTTAAGCTTCAGGCCTATGCCGCTATCCGGCAACGCATTGATCTCCAGTGTAAACTGCCCCACTTGGACCGCGCCCAGGTAGGGGATTATGTGAAACGACATCTTGCTTACGCTGGTGCCGACCATGATATATTTTCTGATGGTGCTTTGGATGAGATATTTCGGTTCTCTAGTGGTGTCCCTAGGCTAGTGAACAAGGTCTGTACTCACTGCTTGCTATATGGGGCACAGAATGGCCGCCGGATCATCGATGACCATATGGTTAAGTTGGTTATCCAGGGAGAATTGTCATGAAGCAGCAATGGTGCAAGATGACATACGACCACGAACAAGACCGCTGGATGGTGGATACGGGAGACTACTGTTACGAACTCCATTGTGGAGAAGTTTTTGATTTGTTAATCGGTTCAACTAGTATTCCTTGCCGCATAGAGTACGATCATCAGTGGTATGTGATTATGCCGGGAGCCCGCTTCAATTTGCGGATCGGGAATTCGTACAAGGTGGAAATATAACGGCATCCGGGAAGGTGGCGATAAAGTCGTCTCACCTTCTCGGCCACTGGCCAAATTGTCCGTCATAAACTGGACACCATATACTGGCAGTTACAGGACATTATGAAGTGTCAGTAACACTATGAAGCATTAGATCGATTAGAGCGGGGATTACTTACATGGTATGATCTGGGCGAGTTAAGGCGGCGCAGTGAGTATGCAAGAAGAGAAAGAGACTATTCCAAGGAAGAACGGCTTGCGGAGTATGAGCCCCTTTTAAGCCCGGAGGTTCGTAAGGAGATCGTGACCTTAGAACGGAAAAAGAGCCAGATTACCCGCATCAAAGGGGAAACAGAACGGGTGTTGTCTACAGCTTAAAGATTCCGTGAATGACTTAAAAAAACAGATGACTCTAAAAGAGCAATTAGCCAAACAAGCCCTGAGTATAGATGAGGACCAAGCCAGAACTCATCTTCGGCATCGGCAGCAGTTGGGTGAACAATTGGCCGGCTTAGAGGTAAGATTAGCTCAACTCGCTTCAGATTTGGAGGAAATGACCCACACGGAGAAACGTTTGGAAGCCAAACTCTTGGAATTGAAAGCCGTCGGTCATCGAGAAAAACTAGCCAGACTGGAGAAAGAACTTAAAATCTTAAAAGAATAGCCGTTCGGGCGATTGTCTGAGCTCTCGGGAGCGGACCCTGTAGAATGGGCAGCGGAAAGCTGCCTTTCGTTAATGGCTTAATTAAATTCACCGCAAATTCATAGGTCATTCACGGGTTTCTCAAATACAGGGGATATACTTCATAATGTAAACACAATTATTCTTCACACACATTGTTATAACTAAGGAGGAATCTATCATGATGGGTTTTGGCAATATGATGGTATGGTCTGGGAGGAGGCTGGTGGGGAATCGGTCTCTTTGCTATGCTCCTTCAACTGATCTTCTGGATTGGGCTCATTTACGTTGGTGTAAAATTGTTTAGACGCTTCAGTTATAGAGGGCATAGCTGCGGATGGGATCGTCGGGATTCCCTGGATATTTTAAGAGAACGTTATGCCCGGGGAGAAATCAGTACCGAAGAATACTTACACCGCAAAGAAGATCTGATGAGGTATTAAGACAACTCATGGTTGTTCTCGTGTCAGTGGATTAAATAGGCGAGAGGACACATGATTATCCAATTACTTTTGGACAGGCCAACGTACGAGGCTTACATGTCAGAGGGAAAATGGACAAAGAATTTAATCAGCTAATGAGCCTGTATCCTCAACCAGTTCGACATAAAGCTTCTGTTGAATATCTGCCTTTGCCGAAGTTAAAAAAATAAAAAACGCATACGTTTATAACATTTCATAAAATTCTACTTGTTATTTTTTGTGGAATATGATAATATAGATTGGAAGTTAAAGAGTGATTCGCAACAATTTCAAGTCCTTCTTCTGCAGAATAGGATATTGAGTTTTTGGGTTTTTAGCTTTTTGACTAATTCTGGAGAAGGAGGTTTTAAAATGACAGGAAAAGTAAAGTGGTTCAACGCAGAAAAAGGTTTTGGATTTATCGAAACTAGCGAAGGTAACGATGTATTCGTTCATTTTTCGGCAATTCAAACAGACGGTTACAAAACGCTTGTAGAAGGCCAAGAAGTTTCCTTTGATGTTGTGGCGGGCAGTCGTGGTCCTCAAGCTGCAAATGTTGTCAGTAAATAATACTGAAAATTGTAACGGGTATTTCCTGTCGGAAGTGCCTGTTTTTTATTTGATTATTGTTCAGATTCCGTACGGTTAAGTTTCTTAAATTTCTTCATTAGTGTAAATACCCAATCGTTCAAGCTGTTCCTGTGCGATGCTTGAAAATGACATAGCCACGAGAACATTGAACTGGCTAACCTTTATCTGAGGAATCTCTGGTAGTATAATAAGAATACAATAAAGCTATAATTTTACTACTCAGGGAGTTATCTTGATGCATATAAAACCATCTACGGCAATAAGTAAAAACTTTAACGAAATCTCCGCACTCTGCAAGGCTACCAAAGAACCTGTTTTTCTGACGAAGAATGGCGAAGGAGATCTAGTGGTTATGGATATCGAAATTTATTCCCGGCGTGAAAGCATGCTGAGATTGAGGGAACAGCTAATTGCAGCTGAAGAGGACTGGTAGGCGGGTAAAAAGGGTTATTCCATTGAAGAAGTAGATGAGATGATGAAAAAAGCCATGGAGGCTGCCAATAAGTTGCGAAGGTAAACGGTATCATGTCATCATCTCTGAAAGAGCGGATGAAATGCTGGTGCAGCATGCCGCTTTTTAGCGCAGGTCAGCACCCAGGCTGCCGACAAGCTCAGGAGGGATGTCATTGGGGCAGCAAAATCTCTGCAGGAGTTTCCGGAACGCGGTTCCTGGCTTACAGATTTGCTGCTGCCCGCAAACAAATATAGAAAACTGCTTGTGGATAAGCGGTATTTGCTCATCTATCAAATCAAGGATGACACGGTTTATATCGACTATATACTGGATTGCCGCCAGGATTATGGCTGGCTGATTTAAATAAAATACAGCAATTTTCCAACGTCCGGGATATGGGCGTTCCTTAAATATTTATTATCCTGAAGCTTGGCTAAATATAGAGGGCATCTGCTTGGAATAGGCGGATGTCCTTTAGCTTATGCTCTTTTCATCAGCCCTTTTATACATTTTTAAAGAAAATGAAAAGTGAGGGTACCATAAAAAATGAGAAATCTACAATTCCAAAAATGAACCGGGTGGCTGGCGTTGAAAAAAAGAGTGAGCTAAAGGAATAGGAAAATTCTTGTCGAATAGTAACATACATAATTGGGCCAGATTAAGGTTGATAGGAGATTTGTTCTATTTCCCGGTATAGCTGAGATTTGAAGAATGTGGAGGTGAGAACGAAGTATGATACCACTCAAAGATACAATCCCTCATAGGGATAAGCCATTTGTAACCTGGTTGTTAATAACCATTAATATTTTTGTTTTTTTATTTCAGGTATTACTGCCTCCCGATATTTCAGAGTATTTTGTGTATAGCCTGGGGTTTGTGCCTCGCGATCTAACAACTCTTTGGAATTATGGTTTGAGACTGGAATTGGTGTTTTTTTTATGGCCTCTGATTACCAGTATGTTTCTTCATGGAAGCTGGATGCATCTTATCGGCAATATGTGAAGCTTATGGCTGTTTGGCGATAATGTGGAAGACCGGGTTGGGCATCTCCGTTTTTTTGTTTTCTATCTTTTGAGCGGAATCGTTGCATCTCTGACGCATTATGTTTTTAATATTCATTCTCCTGTCCCGACGATTGGAGCCTCAGGGGCTATTGCCGGAGTTATGGGCGCTTATTTTATCATGTTCCCACTGGCTCGTATTGTCACGCTTGTTCCGGTGTTCTGGATTCCGTTTTTCTTTGAAATTCCAGCGGTTGTTTTTATCGGACTCTGGTTTATTTCGCAGGTTTTTTCGGGAATTTTTGAACTGTTTGGACCGGTATTTGGGGGCGGGATCGCCTGGTGGGCCCATGTGGGAGGTTTTATCTTCGGAGCCGTGGCTATTCGTATATTTAAGAAAAAACGCAGTCGTTACCGCTTGTTTTTTGACGATGAATACTATTACTATCAATTTTATTAACCTTTAAGTTTGATTTTTAAAAAGGGGGTAGAAAAATGGGGTTATTAGATCTATTCTGGATATTTATTGTCCTCACTTCGCTTCAACCAGTCATTAATCAGAGAATGGTTGAATCTGCACGAAAAAAACTGATTGCCAAAATTGAACAGCGCAGAAATTCCAGAGTGATTCTGATGGTACACAGACAGGAAACGATGAGCATTCTTGGTTTTCCGGTCTATCGTTATATTGACATTAATGATTCTGAAGAGGTTATCAGAGCTATTCATATGACAGATCCTTCTGTTCCCCTGGATATAATTCTGCATACTCCGGGAGGGTTGGTACTGGCTTCCTTGCAGATTGCCAGGGCAATTAAGCGCCACAAGGGAAAGGTAACAGTATATGTTCCGCATCATGCCATGTCTGGAGGTACTTTGATTGCACTTGCGGCTGATGAGATCGTCATGGCCAGAGATGCTGTGTTGGGCCCTGTTGACCCACAGCTTGGGGAGTACCCGGCGGTTTCCGTTGTAAAAGTTGTCAGAGAAAAATCACGTGATGAAATTGATGACAAGACGTTAATCCTTGCAGATGTCGCTGAAAAAGCGATTAAACAGACTAAAGATGCAGTTAAGGAATTATTAAGCGATAATTATCCTGAAGAATTGGCAGAGAATTTAGCGACTTTGCTTACTGAAGGTAAATGGACTCATGATTATCCGATCACTTTTGAAATGGCGCAGGAGCTGGGGTTGCGGGTCAGAGACGATATGGACAAAGAATTCCACCAGCTCATGAGTTTGTATCCTCAACCGGTCCGTCACAGAGCTTCTGTGGAATATTTGCCTTTTCCCAAGTTGAGAAAATAGATAATGCTATAAAAGACAAAAGGCTAAGGACATCGTCATCATCAGAAGTCCTTAGCCTTTTATTGAAACTCAAGGATATTTTTATTAGGAGATTGGAATCCGATATCCGTTTGAATGAGCTTCTTTTTTCGGTAAAGTAACGGTTAACACACCGTTTTCATACCTGGCAGTAATTTTTTCACTGTCAATATTTTCAAAGACAAACGTTCGAGAGATGATGTTTAACGAGCGTTCTTTGCGTATATAATTTTCTTTCTTTTCTTCATGTTGCTCATTGTGCTCAACACCAATGGTGAGCTGATCATTTTTAAATTCAACGCGTATATTCTCTTTATTTACACCAGGAATGTCAGCTTCAAGAATGTAGGCGTTATCTGTATCTTTAATGTCCACATTCATAACTCCAGCATTGGGCATGAGAGCCGGGAAGAACGAATCATTGAAAAAATTCTCGAAAATATTTTCAAAATCGAACAACGGTTGTACTTGTTGGATATTTCTGCGATAAGGTACTAAACCAAACATATTCATGCACCTCCATCTTTTTTTAGGTTGTGATTTGTTCTATTTAGGTCAGACGAAGCACGTGGAGTGCGTGGTAAGGCTGCAAAGGAAAAACAGTTAGAAGCTTGATTTTATCAGGATTCTTTTTCTTATGCAGAAAATTATTTGTTGCTTAAGACTATTTTAGGAAATTATATTTATTGGAAATGTTATGCATGCCAAATATAAAACCAATATCAGATTTACGTAACTATAATAAAGTTTTAAAAGATTGTCAAAAAAGTGAACCGGTTTTTTTACCAAATTATTAATGTAGTAAAATATTAAAGGTGATATTTTCCTCTCCCTTACCAGGAGAGGTTTTTTATGCTTACTGATTTTAATATAGATTATTTTGCCGATAATGAGCTTGGAAGACTTTGCGAAGCATTTAATGAAATGAAAAACGAACTTAAGGAGTCACTAATCTCACAGTGGAAAGCAGAGCAGGAAAGACATGAGATGGTTCAAGCCCTTGCCCATGACCTAAAAACACCACTTTCTGTAATACAAGGCTATGTTGAATCACTTCTGGAAAGCAGTCATATTGATACTCAAAAGACAAAAAAATATTTACAAGTAATAAAAGATAATGCAAATAAGGGGGCCGAGCTCATCAAGGAAATGCTTTACGCCGCAGAACTTGAAACGTCCGGCGTAGAGCTTAATATCGTCCCAGTGGATATATACTCTTTTTTAAAGCAGAAAAAAGAAAGTTATGAGATGATGGCAAAAAATAAAAAGATAAATTTTAAGGTTGATGTAACATATGGAAATCAGGCTGAAATAATATGTCCTATTGATGCTGCAAAGCTTGAGCGCATTCTTGACAATATCGTTTCGAACAGCATCCGTTATGTGCCGGAACATGGGACAATAACAATTAATGCGGATATTGCCTGTGATAATATTCGTTTTAAAGTATGTGATACAGGAAAGGGATTTAGTAGTAAAGATCTATCGAATCTTTTTAATAAATTTTATAGGGGAGATGAATCCCGTTCTTCTAAAGATGGTCATGCCGGACTAGGACTCCATATTGCAAAAAGACTGGTAGAAATGCATGGTGGAAGTATTGTTGCCTTTAATGCAAGGGACAGTGGTGCATGTATTAAATTTGATTTGCATTTTCTAAAATAATAACACCGGGAATTTGGTATTTTTTATCTTTTTCATGCACTCAAGGCATACAGAAAGCGTCGCGAGGGTCGAGAGGGTGAAAGGCTGATAGATAAAAGGTTTGAGACACCTTACTATATTTGTGACTAAGGGTAACCCTTGAGTGTGTAAAAAAGATATCGAGCCAAACGCGTGGAAATAGCGGGTGGTCTTAAAAAGAATGAATTTTGAAAGGAGGTTCTAAAAATGATACATATTCTATTTGGACAATCACCATCTGGTTGTTTAAAAATAGTTCTGAAAAAAATAGGTGTAACTAAAGAAGAACATGTCATTTCATTTTGGGAAATGTTTTCTATAGGGCCCATTTGGCATTTACAAGAAGAGATTGGGAAAGAAGCCAGATTTGATTGGATGAAAAATATTTTAAATAATGAATATGATGAGTTTGATGAATATAAAAGCGGTTTCCTAAAAGCTATCAATCAAATAGCATGCATTCCAGAAGGCGAACCCATTACCATATGGATTGCTGAAAACTCACACGAGCAGACAGGATTACGATATGTTTTGTATTTATTGAAAGGTAGAACTAATGAAGTTAAAGTTATTAACACTACAAAGCTGTATGCTGAACTTTTTAGCCAACCTAATATAAAGTGCGTTGTACTGCATACAGGTGAAATATCACCAGAGAAACTTCAAATAATTTATGAGGAAACTAAGGAGAAGCACCCTTTATCACATCTTGAAAGAGAGCAATTTGAACAAGAATGGCTCAACCTTGCTGATAATCGCGAAGTGTTAAGGATTTGGCAGAATGGAAGAATACAGAGTGTTCCTGAAGATTATTATGACCAATATATTATAAACAGAGCTAAACAGCTACATAAAAAACTAAAGACGCAGGAATTTATGAAATCAGCGAGATTAATCGGTGAAGTGCTGGGGCATTTAGAACAGTATGTAGGGGATGAGTTCTTGGAATATCGGTTAAAGAAGCTGATTGAAAAAGGAGTTTTCGAAGTAGAGGGTAGTATGGAAGCCATGCGATTGTATAGTGTAAGGTTGAAAAATGATTAGTATTTTAGAAAGGTTTGCTCTTTCCTTCAGTAAGGTAGGCCAAGGAAGGTTGATGTTGATGCCCACATTATTTGGCGGCCACTTGATAACCGTCAGTGGCGGTTGTCATGGAACGCCAAGTAAGGTTGCCAGTAGGTTAGACATTTTCGCCAATGGCGGTGGTCGTTTTTTAAAGGTACCGGAAAGCACACCTCTGTTGGCGGTGGGCTAAACATACTAAAACTTGCGAAAGTCCTCAATTACCCTAAGCACCCCTTCCCGGTCAACCACATAGCTGGACTGAATCCGGGCATCAAGCATAGCTTGTATACATAAATTGTTAATTACTCTAGGAATCCCTTTGGAAAAAGCAAATATCTCTTTAACGGCATCAACGCTGAAAATCTGACTGCGTGCTTTTACTACCTCCAAATGATGGGCTATGTAGGCGCCGGTTTCTTCTAACGTCAGGCCACCCAAATGATAGCGGACCTGAATCCTTTGGGTTATAGCCTGGAAAATCTGCATGGCCAGGGTGCCCTTAAGTTCAGGTTGGCCTACCAGTATTAAGGCCATTGGAGAAAGGGAATCCATTTTGAAATTAGTTAAAAATCTGATTTCCTGCAGCATTTGGTGCGATAGCAGATGAGCCTCGTCGATAACGACCACGGGTGTAATCCGCCGTTTCTCAAAATAATCCAGAATTAGCTGGTTAAACTGCCGCTTAGCATCTATCCGCAAATAACCGGGACTGGAGCCTAATTGGAACAATAACTCGCGGTAAAAATCCCGGGCTTCAGGTTGGAGTCGGATATATAAAGCAGTTTGTGCCGGTTTTCGTCCAGGTTCCGGGCCAGAAGACGAATAGCAGTTGATTTTCCTGCTCCAATATCCCCGGTCACCAGGCAAAAACAGCGCTTTTTCACACCGTAGTCCAAACGGGCCAATAATTCCTTAAACCGCAAGGACAGATAGAGATTTTCCGGCGAGATATTCTTGCCAAAAGGTTCGCCTGTCAAACCAAAGTATTCCTGGATCACCTGCCGTCACCTTCCCGGGCTTTTTCTTGAGCCGGTGTGCCCAGACAGGTATACGCCAGGTCTCCCAGAGTCTTGGCCAAGTTTTCATCGTAAGCCTTTTTCAAGAGTTCAAGGTAATTGAGTCCGCTGGTTGGTGGGGAATTTACCAAACAATCTTCTTTAGGCACTTTCGGATGATGTGGTTTGGATAAATCCAAAAGTTTAGCGTCAGCATACTGTTTCCCGCCAAACCAAACCTGAATCCGTGTAAGGTCAAAGGGGTCGTACTTAACGATAACTTTTTTGCCGGCCAGGACAGGGTCTACCTCATAAATATTGCCTTCCAGGGAAAAACAGCAGGTTTTATCCACACTCCGTTCTTCCTGCCAGAGAAAAATTTGGTTAAGTACAGCGATATCAACCCGGCGCAGGGGATGGGTACAGTTGTTAAACCGGTTGACCGGTTTAACGGCTGTGGAGGAGTGTTTCTTTTGCTGATAAGCCATCTCCAGCCAGGACCAGAAGAAATTGTTCAAGTCTTTGAGAGTAGTGAGTTTCCCCTGTTCGATAAGGGCTTGGGCTTCAGGCCGGAAGCTCTTGTCTAAGTAACGGAAAAACACCTCAACCTTGCCTCGGCCTTGGGGCTTGTAAGGGCGTGAGTGAATTAGGTGAATGCTCAACTCCCCGCAAATTCTGGCCAGATGCTGGGACCGGTAAACAGAACCGTTATCCACGTATAATTTTTCCGGCACCCCGCAACGGAGAATAGCCTTTTTCAGGCAGTCCTCAAGACGTGGCAATTTCTCATCGAAATAGTACTCAGCGTGGGTAATGTAGCGGCTATAGTCAATAAAGGCTACTAGGCGTACCGACTTTTTCCTGCCGGGTTCTGTGGGATGAGGCAGGTACAGGGTGGCATGGGTATCGCCTTGCCAGCACTGGTTACGCTTGCTGTATGAGAACCGCCGGTGGGCGCTGGGTTCAGCTTTTATCTCCCGGGCCACTTCTTTAAGATAACGGCCCAGTGTGGTGCGTTTTAAGATACCAGGTTCCACCAGTTGGGATAATTCCAGGATCCTGATGATCTGGTCCACACTTCTTGTCGGTAATTCCTTTTTTAACTCCACTGCCTTGGCCAGAATATTTTCAGGGATAGCTCTTGGTGTACATTTATCTTCCCGAACCTGGGGTTTAAGCCCTTCCAAGCCTTTTTTGCGATAGGCCGCCAGATAACGTTCAAGGGTGCGTAAGCCCGGTCGGAAGGGCTTCCCATCCGGGTCATTGTATTCCCTGGCAGCGATTTCGGCCAACAGCCGGGTCTGTTCGCCTTTTTCCAGCCTACGGCAGACCACCGGCGCAATCAGGCCATAGCGGAAATTGGCGATTTCCAGTCGTTTTTCTTCATCCACAGTAATCTCTCCTCCCGAAATAGTCTCATTCTAATTATTAGGGATGAGTACCGATACCGGGTAGAGACAAACTCTGTGGGATTTCGTAGGCGAATTTGACCCCAAAGAGGCTATGTAGTACGGAAAATACCGGAAGGTTAGCAATGTATGACCGGCTAGGCAACGCTGAGGCCAGAGCCTGTCTAAGAAAACGGCCCAATGACATGCCAACCGATAAATTAACCCTCCGGTCACCGGTTAAAACTGACGGGGGTAATGTTAAGCCGGGGAAGTATTTTAACAACAGGGACAACAGCTTAGTGTTAACCTCTTCAAAAGTTTTGGCTAAGGCCTTTACCCAACGCCTTACCGTTTTCCCAGAAAAAGGCCGGGACGAGAGTTAAGAATATAAACCAATTCATTCCAGGAAAGGCGGTCATCAACTCTAAGACAGACTGCCTTTTCAACAAATTCACTTAACATGCTACGAAAAGGCCACAGGAAACTCGGTAATAAAGATATGGTCTTGTCCTGATCTTTGGACTTGTTTTTATCCTGACATAAATATCTGTAAATTGGTATCAGAGACTCAGAATCGGCATCTACCGCCCACCTGTCAAAATGTCCGTGCCGGTGAGGTTTACAAGAGCCACAAATTGGACAATTCAGAAGGAAAAACCGGAGATTTTTCGCTGTAAAGGGCTAAATATTCTTTGACAGAAGCTCCTAGGAAAGTTATCATAATCATAGAAACAGGACTCCCATGGGTTCTGTTTACAGGAGATGAGCTTTCGGGTTGTCTGTCGGGACGTTGGCCGAAAGCTCATTTTATTTTGCTCTCCGTAAACCAGAAAGGTAAAGTCAAGTTCTGATTCGATTAATTGGCGGAAATATCCTTCATTACCGACATATAATTTGGTCAAAATCCCAGGTGTTGCCGACAGATAATTCGGGCATTAACAGGTTGATCAAAATGTACAGGGGCACTTGAAATTATTTTTTTCATGCGATCAAGGCATACAGAGACCGTCGCGAGGATTGAGCGGGTGAAAGGTTGATGGATAAAGGGTTTGGGGCAATTTGTGAATTTGCTGATTTTAGGTAACCCTTGAGTGCACAAAAAAGATATCGGGCTAAACGGATGGATATAGCAAAATTAGAAGAACGGATCGCAGCTAAAATCTCCACCGAATGAACAGGAAGCCAGACAAGACAGCTTTCTTTGGAATTATGTTTTGTGTATGTAAAACAAGAATAATTTTATCCGCCCAAAGGCATGGCTTTGATGCCAAGTTATATTTACCCACACCTGAGGATAAACAATGTTGTATCCAGGCAGAAGCCATGAACAAAGGGTTGATAGATGAAAATATAGGTAACCAAATATGGGCTAATATGCTATCAAAACAAAGGCTATTGCTGGCAGTAACTTTTTCTGATTATCTTAAATTTTGTTATTGATGGTTTAGTAAACGGTTTAGAAAGAGTGTAATGTTGGTTTAGTGACAGGGATTACCTCTCAAGCGGTACATCCATGAGCATGACTCCCTCGAACAGCTTAACATCCTGGGGTAAAACTTGAGAAAATGTCCGACAGGGATGCAGAGATATTCTCTGCTGTGCTGGACCAAAATCTATACAAGGGTTACCACATCGAAGCCGCCACCCGTATCAATAACCTCGCACAGCGATATGAGGGAGGCTGCGAATACCCGGAGGGCAGCTTGTCCTCACCATCTGTGCTGTGCTGCGGCAATTTTTATTTCCGCCGCCTTTGTCATTAAGCTGACTGAGCTCATTGAGTACAGGAGGTAGCAAGGCATCATTAATTTACAAGACCGTTTTAATGTAGTATAATAAGAATACAATAAGGATAAAATAATGCTACACAAAAAGGGGTGGTCAAGATGATTAATATAAAGCCATCGGCTGCAATTCGAAAAAATTACAACGAGATTTCCGAGCTGTGCAAAAAGTCCGGACAGCCTGTGTACCTGACCAAAAACGGTGAGGGAGATTTGGTGGTGATGGATATTGAAGCCTTTGCAAGACGCGAAAGCATGCTGCGCCTCAGAGAAAATCTAGTTGCTGCCGAGGAAAGCCGGTTAAGCGGCAAAAGCGGTTATTCCATTGACGAGGTATCCTCTATGATGAAAGCAGCTGTCAAGGAGGTACTGGATGGACAGCGAGGGTAAAATATACAAAGTGATTATCTCCGATGAGGCGGCGCAGATGCTGGTATCTCACTCCCGCTTTCTGGCCCAGGTCAGTGAAAAAGCCGCATTAGATCTCATAGCCGAGTTCAGCGCGAAAGCAAAAACTCTGGAGGAATTTCCAGAGCGAAATCCTTGGCTATCCGATCCTTTCATCCGTGCTGGTAAATATAGAAAGCTCCTTATGGGCAAACGTTATCTGCTCATTTATCAGATAAAAGGCGATACCGTTTATGTGGATTATGTGGTGGACTGCAGGCAGGATTACGGCTGGCTGTTGTAACAAGCATAAAACTATATCGTAAATTAGCGCAGGATCATATCAACACCAACCACTTAATCTGCGGCAATACCTACCGATGCGTGTGGGCCTTGCGGGAATATCCTGCTTGTTTGTTATAGACGAAGAAAATGACAGCGGCATAAATGGTATGCAAAAAAGATAACAGCGAGCTACAATAGACTCGCTGTTGACTTTATAGCTATAACAAAAAAATAACCATTGCCTATTACTTTTTCTTTACTATAGGAAGCCATACCTCGGACCTGTATGTCGGAGATTGCTGATCTCCATCTGTATAAACTTCTATGTCGGGTGCATCGGCGTATTCATAACCGGAAGTGGGCAGCCATTCAGTAACAATACGTTATTGAAGCTCCTGAATTGCATAGGGCATAGGACCGATGCATTCAAAGATAGCCCAGGTGGAAGCTACCGTCAAATACTTTAAAAACAACTTTGCCAAGAACCGGCAGTTTATTAATCTCGACATCTGGAATGAAAGCTTCGGGGATTAGCTCATAAGGACCGGCAATGCTAAAGTGCATGGGATCACAAAAAAGGTACCGGCCGAAGTCTTTGAGCAAGAAAGACTTTTTCTCAAACCGGTACCCTCAACCAAAAGAACTATTGAAAATATTGTAACAAGAGATATTCATAAGAACAATACAATATTTTACAAGGGTAACCGGTACACCCTTCCCCTGGGAACTTACAGGCCGGGCAGGAAGGTAAGTCTGGATGTTGAAGGGGAAATCCTTAAAATACGGGATGAATTCGATGGATATATCATCGCCGAGCATAAAATCTCCAAGAACAAAGGGGAATTAGTACAAAACAACCACCACAAGCGGGATATCTCACAGAAGCTGGACAGCATTCAAGACAGTCTTCTTAAGGCTCTGGGTGCTAGTGAGAATGCTCATGTTTTTCTTACCCAGGTCCGCCGTTTGAAAACCCGCTATGCCCGGGACCATTTCAGCCTCATCGAAAAGACGTTAAACGAACATACCGGTATAGTTATTGATAAAGCCTTGAATTACTGTATCTTAAACAGTCTATTCAGCGCCGTAGAGTTTAGGAATGCAGTAGAGCATTTCGAGGCCTGTCTGGAAAAAGAACTGGAGGAAATGAGCAATAATCCGAAAACTGTCGTCTTAAAAACAACTGTAACCACAAAGAAAAGGCCACTTTCCGAGTATGAACGGGTTGTGAAGGGGGGTGATTTCTAATGACCCTCCTTAAGGAA
This sequence comes from Thermanaerosceptrum fracticalcis, assembly GCF_000746025.2. NCBI lineage: Bacteria > Bacillati > Bacillota > Clostridia > Eubacteriales > Peptococcaceae > Thermanaerosceptrum > Thermanaerosceptrum fracticalcis. The sequence goes on from NZ_CP045798.1 coordinate 3,368,206, forward strand.
GTGCAAGAACAACTGATGGCATTATCCCTCTGTCATGCGGCCCGCAGTCTGGAAAAAACCCTGGAAAAAGCACAAGCAGAAGATTGGACGATCCTTAAGACATTAAACACCCTGCTTTCGGAAGAAAGGAACGCCCGAATGGACAAAGCCAGAGAAAAAAGGCTTAAAAATGCCGGCTTCCCATATATGGCAACGATAGAAGAGTTTTACTTCGGGTTCCAAACCAGTATATCAAAAAAGCAGATGCACCAGCTGCTGGAGCTTACTTGGTTGGAAAGCGCCTTTAACATTATGTTTTTAGGTCCGCCAAGTGTGGGGAAAACACATCTGGCGGTATCCCTAGGGATCGCCGCCGTCAACGCAGGCTACAAGGTAATATTTATCCATATGGACCAATTAATACATGTACTGAAAACTCAGGAAATATCTCCAAAGAGCAAGCACAAATTGAAAAAATTATATCAGGCTGATCTAGTCATAATTGATGAAGTCGGCTTCCAACTGGTGAACCGGAATGAAACCAACCTGTTGTTTGGCGTAATCAATCAACTTTACCAACAGACCTCCATTATTTTGACCTCCAACAAGGGTTTGGTAGAATGGGGAGAATTCATGGGAGACCCTGTTATTACTGCCGCCATGCTGGACAGGCTGATGCATAAATGTGAGATATCAACATGGAGGGTGACAGTTACCGGCTTACACACCGCGAAAGGATACTCAAGGATTAGGAAGAAAAATTTCCAGTAAAACAGGTGGCTAAGTGCTGCATTTTATATGGCCGAAAATGATGTATTTTTATTGACCGTTCACATTACTCAAATATAGTAAAAAAGTTTTGAGTTAAAATTATCTTTTTTATACACTCGAAGCATACAGAATGCTGTGTGAGGATTGAGCGGGTGAAAGGCTGATGAATAGAGGGTTTGGTGGACTTTAATATTTTGCTATTTTTGGGTAACCCTTGAGTGTATAAAAAAGATATATCGTCAAGGTAATAGGGCTGCATTTAATATTGTGATAAATTTGATGTAGTATTTTACGAATGAAAGGTGTATAATAATAGCAAAGAAGGAGGCGGTTATAAATGCCAAACATTAAACCCATATCAGATTTAAGAAATTACAACGAAATCCTGCGGGACATTGCCGTAGGTGAGCCAGTGTTTTTAACCAAAAATGGCAGAGGAAAATTTGCTATTGTTGATATTACTGAATATGAGAAATTAAAGGCTTCACTAAAGCTGATGTCACAGCTTGCCCAAGGAGAACTGGCCGGGAGAAAGAAAGGATGGATGACAATAGAGGAAGTGGAAGCAGAACTGGGGATTGAGGATGTATAAGCTGAAAATTTCACCTGAAGCTAAAGATGATTTAGCAGAAATTAAAGACTATATTTCTAAAGAACTTTGCAATCCACAGGCAGCTATAAATCTTGTTTCTAAAATCACCAAAAAGATACGTGGGTTGACAGAGTATCCCGGAATAGGTGCGCCACTATCTTCCGTCCTAGATATACAAACAGATTACCGTTTCCTTGTTTGTGACAATTACTTGATATTTTACAGGTACGAAGATGGAATTGTTTTCGTGTCAAGAATCTTATACGGTAGACGGAATTATACGCGTATCCTATTCGGTGATTTGCTGGAGGATGAAGAAATATAGAATATAAAATTTTAAGTGCATCGTCAGTCAGCTTGAAGCTGGCATTTTTTCATGGTTCAAAGCATACGGAAATTGCGCCATGAAGATTATTGAACTTATGAGGCATAACAGTAGTATAACAATACAAGAATTTCTGAAATTATCGGAATATCAAAGAGAAATATTGGGGCAAACATATCAGACTTAAAAAAGAAAGGGATTGTTGAGCGGATAGGTCTAAGAAATGGGTATTGGGAAGTAAGGAAAGATGGAATATAATGAGCTTTTTGAAAAATACCGGAAGCTGCTGGAGGAAAATCAAAGATTAAAAAATGAAAACGAGGACTTTAGGAAAAGACTTGGATTGCCATTGCCATCACCCTATATAAAAAATGATGTTCAAGCCTCAATAGAGGTAAATGACATTCAGCTAGTTGAGGTAATCAAACCAGGACACGTAACCAATAGTAGCTCCCCGGAGGATAAAATTAACCTGTTTATGTCATTGTTTAGAGGCAGGGATGATGTCTATGCAAAAAGGTGGCAAAACAAAAGAGGGTAAATCGGGGTATTCTCCTGTATGTTTGAATGAGTGGGCAAGAGGAATTTGCAATAAGCCAAAGATTAAATGCTCCGAATGCGGTAATAGAAATTATGCAGTTTTGGACTTTGCAGCAATAGATAAGCATCTCAGGGGCAAAGACGTTTTTGGTGTATATCCTATGCTGCCTGATGAAACCTGTTATTTCCTAGCTATTGATTTCGATGATGAAGGCTGGGAAAAAGATATATCAGTTTTGAGAGATATCTGTGCAGGAAAAAATATTCCATTTGCAGTTGAACGTTCTCGTTCAGGGAATGGAGCACATGTATGGTTCTTTTTTGATGACAAGGTAAGTGCTGTATCGGCTAGAAAATTTGGTACAGCACTTCTTACGCACGCAATGGCCAAAAGACATGAAATAAAATTTACTTCATACGACCGCTTGTTTCCAAACCAGGATACACTTCCTAAAGGTGGTCTTGGGAATCTTATCGCCTTACCTTTACAATTAAATGCACGCAGAAACAACAACAGTGTTTTTATAGATGAAAAATTCCAGCCCTATGATGACCAGTGGAGTTTTTTGAGCAGTATTCGAAAGCTCAGTGAAAGTGAAATTGACTTATACATTTCGCAACTATGCAGTGGTAGTGAATTAGGTGATTTAAGACAGAATGAAGATGAAGAGTGCAAGCCATGGGAGAGAAGCAATACGAATTATAAATTAAGCAAGTCTGATTTCCCGGACACTGTTTATGTAACCAAAGTAAATATGCTGTATGTTAGTAAAAATGGCTTTTCACATAAAGCATTGAATATTATTAAACGTCTGGCAGCCTTTAGAAACCCTGACTTTTATAAGGCTCAAGCTATGAGATTGCCGACTTTTGATAAGCCCAGAATTATTTCCTTATCTTACGAAACGCCTGAATACTTGTGTCTTCCAAGGGGATGTGAGCTTGATCTGATAAACCTGTTTAGTGCTCACAAGGTGGATGTTAAATGGGTTGATAAAAGCTATTCAGGAAAACAGATTGACGTTGAATTCAACGGACAGCTTCGTGATGAGCAAGAAGATGCTGTTGGTTCAATGCTACAACATGACAATGGTGTATTATCAGCAACAACTGCATTTGGTAAAACCGTTATCGGAGCGAAAATTATATCAGTAAAAAAGGTAAATACTCTTATACTTGTTCATACTCAGCAATTATTAGAACAGTGGAAGGAGCGCTTGAACCAGTTTCTTGTAATCAACGAAGAGCTTCCTTCTGATGAGATTAAGAAAAGAGGCAGGAAAAAGAGCAGAAGTATTATAGGCCAGCTAGGGGGAGGAAAAAACAATCTAAGTGGCATTATTGATGTTGCTATTATGCAGTCATTGGTAAAGGGGGATGAGGTTAAGGAGTTTATCCGCAACTACGGCATGGTGATAGTAGATGAATGCCATCATGTTCCGGCATTTAGCTTCGAACAGATATTGAAAAATGTAGCCGGCAAATATGTTTATGGTCTAACGGCAACCCCGGTAAGGCAGGACGGACACCACCCCATCATATTCATGCATTGCGGTCCGGTCAGGTATAAAGTGGATGCAAGAAAGCAAGCTGAAAAAAGACCTTTTGAGCATTATGTCATTCCACGCTTTACTCCTTTCAGAAAGCCTGTCAGCCAGGATGAAAAGGAATGGTCTATTGGACAAATTTATGCTGAAATCAGCACCAGTCAAATCCGCAACAAATTAATCATAGATGATGTTATTAAAAGCGTAAATGAGGGCCGTAATCCCATTGTTCTAACTGAAAGAACTGCACATGTTGAAGTGATTGCAAACGCTTTAAAGGAAGTACTTCCGAATGTTATTACATTAACCGGAGGTATGTCTGCAAAGGAAAGAAAAGCTGCACTTGAAAGACTTTCAAGTATACCGGCAGAGAGTAATATTGCCATAGTTGCAACCGGCAAATTTGTTGGCGAGGGTTTTGATGAACCAAGACTTGATACTTTGTTTCTTGCAATGCCTGTAGCTTGGAAGGGTACAGTTCAACAGTATGCGGGCAGGCTCCACAGATTATATCAGAATAAGAGTGAAGTTCAGATTTATGATTATGTGGATGTTCATGTAGGTGTACTTGAAAGAATGTATCAAAAAAGATTGAAGGGATATGCCTCTATCGGATATTCGGCCAGGGGTGACAGCAGGCCTTTTGAATCTATTAATACGATTTTTGACAATAGCAACTTCCTGACAGTTTTCAGTAATGATATTTCGTTTGCTAAATCAGACATTATCATTGTCAGTCCTTATGTCACTAAAAAGCGTTTAAGCCAGATGTTAAGTATTCTTATGACCGGGATTAACAATGGTGCAAAGCTTACCGTCATTACCCGGCCTGAAACAGATTATAAAGAAAGGGACAGGCTTACGTTTGAGGAGATGATTAGTTCCATAAAGAATACAGGAGCCAGTATTATTTTTAAATCAAATATACATCAAAAGTTTGCAGTAATTGATCAAAGGATTGTTTGGTATGGCAGCATAAATCTTTTGAGCTTCGGAAATTCTGAGGAGAGTATCATGAGGTTGGATAGCCTGAATATTGCAAATGAATTAATAGGTACGCTTGATGAAATATTGAATTTATAATGCAAGTAAGCAGCATATTGAAAAGTATCGGAAGGAAAAACAGCCTATGAATAATGTTGAATTGAAGCGGAAGGTATACTCAGTCGTGAACAACATATTGAAAGAAAAGATTTATATATCTCCTGTAGATGTGTTAATGGGCGTAGGCATATTATCAGTCAAGGATTATGAAAGCTGGCGGTTTGGACATGTACCGTATCTAGAAAAGGTATGTAAATGCAACTTGAGCAAGCTGTCCTTTATAATGAGGGAGCTTAGGACATATGCGAGGCAGAATCATCTGAAGTCCTCATGGACTGCATATAAACAATGGGGTGTAAAACCTGCTTATACGGATGCGTCAGCAGATCATTGACAGGGATTACAGGGTATTGTTCGCCGTATGGCGAAAATATGGATTTGATGATGAATGTGATGGGAATGTTATACCAATTCCTCCAGATAAAAAATTGGGAAGGAATGTAGTGGAGCAATTTAAAAATATGCTTGATTGATAGGAGGATAATTAATATGGAACTAGATAGGATTTGCCAGAATTGCAGCAGCTTTTTTCAGGACAGCAGAGATACAGATTTGGGAATATGCTTGAATGATGAGGTATTTGAACCTTTTCTGGATGAAATTATGGAAAATGCTGATTTTTCAAACTGCTATGATATATACCTGAAAAAGCGGTTTGATGGCGAAAAGGAAGCCTGCGATCAATATGAAGAACCTGAAATTATTGAAATCCCAGATGATGAGGATATTAATGCCTATATCCTTCATGAAAAACTGAAGCATCAAAATGTTGATGAAATTATCAAATACTTTAACAACTCCGATAAAGAAATTGTCAATAAAGCGATATCGTCGATTTCAACATATGTATTTATTGGAAATAGAGGTGCATATGAAGGTTTGATCAACTATTATATGGGCTTAGGTCCGGCAGAAAGCCTTGAGGATGTTTGCATGAGAATAAAAATAGTTGATATTCTTTCTACAAAGGAATTAGAAAGAAATACAATAGAAGCGTATGTGAACGAGCTTGCCAGGACTCCATCCAATAACACGACCAGGCAATTGTATTCTTTAGTACTAAAGCGTTTAAGCATGTGTCCTGTGGAGATAGTACGGGAGTTGCTTTTGGAATTGCTTGGCAAGAGGCAATATAGTTATAAAATAAGAAAAAGGATCATGGAGATTGCAGGAATATAAGAAACAGATATTTCACGGCACGTTGAGATCTATCAAATAATACCCTGCCGCCAAGGGGGTACCAGCTTCGAGCGGCATTATTTTTGTACAATCAAGGCACGTGGAGTGTGTAGTATCGCTCAAAAGAAAACACAGTTTATAAAGCCTTGCGCCGCAAGGCTTTATGGGCTTTTGGGGGGAATTGGATATGTTTCCGTGGGCGGGGAGAGAAAACAGCTTATTGTTATAAAATGAATACAGGAAAACTGGTGCAATTGCTAAATAACCCGACAGTAGTAGTGATTACCGATAGAAACGATCTGGACGACCAGCTCTTTGATACCTTTGCCGCCTCAGCGCAAATACTAAAACAGCCCCTGGTCCAGGCGGAGAGCAGGGAGCACTTAAAGGAACTCCTGCGGGTAGCCTCAGGCGGGATTATCTTTACTATCATCCAAAAGTTTCTACCTGTTTATGATATTGCCCAGGCGGTGGAAGATGGGGCAACCGTGCGTATATACTACGAAAGCAGGCTAGCCAAAGTCAACCTGGACGAAGAAGGGAGGCGCCTGATCGAGGAATTAGACGCCGAATTGGAGGAAACCGACGAATTGACCGAAGCCCAGAAGGCAAGGCCAAGTGGGCAAAACTGGAGGCCATTGTCGATCATCCTAAGCGTATTTCCAACTTAGCCAGGGATATAGTTGAGCATTTTGAAGCAAGGCAGACGGCTCAAAGGAAAATGCTGGCGGACCGCATGAAAGATGAAAATGACCGTTAAAGATTGTGATTGTGCGTGATATGTGGCTGACAGGTTTTGATGTGCCTTGTCTGCATACCATGTATATATACTGCCCCGCCCGTGGTAGTAAGAAATGGAAAGAATTGTACAAAGAGCGTATATGGGAAACGAAGATGAATTTGTTGAATGTGAAGCCGCCCGCAAAAGGGTGTTAGCCCTTTGCTACAATATCCGCCACGCCTTGATGGGAGATAGGGAGATCGAATTTATAGACAATGGTATGGATGAAGAAAAAAAGAGGCGTTTGTCGATTCTTGCTCCGGATAAGAACGTATACTTGAAGATATATGTTTTATGGTCGGAGATGCTGTTTATTACTATAGCGCTAAATGAATTTTTGGAACTTTACAATAGTTCCATAGCGCAAGTTCGTATGCTACAAGCCGCTGTAGCAGGATGTCTGAAACAAACTGTATCAGAAAACGTTTATGCAAGAATGCTAAACATAATGAATGGAAGGTATGTATATGTAAACGGATACATTGCCCAGTATTTAGATATCCTCAACAACCAATTTTTAAAGATGAAAAAGGAAAATCGCGTGAAAAATTTATCAAATATCGCCAAGCGAATTGCAGAGCGTGGACGTGAATACCGCGAATTATAAATGGAATTAATGGAAGAGGCAAAGAAATATAACTGCAGTGTAGACGATTTGAGATTGGATTTGGATTTTCCTGAAGAGATTGAGTGGTAGGAACAGATTAAAAATATGCCATGCCTAAATCTACTTTTGTGCCTCTTGCCAAAGATATCCTGAAAAAAGTAGGTATTAGCGGCAAAGTTGTGACAGGGATAGACTGCCCAGGAGGCCGGAAGTATTTTACTGCCAGCTGAATTAATAAGCATGTGCAAAGAATAGCGACATGGATAGGTGAAAATTGAAACTGGAATTTAGGTTGATACATTACTATATTTATCAAGAAAAGCCTGGTAGTCAGTTTCCTTAAAACCAATAATTAGGTTATGGCCATCAGTCAAGATAGGGCGAACCATAATCGAAGGATTATCCTGAATGAGGAGGATGACATCTTGTTCACTTAATGATTTCAAATCTGGTTTAAGCTTTTTGTAAGTCTGTCCTTTGATATTTACAAGCTGCTTGAGGGTAGTAAGGTTTCCAATTTGGGCTAATTTTTGTAATTCTTCTTCTGTAAGAGGTTCTTTAGAAATATTCCGGAAAGTAAAATTGACGTTATGTTGCGAAAGCCACGCTTTCGTTTTGCGACAGGTCTGTCATGTGGTGATGCAGTAGAAAAGAAGCATTTTAATCACCTCGCGATGAGCATCAATTCAGATTTCATTAAGCGAAAAGAAACATACTTATTTTGGCTGCCATTCTTTCCAGACGTTACCGGCGAGTGCAATAGAAGGCTTGAGGGTTTTACCTCCTTCTTGCCATCCGGAAGGCATTACTTCGCCTGTTTTCTGGTGATGCTGGAATGCCTTAATCTGGCGTACCAATTCTTGTGGGTTTCTTCCAACCGGCGGGGCAAGAATTTCCGCAGCCTGAACAATGCCTTCTTGATCGATAAGGAATCTTCCTCTGATATTTACACCGGCATTTTCATCGTATACATCATAGAGCTTACCAATACTGCCGTTTTGGTCGGACAGCATCGGGAAGGGGACACCGCCTTCAACCATCTTTGACAATTCGGTGTCATTCCAGATTTTGTGAGAGAAAACACTGTCAACACTGATTGAGAGTACTTCTACATTCAATTTTTTTAGTTCTTCATAGCATACAGCTATGTGCGAGATCTCAGTGGGTCAGACAAAAGTAAAGTCGCCGGGGTAAAAACAAAGCACAACCCACTGGCCCTTAAGCTTTTCCAGTGAAACATCAGTTATCTTGCCCTTATGAAAGGCCTTGGCAGTAAAATCAGGAGCTTTTTTTCCCACAAGCATGTTTATAATTCCTCCTTTTTTATTATTTTGTTAAAAAAAGATATTTGTTCTAAATTTTCTTCAAATAGAGTCAAATATCCTTCATAAGTAAAAAAAATTTATTGTTCTAATTTATTTCAAATGAAACAGTTATGAAACTATCAGTTTACAGGCTATATTAAAAACGCCACAACATTTTCGTTAAAAAAGCATTATAAGACCCTGTGGTTATTTGATTATTTTTTATATTACAAAAACCGCCCGGGAAGATGGGCGGTGGGAATAGAATTTGGGTAAGCTTTCAGGGCCCTGGCGGCTAGTGCGTAAAGGTGAACTTATTTCTAAAAAAATCCTACAGTGACTTGACACTATCAAATAAATTATTTTTCTTGCTAAATATTTTAAATGCTGTTATAATTAACTTGCTCGGAAATTGTCATCGAATACAAACCTTCTTTATTGCCCGTGGCCTAGGAAGCATTTGAATTCATTTGGCAACGGGTAAATATATTTTTGGAGGTTTTTATGTATAGTGACAAGGTTTTAAATTGCAGGGATTGTGGTGTAGAGTTTACCTTCACAACATCTGAGCAGGAGTTCTACCACGAAAAGGGTTTTACAAATGAACCGGGTCGATGCCCTGAGTGTCGTTCCGCGAGAAAAGCCCAAACTAGAAACAACAGTGGTTATGTGCGTTCAGAACGCGAAATGTTTACTGCAACATGTGCTTCTTGTGGTAAAACTGCAACTGTTCCTTTTAGACCCAGTGGTGATAAGCCTGTATATTGCAGAAATTGTTATCAACCCCGCGGCAGGAATTAACTGGTTTCCGGTTAAACCTTCTTGAGTCATACTTAGGAAGGTTTTTCTGTTTTCAATTCCACGGAAATCCACTTGCTGATACTTAATATCAGCGGACTTAGAGGTCCATGAAGTTTGTCTGACCACAGCGAAAAAGCTGTGGTTTTTATATTTTCATATTTGAAGTTTGGAGGGATTTTGTGGAGAAGAACGGTAACAATATCGAGTATCTTATCAGTAGGTACCTATTAAAGAAGCTGCTGGCAGAAGGGTTTATTACGGATGTTGGTGTCAACCAAAAAGTTTACCACCGTGACAACCTAAAAATTGACCACCTTCCGAGGCGGTAAAATTGGTTGTTTAGGGTACTAACTCTTGTGTTTTACGGCTCTTTTTAAACCGGTAAGACTCACCAATGAAGGTTATAACATGGGCATGATGGGTCAACCGGTCTAGTAGAGCTATGGTAATAGCATTATCTCCGAACACCTCCCCCCAACGATCAAAATTAAGGTTGGTTGTAATGATGAGACTTCCCCGTTCATAACGTTCGGAGCAAAACTGGAATAACAAGGGGCTACCTGCTCCCAGGTTAACATACCCCAACTCATCTAAAATAACGAGATCATATTTGTGCCACGTTTTTATGAATCGGGGTAAACGGTACTCACTTTCCGCCTTTAATAGTTCCTGGATCAAATCGTAAACTTTAATAAATCTAACATTAAAACCTTGCTGGATGGCAGAAACACCAATGGCAGTAGCAATGTGGGTTTTACCAGCGCCCGATTGGCCTACACAGATGATGTTTTGTCGGTCCTTTATGAACTTACATTCTGCCAAAGAGATAATCTTTGTTTTTGGTAGCTTAGGAGCACTGGTGAAATCAAGGATTCCAGGGTTTTCACCTCATGGAATTTGGCCTTCTTGAGGCGGCTGTTTAGTCTTTTTTGGTGACGTAAATCTACTTCTTTAGCCAAGCAAGCAGCCAGAAAAGAAACCGGTGTCTGGTTTTGCATCATGGCATCCCTGGCTAATTCCCGGAAAGATTGTTTGAGCCCCGGCAGCTTAAGCTGTTTACAGTAGATATCTACCATAGCTTCTCTGGGATCTAATAATTCTGTCATGCTGTCACCCCACTTAAGAGCCAATTGTACTTGACGGGGTGATCGATGGGAATGTCCAGTCTTTCTAGCGTCTTAGGAGTTACACCTGAGTTATTGGTTTTAGTTTCCATTGGTTTTGCTGTTAGCAGTTGACGTATGTAAATCTCTAATCGGTCAACGAAGGCCTCAACACGTAACTTTCTATGGGCATATTCTATGGGGACAGAATAGTAATTACGGCTGAATTGGAAGAGGAGCAGCTTACTTACCGAAATCATATGAGTGCTGGAACATTTAAACGGGGCTGATGGTAAGGGCCTTAGTTCTTGACGTTCCTGCTCCCAGTCTTTAATACGCAATTGCCGTTGTTTTTCGCACCAGTTCAGGAGCATACTGTTGAGTTCATCTAATGAGTTGACTTCGGGTACTGGTACTAGGGCATTTTGCCAGACATACTTGACCAGATTCTCCACCGTCCCCTTCTTATTTAAAGCTTTACATAAGAAGGGGACGGTAGAAAACCTGGTCGGGTACATACGGCGAAATGTGTCAGTGCCGATCCCGGAAGTACACAGTTGGGACGAACTGAACCAATTGCTACAGGAGCGCTGTGAGCGATATCGGGATCAGCATCAGATCCGGGGCCGGGAACTGCCGGTACGGGAAGCCTCTGCCATCGAAAAAGGAGCCCTAACTCCAAGGCTGGGGTTATGAACAGTTTCTCTGCGAGATCCTAGCGAACGAAATCAGTCAACGGCAAGAAAATCAATTAAAACGAAGGATTCGAGCCGGTCATTTTCCGCTCAACAAGAGTCTGGATGAGTTTAAATTAAACCATCTGCCCCATGTACAGGAAGCCACGGTTTGGGAGTTAGCCACCGGTGGACTGCATCGCAACCTTTTATTTTATATAATAAATGCAATAGGGTTCTGTATTCTGATCCGTTAAGATCGGATTACCCCAAATAATAAGTTTCAATAATACCCTGTTCTTGGGCAAATATTTTAAAGGATTATTTTCAAAACTATAATTTATTTTCCTCAATCGAACACCCTGCTTATCTAATGTATTCAAAGCTGCGTCTAATAGAGTTTGTTTTACAGAGTCTATCTCTTCTACAGAATTAGCCACAATCATTTTTTGAGTCTCCCAACGAAACGGAGCGGTTAGTACTCCACTTGCTAAAACATGGGGTTCATTGGGAGCATTGGCAATTGGATAGCTGAAAACAGGCGAAGCATCTAATGTTTTGGAAAAGTTTACTAATGTAACAGGGCCAGGAAACGGATTTAGCAACTCTATCGCTTCCTCCCATTTTTTTCGATTGCTGGTGTTTTCAATTGTTATGGTCAAAGGATATCGCCCTGGAAGTTCTATGTCCTGAAATTTATTGACGCCTTCCGGAATTCTGGGGAGGTAGTCTTCGGTAACTCCCATCTTGATGCTCTGATCCTGCTCAAAAATAACTATAGTATCCTTATTTTTTTGCCAGTGACTACCCGAAATTAAATAAATCGCTTCTTTGGCTCGCCATGTGGCCAAAGGATTTATTTCAGCCATCTTGCTACTAGCAAGGGTTCCGTCTCCTTTTAACAGATAAATCGGGGCAAAAATACCAACTTCATTCAACGATCTATCAATTTTTTCTAACAAAGCTTTCACAGTTTGACGTAACAGCAAATTAATCAACAAGTTATTTTCTCTCAACAAAAAATTAGCAGTGTTAAAAATGTCAGAAAAATAACAAGAGAATTGGCCCGGGCAAAATTGCTCTATTTTTTCGATTACCCTAGGCGCCGAAGAGTTATCAATTAAAGAAAACGTACTGTTAACGGCAACTTCTTTTATAGAAAGCGTAGTCAAAGTTTCTAAAGTTTTTCTTAGTCGCACATCAAAGTCAGACTTAATCGGCAGTGGCAAGTGAAAAGTATGGATTTTTACATTACTCTTTTGCATTAAACTAGCAACCGGCATAAACTCTAGTGGAGTAGGTGTAACTCTTAAATACCCAAAGCTCTTGTTGCTTTTCAGTTCTTGCGGGATTATTTCCGTTAAATCACGAACCAATATTACATTTTCTATTTGTCGAGGATCTATACCATTTCGGTTTAAGAATTGTTCCAAACTACTAATTGACAACGAAGAAATTCTCTCGGAAGCTACCACAACTTCGTTTACTCCATAGTTAATATCCACTTGTTTTTGTTGCCATATTAATACGATATTTCCGCCCATTTTCCCACCTCTTCAACCCAACGAACCAAGTTTTAATTAGCGTTATTTAATCACCGAAATAATAAGAAAAGTATAGTTCCTCTAGGGATTTATATTTTGATTTGTACCCAAAATTTTGGGGTCCTATAAATTCAAGGGATTTTTTTGTTTTCAGCACCAAGGGTGCTGGCATCCCAATAACCGCTACCTCTGCACCAGCTGTTAGATTGCTGTTGCTAACAGGTTTTAGCGTTTCTAAATCAATGATAGAAATTAAATCCGGCACCATCGCGGCAACCTGATTATTTCGATAAGCTATCAGGTTTTCGTTTTTTACAAGAATCTTAAATTCTTCCTTTTCATAATAGCCCTTACCTTTGATGGCGATGGTATCCCATTCTAAAGTTTTGGTTCTGATATGGTTGCTGTTTTCCACCGTTCCAACAAACAATTCAATAACACTGGCATATAAGGAATTCTTAGAAGCAACGATTAGATCGTTTAACAATTCTGCATATGATTTGGATTCAAGAAACGTTCTACCTATATTTGCGGCAAAAGAAATCGTTTTGGGAATTAGAATGCGTTTTAAGATATTTCCTGCTGTGGGATACCCCACAAAAAAGCCGACCCCTCCACCCTTATCGACAACTTGCCGAGTATTCAATTCCAATAAAAAAGTGTCTTCATCATGAAAATGATAGTTATTTCCAAGGCAATCTTTTAATACGAAAGGGGTACTTGGCAGATTGTTAAGATGAAACGTTGTCATTTGAAATTCCGGAAAAGCCCTCCCCATGGCATCACCGTTTATGAGAGGTCGTTTGGATAGCCCGGCCACGAGCAGCGGATATAGTATATTCACCGATGCTGCTTCTAAGGGAAACAAACCTTGTATGCTATTATTTCGCAGATTATTCAGTTGGTCAAATAAATCTACTCCCTCAAAACCGGTAATATAATGTTCTCCTAACAACTCGGGAGAACCCATAATGCCAACCGCCAAATATTGGCCGGAAGGATCAATTTCGTTTAATTCAATCAAGTTTACCTCAAGGCTCTGACGAAAGGTTTTTTCTAGTAATTTGGCGATATTTCTTTCCCCGCCACCTCCGCCAGAACTTAAAAACATACTGCCCCACATCAAGGGTTGAATCCACTCTTTATTAATAACCTGCACTTTATTCCCCCCAAGCTAAGTATCCCAATATTTCTTACGAAACAAGTCTGTAACATCTGAATAATCAGTAATCTGCTAAAGTTTATATTTTTTGATCCACCGATACAAAGTAGCTAAACTAATACCTAAATTTCTGGCAATTTCCCGTTTGCCATCAGTTGTTTGACCAAATTGTTCTAATAAACTTCGCAATTGTTCCCTATCTATTTCATGAGCCGTTTGTTTAGGCATAATTTGTAGTGATTGTCTTTCAGCCATAGTGGACTGAAACTGATTCGATAAATTTTCGATTCCTATTTCATCGGTTTTTGTAATAGCAACACTATATTCCACCGCGTTTTCCAATTCCCGCACGTTCCCAGGCCAAGAATACGACTTTAGCATTTCCATCGCTTCATAGGTAAATGTCATAAAATTTTTGTTTAGAAGAATACAGTACTTTCTAATAAAATAATTCAACAACAACTCGATATCTTCCGGCCTCTCCTTTAATGGCGGTATCTTTATAGGAATAACATTAATCCGATAAAACAAATCTTCCCGAAACTTATTTTCTTTAATCATTTCTTCTAGATTTCGGTGTGTAGCCGTAATTATCCGGGCATTTATTGGAATTTGTTTGGTGCCCCCTACTCTTTCAATGTTCTTATTTTGGAGTACCCTCAATAATTTAGCCTGTAAAGCCAAGGGCATATCTCCTATCTCATCTAGGAAGATGGTTCCATTGTTAGCAAGTTCCAATTTCCCCAGTTTTCCACCTTTTTTTGCTCCAGTAAAAGATCCTTCTTCATATCCAAACAGTTCACTTTCCAAAAGATTTTCTGGAATAGCCGCACAGTTAATAGCAATAAAAGGTCCATCTTTTCGCAGGCTTTCTTTGTGAATGGCCCGGGCAAACATTTCTTTCCCCGTTCCGCTCTCCCCTCTTAACAATACCGTAGAGTCCGTCATTGCAACTATATGCGCGGTAGAAATTGCTTTTAACATTTGTGGATTAGTGCTAATGATGTTTTGAAAATTTATTGATTTCCTTGGTGTCAAAAAATCAACGTTTTTTGTTTTTAGTCCCGATTGATGGGTCATCAAGGTTTTCCCTAAGTATCTATCGGAATAATAATAGTGCCGCAAATAGGCGGGCAATGGATTGTTTTTATCCAGCACCAAATTCAACTTTGTTGCTTTCCCGTAATTTTGCTCCAAAGGAGTTTCTTTGTATTCCAAAAAACGTTGGTACAGGTTGAGTTCCTTAGCCTTTTCGTTTTGATATATTATTTTGTCTTGATCATCAAACAATATAACCCCTTCTCCGTGAAGTTCGCCAAAAAACTCCGCAACCTGCCGGAAAAATTCACCCTGAAGATGTTCCTTTTGTTCTGACTCCAAGAAGGCCGCTATTTGCGAAAAATCTATGGCCGATTTCAACCATGATGCGGTGTCTACCGGCGATGAACCAAGGAATCGCCATAATACCCCCGCTGACTTCTGAGAAATTTCAACAGGAATAAAAATTTCTTGAGTACAACGACATCCTTCAGCCTCGATGCAATCGGAGCACAAGTGGTGACGTCCTTTATTTATGACGAGGGGATGCCGGTAATAAAGCAATCGTTTCAAATGAATCTGATCCGGAACCAAACCTTTTACTTCCGAATAATCGTCTGAAACAACTGTCCCATATATTTTTTCTTCACCCCACCAAGTAATCTGGCAATTGTAGAATTGGGCAAGATTACTGAGAAAAGAACTTGGGGTAATCCTATTTTCCAACGACAGTCACTCCAATTCGCGCAGATATTATCAATTTATTAATCTCAGTATAGCATGGTAATAACACGACAACAAGAAAAATGCGAAAATTATAAGTTGTTTGAGAATATATGCGAATTTATGTGAATTTATGCGAAATAAATAGATCTTATTGTTTATTAGTCAAATTCAGATGAGAAATCTTTGTGAAAATTCTCAAGGATGATAAGAAATATTTGCGAATAACTATTTTTGATAATGCAAAATCTAGTAGATTTTTCTCCCCTTCAAAAAATTTTGTTGATAAATTTCTGGGTCTTAGGGTTTTTAGTAGCAAATACTTGTTTTGGGGTTTATAGGTTGGCATGAATATTGCATATTAGGTGATGGAAAATACATAGGAGGTTATTTGATGTTATGAGCAAAAACAATTCTGATGCAATTGAACGGTACGCGCTGGAAGCGGTACCCCAAAGTGATCGGCAGCCGTGGTTTACCATAGCGCTTATTTGGATTGGAACCATGATTTGTGTTCCAGGCTTGATGATCGGAGGAGCCTTAATAACAGGTTTGACGGTTATGCAGGCGTTTTGGGCCGGAGTAATTGGTTACAGTATCGTGGTGTTTTACATGAGTTTTCAAGGAATGCAAGCTGCCGACTTAGGTCGGCCAACGGTAAGTTTGGCTAGTTCGTCTTTTGGCGAAACAGGATCCAGAGTAGTTATTTCATTTGTTCTAGGAATTGCCACGTTGGGTTGGTTCGGTGTTCAGACAAATCTTTGCGGGGTAGCATTTAGCAATATCTTAGCTTCTTGGCTGGGAATTAACTTGCCGGTATGGATTTCATCTCTAATTTGGGGCGTAATTATGTTAACAACCGCCATTTACGGATTTAATGCCCTGAAGTATTTGAATTATATCGCGGTTCCCTCTCTCATTATTTTATCGTTATATGGTACTTTTATTTCTCTTTCTACTTATGGTTCTGACATCTTATTTAGTTATCAACCACCGCAGCCGTTTCCCTTTATCCAAGGCGTAGCTTTGGCAGTTGGTACTTTTGCAGTTGGTGGCGTTATTGCAGGCGATTACTCCCGATATGCGGTCGGTCGAAAGGATGCTATTTTATCATCCGTACTTGGCGTACTCCCCGCTGGCGTTGGTATGCTGGTTATGGGTGGCGTTATGGCAGTTGTAGCAGGAACATACGATATTACTGTCATTCTTGCTAACCTAGGTGTTCCCCTAATCGGTTTAATTGTTTTGATTTTGGCAACATGGACAACCAATACAGTTAACGCTTATTCAGGTGGTTTGGCTATTACAAATATGTTCAATCTGGGTGATTCCAATAGAGCTTTGGCTACTGGTATTGCCGGTGCTCTAGGCACCCTTTTAGCTATTGCCGGCATCATTGATTATTTCATTAATTATCTGTTAGTACTAACATCCGCAATTCCTGCTGTAGCCGGGGTAATGATTGCTGATTATTGGATTGTTAAAAAAGGAGATGCTTCTAAGTGGAATAAAGTTCCCGGGGTTAACTGGGTTGGTATCATTTCTTGGCTATTAGGGGTTGTTGCTGGCAATGTTATTAAAGTTGGCGTTGGTCCTTTAAGCGGAATCGTGGTTTCCCTGGTCGCCTATATAATACTTCATTCCCTAGTTGCCTATATAATACTTCATTCCTTTGTCGCCAAAGAAGAACAATCCAATAAATCTTAAAAAACTCTTTACTTCAAATAATAACCAACATTTATAAAAAGCAAAGGAGGCATTGTAATGCGAAAAATTGATGAACAAGCGGTTGAAGATATTGCCCTAGGGGCCGCCCTTTTGGGTACTGGTGGTGGAGGAGACCCTTATATTGGAAAGTTAATGGCCAAACAGGCCATTGCTGAGTATGGCCCGGTAACTTTATTAAGTCCTGATGAGGTGCCGGAAGATGCTTTAGTGGTACCCTCAGCAATGATGGGGGCACCGACGGTCTTGGTGGAAAAACTAATGAACGGGGAAGAGCTAATTCGTTCATTTAAAGGATTAGAAAATTATCTAGGCAAAAAAATATATGCCACTTTTCCAATTGAGGCAGGGGGAGTTAACTCCATGATCCCATTTGTGGTTGCTGCTCGCATGGGAATCCCAGTAATTGATGCAGACGGTATGGGTCGTGCTTTTCCGGAACTTCAGATGTTAACCTTCCATTTAGCCGGACTAAATGCCACTCCTATGGTTCTGTCTGACGAAAAAGGCAATGATATTATCTTTAATACCATTAATAATTATTTTACCGAGAATGCTGCTAGAAGCGCAGTAGTATTAATGGGGGGATCGGCAACGCTTAGTATCTACCCCATGACCGGGAAAGATGTAAAAGAACATGGTGTCACCGGGATTGTATCCTTTGCCGAAAAAATTGGTAAGGGAATAAAAGAGTCGCGTAAGAATGGCCAAAATCCCATAGAGGTGCTTCAACAATTAACGGGTGGTTTTGAATTATTTAGAGGAAAAGTTGTTGATGTCCTTCGAAAAACCGAGGGAGGTTTTAACCGGGGTGAAGCGGTAATTGAGGGTGTGGAAAGTTATAAAGATGAAACACTAGTTGTCGAGTTTCAAAATGAAAATTTGATTGCCCGCAAGGGAGGAAAAATTCTAGCCACTACTCCCGATCTGATTTGTATGGTAAACCTGGAAACTTGTATTCCGTTTACAACTGAAGCACTTAAATATGGCCAACGGGTTTTGGTATTAGGAATCCCCTGCGATCCTAAATTTAGAACTCCCAAAGGAATAGAAACGGTCGGACCCCGTTATTTTAAATATGATGTAGACTATGTACCAATCGAAGAGCTGGTGAAAGGAGATGGCAAATAATGGGCTACCGTATAGGAATTGATGTAGGCGGTACAAATACCGACGCCGTAATAGTTGATGATAATTTAAATCTTGTTGAAAGCATAAAAACACCAACTACAACTGATGTTACAACTGGAATTTTCAACGCTCTCAGTGGTGTTATGGAAAAGTCGGGAATTGATAAAGACAAGATAACCTATGCTATGTTGGGTACCACCCATTGCACCAATGCAATCGTAGAGCGAAAAAGGCTTTGCAAAGTGGGAATTATCCGAATCGGCAAACCTGCCTCGGCAGCGATCAGTGCTATGTCTGACTGGCCAGTTGATTTAAAAGAGGCTATGAGCGATAATTACTTCTTGGTTTCTGGCGGGCATGAATTTGATGGTCGGGAAATTTCCCCTCTGGATGAAGATGAAATCCGCACCGTGGCTAAAAGTCTTAAGGGCAAGGTTGATACTATTGCTGTTACCTCCGTTTTTTCCTTTGTTTCTTCAGACCACGAAAAACGGGTAGCCCAAATTTTACGAGAAGAATTAGGCGATATTCCCATATCTCTTTCCCACGAAATTGGCTCATTGGGATTATTGGAAAGAGAAAATGCAACTATCTTAAATTCCGCTTTAACAGATGTGGCCAAAACCACGGCGTTGTCCTTTAAAGAGGGGCTAAGTCGAGAAGGCGTAAACAATGCAAAAGTCTATTTGTGCCAAAATGACGGGACTTTGATGTCTGTTGATTATGCCGTGAAATACCCAATCCTAACCATTGCCTGTGGCCCAACAAATAGTATTCGCGGCGCATCCTTTTTAAGTAAAAAAAGCGATGCAATTGTATTAGATGTTGGGGGTACCACTAGCGATATCGGGGTAATCGTAAATGGTTTCCCCAGAGAATCTTCACTGGCAGTAACAATCGGCGGTGCCCGTACTAATTTCCGGATGCCTGACCTGATTTCCATCGGTTTAGGCGGAGGCACTATTATTCAGGAAAAAGATGGGCAAATCCAAGTTGGCCCTCAAAGTGTTGGATACAGAATTACCGAAGAAGCCCTTGTTTTTGGTGGGAAAACCTTAACTGCTACAGATATCGCAGTGCGTTTAGGAATAGCCCAGGTTGGGGATCCCCGAAAAGTATCACATATTGATAAAGGCTTTGCCAAAAGAGCCTTTGATAAAATGATGCTGCTAGTTAGTGATAACATTGATAAAATGAAACTTTCTAACGAAGATGCTACGGTCATCTTGGTAGGAGGAGGAAGCATTCTTATTGGCGATAAATTAGACGGGGTTTCTGAAATCATCCGTCCTGAGAACTTTGCGGTTGCGAACGCTCTGGGCTCAGCCATCGCCCAAGTAAGCGGGCAAGTGGAACTAGTGTATAAGTTGGATACTATCAGTCGGGAAGCAGCTTTAGAAGAAACCAAAAAAGCGGCAATAAACGAAGCGATTAAGGCTGGCGCAGATCCGTCTACCATAAAAATTGTTGAAGTAGAAGATGTTCCACTGGCATACCTACCGGGCAACGCTACCAGAATTCGAGCTAAAGCGGCTGGCGATCTTGCCAGTAACTAAAAAAATAAGGGGGCATTTATTATGAAAATCAAAGTAATTGTTCCGATAATCGGAACCTCATTCAACGACGAAGTGCGTCGGGAAGTAGCATCTTTGGCTACCCCAGGGGTAGAATATGATGTAGAGAGTCTGGACTATGGTCCTGCCTCAATCGAGTCCGAGTATGATGAAGCAATTGCAGTTCCTGATATTTTAAACAAGGTAAGGAAGGCCGAGGAAGAAGGTTTTGACGGTGCAATACTAGATTGTTTTGGCGATCCCGGTGTTCGAGCTGCCCGGGAAATCACCAATATAGTAGTATTTGGGGGTTTTGAACCTCCTATGCTGATCGCATCTGGTCTGGGAGACAAAATTGCAATTGTTACCGTGTTGCCAGAAGTTATTCCCATGATTGATGGCTTGATTGCTAAGGCAGGTTTAAAGGATCGGGTTGTCGCCGTGCGCCACGTAGATATTCCAGTGCTAGAACTTACTGATATTCAAAAATTAAAGGACGCTCTATTTGAACAAAGTGTAGAGGCAATTAAGCAAAACGGCGCTCAGGTTATTGTACTTGGTTGTACCGGTATGATGGGAGTTGCCAACGAAGTTATGGATAGACTGAAAGAAGCAGGTTATGATATTCCGGTAGTTGACGCTTTTGCTGCCGCTCTCCGAATGACCGAAGCAGTTGTTTCCTTAGGTCTAAGGCCCAGTAAACTCACCTACATGCCAGTTCGAATGAAAGACCGAAAATGGTGGGGGGAATAAAAAGACTAAAGGGTGCCTATATAAACGGCGCCCTTTTTTACTTTTCGAAGGTTTAAAGTAAAAAAAGGATAATAGTAACTGACAATGAATATATCCCCGTATATAAGTTTTGGGAATGGAGGAAAAAACATGCTTTTATCAGAAAATAAACTGCCGGAGTTAGTAAGCAAAATACAAAAAGACTGTGTGATTATTGACGCCCATTTTGATCTCCTATTTGATGTTGTTAGGAAAAGACAGTATGGGCAAAGAAAAGTAATTGAAACAGATTATTTGCCAAGTTTGATCGAGGGTGGCGTCAACATTATTGTCGCCTCATTATATATTGATGATGAGTTTTTACCTGAAATGGCATTAAGACGAGCACTCCAACAAATTAGTGCTTTGTACGAAGAAATAGACGAATCTTCCGGAAAGTTCGTATTATGCAAGAGTTTTCATGATATTGAACAGGCGATCAAGAATAATAAATTAGGAATCCTTCTTTCTTTTGAAGGAGTTGAACCTTTATATAATGATTTAAGTTTGTTGAAGATTTTCTATGAACTGGGAGTGAGAATCCTTGGCCTGGTTTGGAGTCGGAGAAACTTTGCGGCAGACGGGTGCCATTTTAGCGCAGTAAAAACCTGTACCCAAGGGGGTCTTACTGATTTTGGGCTAAGACTGATTGAAAAAGCAGATCAGCTCGGCATGTTGGTTGATGTAAGCCATTTAAATGATGAGGGTTTTTGGGATGTCATTAAATTCTCAAAATCTGCTATTATCGCCTCCCATTCTAACTGTAGAGCACTGGCAAGCACCATGCGAAATCTTACTGACCAGCAAATCTGGTCTATAGCTGAGAAAAACGGCGTTATTGGCATAAATGCCGTAAATTTAATCGTAGCCGATAAACCTGAGGATGCCACTTTAGAATATCTGGTAAAACATGTAAGCCACATGGTAAAACTGGTGGGAGCGGAACATGTTGGTCTAGGCTTTGACTTTTGTGAATCACTTATGGCATATCTTTCTCCCTTAACAATAAAAACTATGTCCCCCACTCCCTTTGATGTGTTAAAGGGACATAAGGACTTGAATAAATTTATTGAAGCACTCCTAGCAACAGGTTTAAAAGAAAGTCAGATTCACCAAATCTTGGGTCAGAATTTCTTAAGAGTCTTCAAGGACAGGTTTAAATAAATTTTAAATAAATATAGAAATTACCCTTATTCCAGTTTACTCAAATATAGTAAAAAAGTTTTGAGTTAAAATTATCTTTTTTATACACTCGAAGCATACAGAAACGGTTGTACTCCTGGAGAGGGTGAAGGGCTGATGGATAAAGGGTTTGCGGCACTTTTGGTACTTTGCTGATTTTGAGTAACCCTTGAGTGTATAAAAAAGATATTTTATGCAAATCAAGATTGAATAGTAAAATAGAGGGAGGTATTATTGTGCTATCACCTGATAAACTAGAACCTAAAGAAAGGGCGTGTTAAGCAAATGACTGAAAAGAACAAATTTAGCGCTGATTACAAAAAAGAAAGCGTTAAGCTTATTACAGACCTTGGCAAGAAACCCGTTAGTGTAGCAGAAGATATTGGCGTCAGTGCTACAACAATCCGGCGTTGGGTACAACAATACAACGCTCATGGCGACCAGGCCTTTCCCGGTAAAGGTAATCTCAAGAGTGATGATGCTGAACGAAAGGCTTTAGAAAGAAAGATCAAGGATCTTGAGGAGGAAAATGCACAGGAGCGCTTACTATGACTGGCTCAACCGGCCTATAACCATGCGGAGGCAGGAAGACCAAGATCTGACAGAAATCATTAAACAGATATTCGAAGAATCCAGACAGACCTATGGTCATCGAAGAATAAAAAAGTGCTTAAAAGAAAAGGGATAAAATGTAGTAACCGGCGTATAGCACGACTGATGAAAGAAAACGGGTTAATCAGCCGCCTAAAAAAATACAAGGCTACTACCAACTCAAACCATGGCTACCCCGTAGCCCCTAACCTTTTAGAGAAAGACTTTAAAGCTGAGAGGCCTAACCAGAAATGGGTCGGCGATATCGGGCTAACCCTAGAAGACTTATCGGCGATTTCCGGTGTTAGCAAAAGTATGCTTGGTGAAATAGAAAGAAGTAGTACCAATCCCACAATATTAGTGTTATGGAAAATTGCAGCTGGCTTAAAAATTCCACTTACAAGGCTAATCAAAGAAGAATTGGATTATTCAATAGTCAGAAATTATGAATTAAAAGTAATAGATAAAGAAGCAGAATACTGTATTTACAGTGTTTTCCCATATTACGATTTGCACAAATCCGAAATTTTGAAGCTTGAAATTGCACCACACTCCAAGCTTTCTAATAGTCGACATATGAATGGTGTCGATGAGTATATATTTGTAGTAAAAGGTAACGTAAAACTTATTTTGGACAGTGAAGAGTTTGTCTTACATGAAGGTGATTCAATACGTTTTAAAGGAGAACTTCCTCATGAATTTATCAATTGCTATGACAGTACGGTTAATCTAATAAATGTTTTGAATTATAAATAGATTAATCATATCAAATAAATATGATGTCAGACACAGAACATAATAAAATTCGAAAAATTCATAAAAGATATTCCCTACTTTTAATGTTGTAGCAATATATGCCGTATGCGTTCTTATAAAAAACCTAAATGAGAAGGCGCATAGTGGAGTCTCTAATTCCCATTCAATTTAGTTTGTTACCGTTTTGACCTGGAATGGAGGAGTTTTTATATGGAGAAAAAGTATTTTCTTACAATTTTATTACTCTTGATGGCCATTACAATTTCCATAGCAATCTATAAATCCCAAGAACTAAAAAGAACTTACAAGGCACAAGTGTTACAGGGCTTAGAAAATATAAAGAAGTCACAGCAATCAGTGATTACTGAAGATGATATCAGGCACTTACCCCAACCCGTACATAAGTATCTAAGATATGTGGGCGTCATCGGCAAGGAAAAAATAGAAAGTGTTAGAGTAGTATGTGATGGTGAATTTAGACCTGCCCCCCAAAAAAACTGGGCAAAGGTGGAGACGGAACAATATAATTTCTTTACTGAGCCTACACGGATTTATTATATAGGCTTAAAAATGTCAGGTGTTCCTGTAGTGGGATTACATTCTTACAAGGATGCTAAGGCGACTATGCTTATAAAACTAGCGGGTTTGTTTACGGTAGCAGATGGAAAAGGGCCGATCATGAACTCGGCTGAAACGGTAACTGTGTTTAATGATATGTGCATACTGGCCCCTGCCACATTAATTGATAAGAGAATTGAGTGGGAAGAACTAGATTCCTTGACCGTAAAAGCCACCTTCAAGAATAAAGACAATAAAATATCCGCATTATTATATTTCAATGAGAAAGGTGAATTAATCAATTTTATTTCCGACGATAGGTACTATTCGCCAACAGGCGATACTTATCGTAAGGCGAGATGGTCTACCCCTGTAGGTGATTATAAAGTAATAAACGGGCTAAGGCTCCCCACATATGGGGAAGCAATCTGGCAATTTCCAGAGGGCGATTATTGCTATGCAAAACTGCGGATTAAGGATGTTGAATATAATCCTAAAAGCTTTAGATAGCTATTGTTTAGATAATTAATACAAACATTTAGGTTCACCTAAAGACACGACTAAACTATAAAGCTGGTATATCAGTGACAGATGGGAGATAGAAAAATGGCTTTCCTTGAACTTGTTAGCAAGAGACAGAGCGTGCGGGATTATCTGGAGAAACCCGTTGAAAGGGAGAAGATAGAGAGATGCCTGGAAGCGGCAAGGCTAGCGCCTTCTGCCTGCAACTCCCAACCATGGAAATTCATAGTTGTGGACGACCCCAACCTGAAAGAGGCAGTGGCCAGGGAAACCTTTAGCAGTGTTATTTCCTTTAACAGGTTTACCTTGAAAGCACCGGCAATAATCATAATAGTTTCAGAGAACCGTAAGTTGCTTCCTCAAATAGGAGG
The DNA here is from genome assembly GCF_000746025.2 of Thermanaerosceptrum fracticalcis. NCBI lineage: Bacteria > Bacillati > Bacillota > Clostridia > Eubacteriales > Peptococcaceae > Thermanaerosceptrum > Thermanaerosceptrum fracticalcis. The sequence goes on from NZ_CP045798.1 coordinate 3,393,140, forward strand.
AGCAATAAAAGATAAACCCTATCACCTTATAGACGTAGGAATAGCAGCAGAACACATCTGCCTTCAGGCCGTTGAGGAGGGGCTGGGTACCTGCATGGTCGGCTGGTTTAATGAGTCTCCTCTTAAAAAACTCCTTGGTATTCCAGAACGAAAAAGGATTGAACTCTTGATTACCATTGGTTACCCTTCTGCAGAGGCTATCCGTAAAAAGAATCGTATTGAACTGCCAGGAATCTATAGCTACAACAAGTATGAATAAGTCCGCTAATTTATATAGTAAGAGGGGGAGAGTAATGAAATACGATTTTGACAGGATAATTAACAGGCATAACACCTATTCGGAAAAATGGGATCACCTGGAGGAACTCTTTGGGTCTAAGGACATACTTCCTATGTGGGTTGCCGATATGGATTTTCAGAGCCCTCCTGCAGTGGTTGAAGCTATAAAACGTCGTGCGGCGGAAGGTATTTACGGATATACCTTTATGGATAAGGCCTGTATAAATGCTTTTATGAACTGGTTTAGCCGCAGACATGGCTGGAAGATATCACCACAATGGATTACAGAGTGCCCGGGAGTAGTTACGGCTTTAAGTATTGCTGTTGACTGTTTCACTAAACCAGGAGACAGGATTATCATTCAGCCACCTGTGTATTATCCTTTTTTTAATGTTGTAAAAATGAATGGACGAAGTGTGGTGACTAATTCCCTGGTTCTAAGAGATAATTTTTATACTATGGATTACACTCACCTCGAGACATTAATGCAGGACGGAGCAACCATGCTTATCCTATCGAACCCCCATAATCCGGGCGGCAGGGTATGGTCAAGGGAGGAACTGGAGCGACTAGGGGAGCTTTGTCATAAGTATAAGGTTATGGTAATCTCTGATGAAATCCACTGTGATCTGGTTTTCCGCGACCACAAATATACTCCATTTGCCTCAGTTTCCAGTCAATTTGCAGAGAATTCTATTACCTGTGTAGCCCCCACTAAGACCTTCAACCTTCCTGGTATCCAGGCATCCTTTATTGTGATACCCAACGAGGAATATAAGCGGATATTTGACTATAAACTTAAGACTCTGTCTTTGACCACACCAAACTTTTTTGTTCCCGTGGCAGTGAAGGCCTGCTATGAGCAGGGGGAAGAATGGTTAGAAGAGCTCCTACAATATGTGAAGGGTAATCTAGATTTTGCATTAGGATTTATAGCCAAGAATTTGCCTCAACTGGAGGCAATCGTGCCAGAAGGAACTTACCTCCTCTGGGTTGACTGCCGTAAATTGGGTCTAGATGCTCAGGGAATGAAAGAGCTCATGTATCATAAAGCCAGGGTGGCCTTTAGCGAGGGTTCGGTGTTTGGCCCAGAGGGTGAAGGTTTTGTGCGCATTAACCTTGCCTGTCCCCAGTCAGTTTTGGAAGAAGGGCTAAAGAGGTTCTATGAGGCCGTTCGTAAATAAAAAATGCTTATCCATTCCAAGGTTCTTTTCATACCAGTGTTCTCTGGTCAATAGCCTATCAGAGTTGAGCTGGTGACAGAGATGTCGCCAGCTTTTGCATTTAGGTTGTGAAAAAAAAATATAAAGGAATTGAGGAGCAAACATAGAATATTTCGAAAAAGAAATATCGACCTTTTTTTGTATCTCGTAAAATAACAAAAATTGATGAGGTGTTTACAATGGATCTTAGTTCTTTTAAGCAAAACAATGAGATTTTTCATACTATCTTAGGAGCCTTGCGCGAAGGTGTCAATGTCGTAGATAAAGACGGTATTATACTTTACGCTAACCAGAGTTCGGCTAATTATGCTAAAGCTCATATAGAGGAAATGATAGGCAAACACATAACTGTTTATTATCCTAAAGCTGCACTTCTCGAGGTACTAGAAACACGGAATGCGGTATTTGACAGGAAAATTATTCATGAAACGAACAGAATATTTATAGTAAATGCCATTCCCCTTTATATCAAAGGTGAATTCGCCGGAGGTGTGGCTACTTTTAGGGATATAACAGAAATCGAGAGGCTGTCCAAACGATTGGAAAGCCTGGAGATGGAATTGGCTCTTAGTAGAATGAATGATGTATTTGAAGCCATTATCGGTAGCGATGGCAGTTTGAAAAGTGCCATAGATAAAGCCCAACGAAGCATTGCCTCCTTAGGTGGGCCACGACATAGTGTAATTGTGGGGGAAACAGGGACTGGCAAAACCATGTTAGCCAAAGCAATGTACAGTTTCGCAGAGAGAATGGGAGTAATAAAGCATGGAGCTCCTTTTGTTGAGATAAACTGTGCCCAATTCACCAACTCGGATATAGCTGCAATGGAGGTTTTCGGAACAGAAAAAGGTTCATTTACCGGAGCATATGATAAACCTGGCTTAATTGAAATTGCTAATGGTGGAATATTATTTTTGGATGAGGCTCAGGCTTTGGGAGCTCATCAAACTATGCTGTTAAAGGTTATTGAGTCTGGCACGGTGAGAAGAATTGGTGGAAGATCAGAACGGGAGGTAAATGTAATCATTATTACAGCCTCAAGTAAAGATTTAAAAAAGGAATTCATTCCAGAGCTTTATCAGCGGCTGGCCCAGTATCAGATTGAATTGCCTCCATTGAGAAAAAGAAGCGTCACTGAGAAAGATAGACTAATGAATTACTTCATTGCTCTATACCAGATGGCGGCTAAAAATCGTTACAATATTACCCTGGAAATAACTTTTACAGACAAAGCAAGGGAGATTTTGTTAAACGCTGCTTACGAAAGGAATATTAGACAGTTTCGGGATGTGATTAATGCCTCAATTGATTCAGCTGCACCGTTAATAAGCAGCGTGGAAAAGAATAAGCAGGAATTGAGAATTATTGTAGATGAGTCCAATTTACCCTTTGGAATGTTTACGGATAGTACTGATAAAGACTTAATAGTGTCAGAACCTGCAGAATCACTTGAGGGATTAATTCAGCAGCTACATGAAGAGGGGTTAGGCCCAAGGAAAATTTCCAATGAATTAAAAAGAAGAGGTATAAAGCTAGAATATTATCAAATAGCGTATAGGCTTAAGAACTATAAATTAAACAGTTTTACCCTTAGGGCTAATAAAGAATAGTTAACTCATATTATCCTGGTATGGTGGAAGCCAACCAGGATATTCTTTTTCCGGATTGGGCTGGATGTGGCAGAAAATAACAATAAATTCTAACAAAGTACAACACGGTGTTATAGAATTATAACACTGTGTTAGATGCATAACGGGGATATATTTTTAAAAATCAATTAAATTCAGCATATTTTGCATTATTCTTTGTTGGCATGAATTTTGCATAATAAAAGTGGTGTCAAAAAAATTGAGGGAGGTTGTTAATTTGTTCAGAAAAAAAGGAATTGCCTGGATGCTTTTGTTGGTTTTCGTTTCTGTTGTTGTTGCTGGTTGTGGTGGCGGGGGTGATAAACCGAAGGACAAACCTGCTGCTGAACAACCCAAGGTTACTACTATTAAGGTAGGACACGTTTTAGCTCCTGACCATCCCTATACTATTGGCTTGAAGAAGTTTGCTGAATTAGTTGATCAGAAAACTCAAGGTAAAGTTAAAGTAGAAGTATTCCATAGTTCCCAATTGGGTAATGAGAGGGATATGATTGAGGCACTTCAGTTAGGAACACAACAAATGGCTCTCGTATCAACAGCTCCTCTTGCTGGATTTACCAAAAAATTCCTGGTTTTCGACCTGCCCTTCATTTTTAAAGATTACCAATCAGCATATAAGGTTCTTGATGGAGAGATAGGACAAGGTATTTTAAAGACCCTTGATTCTGTGGGTATTGTTGGTCTTACTTACTGGGAGAATGGTTTCAGACATGTTACTAACAGCAAACGTCCCATTAATAAACCTGAGGACCTAAAAGGACTTAAGATTCGTCTCATGGAGAACCCCATTCACATGGATACCTTTAGAACAATGGGAGCTGACCCTACCCCTATGGCATTTGGTGAACTATTCACGGCACTACAGCAAGGTACTGTAGATGGACAGGAAAACCCTGTACCCATTATCTGGACCTCTAAATTCTATGAAGTTCAGAAGCATATGAGCTTGACAGGCCATTTCTATGCTGCGGCTCCTCTGTTAGTTTCAAAGAAATTCTTTGATGGATTATCCCCTGAAATACAGAAGGCTTTAAAGGAAGCGGCTGTAGAAGCAAGAGATTTTGAAAGAGATTTGTTGGCACAACAGAACAAGGATTTTGTAGGCAAGCTAAAGGAAAAAGGAATGAATATTCTTGAAGTTGATAAAACTCCATTCAAAGAAGCAGTGAAGCCTGTATATGCTAAGTATGAAGCAGAAATTGGCAAGGAATTGATTGAAAAGGTTATAAGTGCACAGTAAATTATTTAAATGAGGCAGGCTTTATGCCTGCCTCGGTTTACATAAGGGGGGGAAGATATTTGATTATCAAAAAGATATACGCAAATTTTGAAGAGTATATTTGTATTGCTCTACTTGCAATAATGTCAGTCGTTGTGTTTTGGCAGGTTGTCTGCAGGTTCATTTTAAAAGCCGCGCTCCCGTGGTCAGAGGAATTATCAATATATATTATGGCTTGGGTTACTTTTTTAGGAGCTAGTGTGGGTGTAAAACGTGGTGCTCACATAGGTGTTGAGGCGATGATCACCTTTCTCCCAAGGAAGATTCAAAAGTATTTTACCTTATTATCGTATGTTGCATCAGCCATCTTTTTCCTAATGCTGATTTACTTTGGGTCTCTGATTGTTCAAAAGCAGATAGCAACAGGGCAAGTATCTCCTGCCATGCGGATTCCAATTTATTATGCGTATTTATCAATACCAGTAGGGAGTGCCCTAATGTCCCTGAGGTTTTTTGAAAAAATCATCAATGAATTGAAAGTGCGAAATAGGGAAAACGCTAATGAACTTCATGTAGGGGGGAATTAACCAATGGGTGGTATTCTTTTTGGGAGTTTTGCTGTATTAGCAGCTTGCGGATTACCGATAGCTGTCGTATTAGGCTTAGCCTCAGTAATTACCCTTGCAACAATGAGTGATATACCTCTTTTGGTCGTAGCCCAGCGGATGTTTACAGCCGTATCATCCTTCCCCTTAATGGCTATACCCTTCTTTATGATAGCAGGTTCCTTAATGGAGGGAGGAGGTATATCCCGGCGGTTAATTAATCTGGCAAATAAAATGGTAGGTTCTATTACTGGTGGTTTAGCACTAGTAGCAATAGTTACCTGTATGTTTTTTGCCGCTATTTCCGGCTCCAGCCCGGCAACTGTAGCAGCCATTGGGTCTATTATGATTCCTGCCATGGTCAGTGCTGGTTATGATATTGCATTCGCATCTGCTGTAATGGCTGCTGCTGGTTCAATTGGCGTAATTATTCCGCCGAGCATACCTATGGTTACCTATGGTGTGGTTGGGGGTGTATCCATAGGTGCATTGTTCCTGGGAGGATTCGGTTCCGGGTTGTTAGTAGGTTTATCACTAATAATTCCCACTTATTTTATAGCGAAGAAAAGGGGTTACACAGGAACAGGAAGTTTTAATCTAAAGGAAGTAATTATTGCCGCTAAAGAGGCAGTATGGGCATTGCTGATGCCGGTGATTATCCTGGGCGGAATATACGGAGGAGTGTTTACACCCACAGAAGCAGCTGCGGTAGCCGTTATCTATGGCTTTATTGTAGGGGTATTCGTGTATAAAGAGTTAAAGATTAGTGATATGGGAAGGCTTCTTGCAAACTCTGCTGTTAGTACTTCTGTAGTCATGCTGATAATTGCTACAGCATCTGTCTTTGGCTGGATAATGACAAGCGAAAGAATTCCTGACGCAGTTGCTGAGGCTTTTGTCAGCTTTACCAACAGTAAAATAGTAATCCTGCTTCTTATTAATATCATGTTACTCATTGTGGGATGCTTTATGGAAACCAATGCGGCTATCATTATATTAGCCCCAATATTTATTCCCCTAGTTGTAAAAATGGGTGTAGATCCTATACACTTTGGTCTCATTATGGTCGTTAATACAGCCATCGGTATGTTTACACCGCCATTAGGAGTTAATCTCTTTGTAACATGCGGTTTAACTAACATAAGAATTGAGCGACTATCAAAAGCCCTGATCCCATTCATTGTGGCCATGGTTATTGCTGTTCTGCTCATCAGCTATATTCCTGCAATTTCTATGTTTTTACCAACTATCCTTATGAAATAGAGGGGATATAAGTGAATAGAAAAGTAGGTGACACCCATGCTAAACAAATCCCTAGTGAATAGTTTGAAGCAAATTGTTGGTAGTGAAAATGTAGTTACTGGCAGAATACCGCTGTTTACGTATTCGTATGATGCCTCTCAGTTTCCTGGCAGGCCAGATGTTGTGGTTTTCCCCACCACAACTGAGATGGTTTGTGCATTGTTTCACTTTGCGGCGGAACAGGGATTAAACGTCACACCTCGGGGAGCAGGAACCTGTTTAAGCGGCGGAGCTGTGGCCTCCGAGGGTGGTATTGTAATATCAATGAATAAGATGAACCGTATTATAGACATAAATCAAGTAAACAGAACTGTCCTGGTTGAAGCAGGAGTAATTAACAAGAGCATCCAGGCGGCCGCGGAACCCTTTGGCCTAATGTTTGCCCCAGACCCTGCTAGTCTCAATGTATCAACAATTGGTGGGAATATTGCCGAAAATGCTGGAGGAATACGCGGGGTCAAATATGGTTGTACCAAGGATCATGTGCTGGGTTTGGAGGTGGTAATTCCTTCTGGTGAAGTTGTGAAAACGGGCCAACTCCTCTCGATTTCAGAAAGTCAGATAGATTTGAGTTATTTTCTGTGCGGTTCTGAAGGTACTCTTGGTATTGTTACTAAGGCCTTATTAGCATTGACTCCCATCAATCCTGAAGTTGTGACGATGACGGCGGTTTTTAATGACCTGGGGGATGCAGGAGACTGCGTGGCTGAGATTATAGCCAGGGGTGTAACCCCTACAACAATGGAAATCATGGATAATACCCTCATCAAAGCTGTTGAGGATTATGCTAAACTGGGCTTGCCTAAAGATGCGGAAGCCCTGCTGCTTTTGGAGGTAGACGGGTTCAGTTCCGAGCTAGAAAGCCAAGTTCCCAGTATTATTGAAGCATTTCGGAAGAACAGAGCAAAGAATTATAGTATTGCCGGTAATGAACAGGAGCGTCAGGCACTGTGGAAGGCAAGGAGATCAGCCAATGGAGCTTTAGGGAAACTAAAACCATCTATGGTTGTGCAAGATGTAGTGGTTCCTAGAGACCGGCTTGCCGCAATGTTAAGAAATGTTTCGGCCCTAGCAAAAAGATACGGCATAATAATTGCCCAGTTAGCCCATGCGGGAGATGGTAATTTACATCCCCATCTTCTTTATGACCACAGGGTTCCCCAGGAGGCAGAGGTAATAGAGCACGTATGTGATGAAATATTCAAAGAAGCTCTTGCCCAGGGCGGGACCTTGTCAGGTGAACATGGCATCGGATTAGAAAAGGTCAAGTATATGCCGCTGGCTTTCAGCCAGGAAAGTATTTCTTATATGAAACAATTGAAGCATGCGTTTGACCCTGAGTCTCACTTTAACCCAGGCAAGCTGCTTCCCTAGGGCGAAGGAGGAAAAAAATGACACGATTAGAAATTATTGCTGCCTTGCAAAAGCTGATTGGTGATACTGGATCAGGCGGCAGCAATAGATACGAAAGAGTATTAGAAAAAAATAGACCCGAATTGATCCTTTACCCCAATACTGTGGAAGAAGTTTCGACTATTGTAAAACAGGCTAATATATATAAAATACCTGTCTATCCTGTCGGCAATGGTACCAGGTTTTTAGAGGGAACAAGGGGCTTCCTAGAGGGGATACTGCTATCTACTAATAGGCTCAAGGGGGTAGTGGAATATCGTCCTGACAACATGAGTGTTGAGGTAGAGTCAGGTTTAACTATCAGTGAACTTCGAGATTTTCTAGTTAAGGACAACATTTTTTTTCCTGCCGAGTCGGATCATGGACTGGACACAATTGGGGGACTAATAGCTACTAACGGTTATGGCAGGAAGAGATACCTTTATAAGAGCAGTCGCTTTTATGTAATGGGCATGGAGTTTGTCTCTCCTCAAGGTGAAATCGTTAGAGTGGGAGGAAGAACAGTTAAGAACGTTAGTGGTTATGATGTTAGTCAGCTTTTGGCGGGTTCATGGGGCTTATTTGGTATTATTACAAAGGTAACACTCAGGCTAAAACCCCTACCAGAGAAGAATATTAAGTTGTCGCTTACCTGCCAGAATTTGCATGAAATTCAAGATATTACGGAATCTTTGCATAATGAGCGGATAAGTCTGGCGTCCCTTCTTGTAAAGAAAAGAGAGGCAGAAATAGTATTACAGCTGGAATTGGAAGGCTTTAAAGATGCATTAGAAATGCAGGAAAAAGAACTAAAGGCTAAATATGGATTTGATAAATCACCAGAATTGGTTGAGAAAGCTTATAACTCTCAAGTACATCTAATGGTAATGCCCGACAAATCTCTGGATATTATCAAGAGACTTGATAGTTGGGAAAAAAGGCACGGTATTAAAGTTAATATGCATGGTATTATTACTAACGGCGTATTTGAATTAGAATTTGATGAGCTACTCTTTAATTCAAATATGCTGAATGAGTTAACCGCGGATATACAAGAGCTCCAGGGAAGGCTTGTATATAAGGGAAATGTTATTGCTGGTATAGCCAATGATGTTACGTACAAAAGACTTCTTGCTGATATTAAAAGACAGGTTGATCCTAACGGTATATTAGTTCCTGAGAGCTTGTTTTTGAAGGAGTAGATATTTATGAAGCATATGGAACTTGTAGAAACAATAATGAAATGTAATCGTTGTGCGGCCTGTCACGATGTTTGCCCCACATATAAAATTTCCGGTGATGAATTCTCAGTAGCACGTGGGCGGCTGCGGTTGCTCCGCATGGGTTTGGAGAACCAAATAAATCTGGACGGGGAACCAGAACTGGAGAGGTTTGTAAACGAATGTCTTCTCTGTAAGGCATGTGAGGTTAATTGTCCTTCTAACGTTCCTACAACACAAATAATAAGTGATATTAGGGCTCGTCATACTGCTAAAAAAGGACTACCTCTGCCAAAGAGATTTTTATACAGAGGATTTTTCTCTAATCCCAGAAGATTAAACCTTGCCCGCAAGTTGGCGCGGTTATATCAAAAGAGTGGCGCCCAGTGGTTAATTAAACAGGCAGGAATTATGAAGGAATCTAATAACTTAATGCCAGAGATGCCTAATTTTAGCGTAAGGGATAATTTACCCTTTGTATTAAAGGAAATGCCTGAAGCAAAGCATAAGGTGGCTTATTTTCTCGGCTGTTCAATAAATCAGTTTTTTAGTAATGTGGGAATCGCTACAATAAAAGTCCTTCAGGCCAATGACTGTTCTGTAATTGTACCGGAATTGCACTGTTGTGGGGCTCCTCACCAGAGTGCTGGCGATCTTGAGGAGTACAAAAAATTGGCCCGTTATAACCTGGATAAGTTATCGGAGCTAGATGTGGAAGCAATTATTGTTGATTGTGCCACTTGTGGGGCCATCCTTAAGGAATATGTGGAACTATTTGAAGAAGAAACTGAATATAGGGAAAAGGCAATTAAGATAAAAAACCTGCTTGCAGACATAAGTTCATACCTTTTACAGCTTGGTTATAGCCATGGAGAGAAAGAAATTGCCTGTACAGTCACTTATCATGATCCTTGTCACAGCGTAAGAGGTTTAAAAGTAAGTGACGCACCCCGGGAAATCCTAAAAAATATTCCAGGAATCTCTTTCGTGGAAATGAAAGAAGCGGATATGTGTTGTGGCGGTGCTGGTTCTTACGGTATCTTCCATCCGGACATCTCCAGGAAGATATTGCAGCGCAAAATGAACAATTACCAGGGAACTGGGGCATCTGTCCTTGTCACTTCCTGTCCTGCTTGCATGATGCAACTAAAATATGGCCTGAAAACCTACGGTATTCCTGGGCAAGTTAAACACATGGTTGAGGTTTTGGCGGAGTCCTACGGCATTTAATACTCCCTCACAAGATCTCGCACAAAAGAATGAAATTTTTTATACCATATTTGGTGCTATAAGAGAAGACTAAAACACTCTAACATTCGAGACCATTCTAACAATAAGCGTTAGAAATACTAACAAAATATTTAGTTAAATCGTCAGGAAGACTTGATTTGTCCTTGTATTTCGGCTGTGTAATGTTATTAGGTCTCTTGGCATAAATCTTGCATTTATTTTTTCATAGATTTAGATGATTTAAGGGGGAATGTGTAATTACATGGACGTTACTATGTATGACATTAATATCAAAAAGATTGAAGTAAAAACTAATTATCTTGCACGTAGACAGGGATACAGCAGCGGTTTCGGTTTATAAAAGACAAGGAAGTATGGAGTAAAAACAAAATATTACTTCTGTTTGACCTAAAAAATATATTAAAATATTAACAACAATGAAAATTTTGAAAACATTTTGCAGAGCCGAGGGTGGCTGATTTTTCTTTAGGAAATATCAAGAACATCGTGCGACAATAATGAACGAATTTCTTATAAAGCAGTTGCTTTATAAAAATAGAAAAATTAAAAGGGGTGTCTATTATGGCAAAGAAGACAATTCATGATTTCAATCAAATGGTAGCTAATGGTGAAAAAATTGTATATCTAACAGCATACGACTATTTAACTGCCAAGATGCAGGAAAAAGCCGGTGTGGATATGATTCTAGTGGGCGACTCCTTAGGTATGGTAAGTCTGGGTTATGACACAACTTTCCCTGTAACCATGGATGATATGATCCGCCACTGTCAGGCAGTACGCCGCGGTGCTCCCAATACCTTTATCGTAGGGGATATGCCCTACATGTCATACCAGGCTTCAGATGAGCAAGCCATTGCCAATGCAGGCCGTTTCGTAAAGGAAGCCCTGGTTGATGCTATCAAGCTGGAAGGCGGCGGGCCCATGATCGCCAGCCGCATTAAGGCCATCCAGCAGGCAGGTATTCTCGTAATGGGTCATATCGGTTTAACACCCCAATTTATGGGTCAGATTGGCGGCTATAAAGCCCAGGGCCGCAGTGCTGGAGATGCTTTAAAGCTTGTTAATCAAGCTAAACTGGTAGAAGAAGCGGGAGCTTTCAGTATTCTGGTGGAAGGCGTACCCTCCGCTGTAGGTAAAGCTATAACTGAAAGGGCAGGCATACCTATCCTTGGTATTGGTGCAGGACCTTACACCCACGGCCAGCTCCTGATCTATGCGGACATGGTAGGCTTTTATGATAACTTCACCCCCAAGTTTGTTAAGAAGTATGCCAATGTAGGCGAGATATTAACAAACGCCTTTAAGGCCTATGCCGATGAGGTCCGTCAAGGCCAGTTTCCCATCGATGGTGAACACACCTACAAGATGAAGGAAGAGGAAGTAAAAGAATTTTTAACACTGCTTGAGAGTCAGAAATAACTTTTTAAGACTTTCCCACCCCATCTATATAGGCCATCGCCCGCAATGAGCGATGGCCCAAAATAATGGATAAAAGACAGAACGATGTGCGGTAATAAAGAACAAAGAGGAGTGAGTTTTAATGACTTTTAAAAGTGACATCGAAATTGCTCAGGAAGCAAAACCCCAGGTTATCAATGAGATTGCAGAAAAATTGAACATTAACCCGGAGTATGTTGAAAACTACGGCAAATACAAAGCAAAAATAGACTACAATATTTTGAGTCAAATGAAGGATAAACCCGATGCCAAGCTTATCTTAGTTACTGCTATTAACCCTACCCCTGCAGGTGAAGGCAAAACAACAACAACAGTGGGTCTTGGTGATGCCCTTTCTTACATAGGTAAGAAGACCGTTATTGCTTTAAGGGAGCCATCCCTGGGCCCAGTATTTGGTGTAAAGGGAGGAGCCGCAGGTGGTGGCTATGCCCAGGTAATACCTATGGAAGACATAAACCTCCATTTTACCGGTGACCTGCATGCTATCGGGGCTGCAAACAACCTCATTGCCGCTATGCTTGATAACCATATTTACCAAGGAAATGAACTGGATATTGATGTAAGAAGAATAACCTGGAAGCGCTGCCTGGATATGAATGATCGCCAGTTAAGATTCCTTGTAAACGGTCTAGGCGGTAAGGCTAACGGAGTACCCAGAGAAGATGGCTTCGATATAACCGTGGCATCAGAAATAATGGCCATACTCTGTCTCTCCAATGACTTAGAAGATCTTAAAAAGCGAGTGGAAAAAATAATAATCGGCTACAACCGTAAGGGTGAGCCAGTCACCGCCGGTGACATCAAGGCTCAGGGTGCTGTAGCCGCCCTTCTGAAGGATGCCTTAAAGCCTAACTTGGTTCAGACCTTAGAGCATACCCCCGCCTTCATTCATGGCGGTCCCTTTGCCAACATCGCTCACGGTTGTAACAGTGTTATGGCCACCAAGATGGCTATGAAGCTGGGTGACTATGTGGTAACAGAAGCCGGATTCGGTGCAGACTTAGGTGCAGAGAAATTCGTAGATATCAAGTGCCGCTTAAGTGGCCTCAAACCAAATGCTGTAGTAATAGTAGCCACAGTGAGAGCACTAAAATCCCATGGGGGCGTCGCTAAAGCTGATCTAAACCAGGAAAATCTGGAAGCACTGAAAAAAGGCGTGCCCAACCTCTTAAAGCACGTAGAAAACGTAACCCAAAACTATGGTCTACCAGCAGTGGTAGCCATTAACCGATTCCCCACCGACACGGAAGCCGAGCTTATGTTCATAGAGGAAGAGTGCAAGAAGCTAGGAGTAAATGTAGCTCTATCGGAAGTATGGGGCAAAGGCGGAGCCGGCGGTGTTAAACTTGCCGAGGAAGTATTAAAGCTTATTGACAAAGGTGACAACAACTTTAAGTTTGTCTATGATGTAAACCTGCCAGTAAAGGAAAAAATCAAAGCCATTGCCACCAAAATTTACGGAGCCGAGGGTGTGGACTTTGTCGGTTCAAGTACTCAAGATATAGAGAACATTGAAAAAATCGGTTATGGCAATCTCCCTATCTGTATGGCCAAAACCCAGTATTCCTTATCCGATGATCCTAAGAAATTAGGGAGACCGGAAGGATTCAGAATATCTATTCGCGCTGCTAAGGTTTCAGCAGGTGCGGGCTTTATCGTAGCCCTAACTGGAGATATTATGACTTTACCTGGTTTACCCAAAGTGCCTGCCGCAGAGAAAATTGATGTGGATAATACCGGAAAGATTTCCGGGCTGTTTTAAAGATATGAAAAAATACATCATCACAATACCTCTCCATTATAAGATAGTATGGCAGCCGGGAGGTTGCCATACTATCAAACCTTTTTCGAAAAAGAAGGATAAAAAGGAGGAGACAAGATGCTTGAAAAAAGCGCCCGTGAATTCTTAGAACTCCTTGCATCAAAGGAACCTGTACCAGGCGGCGGTTCGGCCTGTGCTTATGTCGGCGCCTTAGGCATGGCTTTAGGCTGTATGGTAGGTAACCTCACCGTTGGTAAGAAGAAATACGTCCACGTAGAAGAAGATATTAAAGCCCTTTTAGAAAAGGGATATGCAATAATTTCTGATCTGACAGAACTTGTTCAGAAAGATATTGAGGCCTTTTATCCACTTTCACGGGCTTATGGTTTGCCCGGCAATACCGATGAGGAAAAGAAATATAAAGAAGAAAAGCTGCAGACGGCTTTAGAAGGAGCAAGTTTAGTGCCTTTAGATATTGCCCGCTTGTGTACTAGAGCAATAGACCTACAGGCTGAGTTTTGTGAAAAGGGTACTCGTATAGCCATTAGTGATGTAGGGGTTGGTGTGGCCTTCTGCGAGGCGGCTCTTAAGGGAGCTAAACTCAATGTATTAATCAATACAAAGATAATGAAAAATCTAGCACTTAAAGAAAAAATAGAAAGTGAATTGAAACAAATAGAGGATGAATATATCAAAAAGGCCCAAGTCATATTCGCGAAAGTCGAAAACATGATTACAGGAGGGGGCAACTAATGACTGCTATTCTCCAGGCCAAACCTGTTGTGCAGGCCCTGAAAGAAAAAATCCAGGAAGAAGTAAAAGGCCTGAAAGACAAAGGCATAACCCCTACCATGGGAATTATTCGGGTTGGTCAGCGACCTGATGATGTATACTACGAGAACAGCATCATCAAGAACTGCCAGTCAGTGGGCATTGAGGCAAAGGTTTATGCTGTGCCTGAAACCATCAGTATGGAAGAATTCGTACGCCTGATAAATCAGGCAAACAGGGATTCGGATATCCACGGTATTCTCATCTTTAGACCCTTTCCTGCCCATTTGGACGAGGATATTGTAAAACACTTAATTGATCCTGAAAAAGATATCGACTGTATGAATCCTGTTAATTTAGAAAAAGTATTTGAGGGTGAAACAGAAGGACTGGTACCATGTACTCCCGCTGCTGTGATTGAGACCTTAAAATATTATGGATATCCCTTACAGGGTGCCAATGTGGCCGTAATCGGTCGAAGCCTGGTGGTAGGAAAACCCCTGGCTATGATGTTCCTGAAGGAAAACTCCACGGTAACCATCTGTCATTCCAGAACCAAAAACATGCCCGACATTACTAAGCAGGCGGATATCGTAGTGGCTGCTATTGGGAAAGCAAAGGCTATAGATGAGAAATATTTCACAGAGAAGTCTGTGGTTATTGATGTAGGTATTAATGATGCCGGAGACGGCAAAATATGCGGTGATGTGGACTATGAGGGAGTAATTAACAAGGTAGCAGCAATAACACCCGTACCTGGCGGTGTAGGTACAGTCACCACCACCATCCTGTTAAAACATGTATTAATAGCCTGCAAGAAGCAAACAAGGTAGTGGGCTTTAGGAGGTATTACCATGCAGGATAAAAGATATCTTACACCTCAGGAAATTAGTGACACTTGCACAAATATAGGTATAAAAAAATGTAGCATATGTAATAAAAAGCTTTTCGTTCTGGCCATTCTGGGAGGGATGTACATTGCCTTCGGAGCCTCTAGCGCCAACATGGCAATTCATAATTTGCCAGCCTCAGCAGTAGGTATCAAAAAGCTCATTGCCGGCACCATCTTTCCTGTGGGCTTGATGATGATTATTATTGCTGGGGGAGAGCTTTTTACCGGAAATAACCTGATAACAGTGGCTGCCCTACAGAAAAAAGTGTCGTGGAAAGCGCTCTTGAATAATTGGATTATTGTGTACTTAGGAAACTTTATTGGGGCTTTCCTGTTAGCGTGGCTTTTGTTTAACAGTGGCATCTTTAATACAAGTCAGGGGCTTTTGGGTGAATTACATATCAAAATTGCCCAGGAAAAATTAAACTTAACTTTTTCTCAGGCCTTTATCCGAGGTATTCTTTGTAATGTTCTGGTAGCCTTAGCAGTTTGGATGAGTTATGCTGCAACGGGAATAGTTGATAAGATTTTTGCCATCTGGTTTCCGGTGATGGTTTTTATCATAGGTGGTTATGAGCACTGTATCGCTAACATGTATTACATTCCTGCAGGTATGATTACCGCCGGTAGTAACGCAGCCAGTTTGGGGTTGACCTGGCCAGCTTTTATTGTAAAGAATCTTATACCCGTTACCCTTGGTAACATCGTGGGCGGTGCCGTAGTAGTAGGCGGTTTCTACTGGTTTATCTACTGTAACGAAGCTTCCTCCGTGGTTAAGGAGACTGTACCTGGTTTTATGAAACCTCAATTGACAGTAAAGGAATGAGTAAAAATGCAAAAAAACCGTAAGCTGGTGGAAGGTGCCCTTTTAATAGCTATCAGTGTCATTCTTACACGATATATGAGTATTAAAATATCTGTATTGGGTGTGGATGGGGTAAGAATCGGTCTTGGTGTTATGCCTATCATTATTGCTGGTTTGAGAAATGGGGCATTTGAGGGAGCTAAAGTCGGCGCCTTGGCTGATATTATTGGTTATGCTCTAAGCCCTGGCGGCGCCTACATGCCTCATTTCACCTTAACTAGCGCCTTAAACGGCATACTACCCCCATTATTAATAGGGAAGAAAGAAAACATTAACTCTGGGCGGATTATCTTTTCTGTGGGTCTCACATTCCTAATAACCAGTATGATTTTGGTGCCATATTTTTTGAATATACTTTTTGGTATTCCCTATAAGGTAATCTTTCTACCCCGACTCATCTCTTTCATCCTTAATGTGTTTTTAATGAATACAACCCTGATTGTTTTGGAAAAGAGAGTTAACATTCTTTCCTTTGATAAGGCTTTGGCCCATTAGAGAGAAGGGCAAAAGTCTATGGAATGCATTAGGTATGCTTTCATCGTCTACTTAGAGGATGACTTTCTTTTTTTAGAAGGTTTATTCTTGTAATAAGACGAATTAGGTTAGAAGACTAATTTTGGGAGCTTATATGAAAATGTTAAAACGTAACAGGCCAAGCCTTGCAGGAGCGATTAATAGATCTCTCCGCGGGCAGGGTAGACTTAAGAAAAGTTGGAGAAATATATTTATAAAGAGGCGTGATGTATTGGATAAGAACTTGTGGGAAAGATGTGTGCAGTTTCATGGTCATGAGTGCCCGGATCTGGCCATAGGATATAAAGCAGTAGAAGCGGTTAGAGAACAATTAGGGATTCGTTTCTCCACCGATAAAGCTATATGATTGGAAGGAGTAAAATGCTGTGCTTTATCGAACTCAACAATTCTTATGAAGATTGGCAGGACTTGGTATGGAATATTTAAGCGGTGTTGTTGAACGAATCACCTATGAAAACGAAGAAAACGGTTTCAGCGTAATAAAAATAAAATCCAAGGGTTTTTCTGACCTTGTTACGGTGGTGGGGAATCTTGCTGCTGTAAATGTCGGGTCCATTGTTCCAAAGTAATGGGGTTTCTACAGCTTATGCAGTAAAAATATATAAAACCTATGGCAATGAGAGTATCGATATCGTGAAAGCTAATCCTTACAGGCTGGCAGATGATATTTGGGGCATTGGCTTCAAAACTGCCGATAAAATCGCAGGGCAGATGGGATTTGAAAGGAATTCCTTTGAGCGCTGCCGCTCAGGGATTATTTATGTATTAAATGAGTTGGCCAACGAAGGCCATTGCTACGCAACAAGGGAGCAGCTTTTAGATGAGGCAGAGAAGATGCTGGAGCTTGAAAAACCTTTGATTGGTGAGACCCTTGAAAGAATGATTGCAGAAAAGACAGCCATAGCCGATGAAGATAACGCTATTTTTCTTCCCCCCTTTTATCATAGTGAATGGGTGCAGCCAAAAGAATTAAAGAAATCCTTGTGGTTAAAAGCCCTTATCAAACATTAGATGTTCAGGACGTAATAGAGGCAGTGGAGCGGGAAGAAGGCATCAAGATTGTGGTTGCCCAATTCACAATACAGCAATTACATGATGCTTAGAGAAATCTGCTTTATACCTGCATTACAAGGGCTAAAAAACTGATGATTCTTGTAGGAACAAAAAAAGCAGTGGGAATGGCTGTAAGCAATAACAATAGTATAAGACGCAATACCAAGCTTACAGAAAGGCTTTGTAATAGCAGATGACTGACGTTGTCTGAAACCGACTATTATAACAGCTGTTGGAATTAATGTTACCCTTCAATTTATTTGTCCGCGACGAACTGGACATCACCTGCGGTTGGAGTGAGATATGTATAGCCATTAGGATATAGTATGAGTAAACATATCACACGGGCTATACGCAGTTAAAGGCGATAATCTACATAAAATAACATCCTGTCCAATTGCTGGTGCAAACCTATTCGGAAAACTGAAAAGGAATTTCCCGTCTTTATCGCCCGACCGGCATCTCAGATAATAAATCCCGGTCGGTTATTTTTCTGAGGATAGGAGTTTTTCCATGAATATCTCTACCGCTTTGGAGGTTGTTGGCTCTTTTGGCCTTAAGATAGACAGGGAGCGGAAGAGGTGTTTTTCTTTGATGTGTAGAGCGGTTAGTTCCTCTGCATCTAACTCTTTGCGTATGATTAAACAGGAAACTAGGGCGATGCCCAGGCCTGCAATAACCGCCTGTTTCACTCCTTCATTGCTTCCAAAAACAAAAGACCGCTTAACTCGTAGTCCCAAATCCTCAATCAGAAGATCGGAAAAAGCACGGGTACCGGATCCGCTTTCCCTGAGAATCCATACCTGATCTTGCAAATCTTCAGTTGTGACAACGGGCAGACGGGCCAAGGGATGATTGTTTGACACCACTAAAATCATTTCATCTTTGGCGAACGTTTGGATATTCAAATCCACATGACTAACGTTCCCTTCCACCAGTCCAATGTCAAGGTGATTGGAGTGGATTTTCTGGGCAATCTCCTCCGTGTTGTCAATAGCAACCTCTATATCAACTTTGGGATACTGGACGGCCAACTCCGCCAGGAGTGCTGGAAGGATGTATTCCCCGATGGTAAAACTGGCACCAATTTTTAAAGAACCTGTGACCTCATTTTTCAACAGGTTGATCTTCTGTTTGGCTTCTTCATAAAGCAAGAGAATCTTTTTGGCGTGCTGATAGAGGATATCGCCAGACTGGGTTGGCTCTACATGTTTCGATGATCGATGAAGGAGTTTTGTTCCCAGTTCATTTTCGAGGTTCCGGATGTGTAAGCTTACACTGGGTTGAGATATATATAGGATGTCGGCTGCACGTGAAAAACTTTTTTGTTCGATGACGGTAACGAATACTTTGAGTGTGTCAACAATCATTAGGTGTCCTCCTTCCTTAAAAGGACCATTACCTTAGATTATAAATCAAAATTTAAGTGGATAGCACAGAATACGCCGACGAAAAGATTCGATTTCTTAATACTACGAATAAGGTCTTTCGATTGCTCGACAAATCACTACAATTTATAGTTTTAACTATGAAGAACGGTTTATTAGATATTGAGGAGGAGACACTAGTATTGCATGAACTAAAAGTCAGTTTGTCAAGTGTCGCATGATAACGTGATTCCCAGGAATTATGGGAAATTCCTCGAATAATCGCCCTATAGAACGAAAAGTCCTTATAAATTAGAAGATTTTTGCTTTATTGTATCCGTCTCCCCATTCAAGTTACAATGTTGAAAAAACTACTGGAAGGAGGTTTTTAGATGTTGCCCTACAAGATTCTGTTTCACGTTAATGAGCTTAATCGTTGGCCTGTCGCTTTGCTTAACCTGCGCAACTTAATTAAAGACACCGGATCAGAAAACATCCAAGCTGAGGTCGTCGCCAACGGCCCTGCGGTTCTTCTCTATGCTACTTCCCCGGAGATCGGGGAAAAACTGCCGCCAACCTGGAACAATGAATTCCGTCAACAGCTCCTGCGGGACATGCAGGAGCTTCGGGAGCTGGGCATTCCTTTTCTTGCCTGCGCTAATGCCTTGAAGATGAATGCCTTGGAAGAGAAGTCTCTCCACCCCTTCGTGACCGTCATCCCGGCAGGTATTACGGAGATCGTCAAGAAACAGGCTGAGGGTTACGGTTATGTCAAACCCTGAACGAGCCGACACGACCATGGTGCATCTTCTTCTTGGCCTTGACCCTATGTCCCTCAGCCGTTCCCCGTATATCCCGGTCGTCAACAACCCTGGCATCCTCACCGCCCAGGACATCGGGCTCCATATCAACCCCCTGGCACCTGTCCGTCTGGGCAACAGCTCCGGCGAAGGAGCCCGGCAGGTGCTTTTGTCCCAGCCCAAGCGCAGGGAAGCGGAAGCACTTGCCGCCAGGATCACTTATTTCGAGCTTAACACCACTTTATGGACAAATTCAAAAGCAGCAAATTTCTACCCCACACAGACATCGATCGCTACCCAAGCGTCAAAGCGCGCCTGCAGGCCCGCCGCCAGGCGCTCTAGCATCCGGTACAATCCCATATTTGGCCCCTTTAGAAAAACCGGATGAATCTCCCCGGCTTTGCTTGTATTCGCCCCTCTTTACCACTCTGCATACAACATTCATCCTTTTGCGGCTCTAACGTGATAAGCTTCGTCCAACATCGAAGCATCATGAGCCAACCCGCTTTCTGTATCATAAGTCTTCCTTATTGTCTGTATAGGATATCGATATTGACTGCTTAGTCCTGGGTCATTTATAGTGATTCATGTCAAACCTGCAGGGAGTATAAGACAATGAAGGAGGACGTTGAATGTTACAACAAGAAAGAGAGAGTTCACTTCGCAAACAGGATGTGTTGCGACAAGTGAGGAAAGGAGTGTCTTTTTCAGCACCTGCAGCGGAACAAACAAACTGGGGTCCGTTTACGTTAGGCATTCTGTTTACCCTGACCATTGCCGCAGCAGGGACTGCCTTGGCTTATCTTCCAGGGCTAAATCGTGTCGGGGCGATGTTAACTTCGATCCTGCTTGCTGTCGTTTACCGAAATATCAAGGGATATCCCGAGTCCTTGAGGGAAGGAATCCGCTTTTCGGGGCACAAAATACTGCGTTTTGCCATCATCCTTTACGGCTTTAAATTAAATATTGATGTTGTTTTGCATAAGGGGATGACTCTACTGCTCTATGATGCGCTGAGCATTGTTTTGGCCATTGGAGTAACGATGCTGGTTGCCAGGTTGATAGGGGCCGAAAAACAGCTGTCCCTTCTTTTGGGGATCGGAACAGGGGTCTGCGGAGCGGCAGCCATTGCCGCGGTTGCTCCGATTCTGAATACGGATGATGAAGAGACCGCCATCGGGGTGGGCATCGTTGCACTCATGGGCACCGTTTTTACCCTCACTTACACTTTCTTGCGCGGCTACCTTCCCTTGAGTCCTGTGGAATACGGAGTATGGAGCGGTGTCAGTCTGCATGAGATTGCTCATGTCGCCGCTGCGGCGGCACCTGCCGGCACGGAGGCTTTGGCAGAAGGACTGCTTGCAAAGTTGGGGCGTGTCTTCCTCATGCTTCCCTTGAGCTTTATTCTGGCTTCCTGGATGCGCCGGAAAGGAAATGCAGAAGTAAAACAAAGCACACCGTTCCCTTGGTTTCTTGTCGGGTTCATGCTGACCAGCCTCATGGGAACATACTTGCCGATCCCGCAAGCCGTTTTGAATACCATTTCCACCGTGGCCTCCTTTTTCCTGGCTGCAGCTATGGTCGGTTTAGGATTGAATGTACATCTTGCTAACCTGAGAACGCGGGCCTTGCGTCCCTTAACGGCTATGTTTGCCGCTTCGCTCGTGGTGTCCGTCGTTTCTTACTTTATTTTGCAGTTCTGAACAGTAACCTGTACGTAGCGCCTGCTAAAAAAGTTCTTTTTGCCGCGTTTGTTTCTCCTGTGGAATCCATTGCCGTCCATGGCAGGTTGGATACTCATAAATGTTCGTCGCTCATCCCGCAGGTGTGAAAGAGAAATGTGCTTACTTAGTTCAGCGCTGACACGGGTAGGTGTTTTTGACAGAATCGACGTGGCTTTAGATACTGTAACATGAAAATAAAAGGGGGTTTTTCTTAATGGATATTCGCAGCATTCTTGTTGGTCTTGACGGTTCAAAAAGCAGCAGAAAAGCCTTGCAAGCTGCCGTGGATTTAAGCCGGAAACTCAATGCCAAGGTCACAACGTTGACGGTTGTGCATTTGCCGGATTTCAGCCCAGGCGGAGGCGAAGTGAAGGAACTTGAGCAGGCAGAGAAATACTATCAGCCTTTGCTGCAGGAGGTACAGGCTTATGGTTCAACGCTCGGGTGTGACATTACTACGGTGATCCTGAAGGGCCATCCGACAGAACGGTTGCTCCAATATGCTGAGGATAACCAGGTGGATCTAATAGTCATCGGGACCCGCGGCTTAGGGGGATTCAAAAAGCTGCTTATGGGCAGTGTAGCGCAAAAAGTTGTAAGCTATTCCAAGATTCCGGTTATGGTCATCCGGGAGTGACAGCAGGGGATTTTCTCTAGAAAAGTGTCTGGGCATAATACTTTGCTGAAAAGAGAACGCGAAATGGGCGTTGTCCTTTATGTAGACGACACCCATTTCGCGTTTAAATTTTTGTTTTTTTGTTCTTCTTTCTGTCGCACTTTTGGTGTATCAGGTAAGTGCCAGAGATGCAAATTTTGCCGCAGACAAGCAATAAATACGACAGTGATAGAAAAAATATCAGAAGAATTTATTCTGGAAACACTGCCAATTAAGTTGTGTAGATTCAAGGAAAGTAGCGAAATAGATAGAAATAGGATATTGGGGAGTTAAAAAAACACTATAAATGCTCTGGAAAGAGAATTAACAGAAATGCACAGTCAAGTAAGGATGTAATTTATAGCGGCATAAAATGCGACAGGAGAACCGTCCCCGTGTCGCGTTAGAATGGATATTTGAAGATATACGTGTCATGGCCGGAGATGCTGAACTGTCCCAGATAACTTTGTTTTCAGTGTTTATGGAACTGGTGGAGTGTATTAGGGTCAAGTCACTGGTAGAGGTGGTGTTTGTCTTGAAGGCGGGGGTAGAGATAGGAGAAATGTTATAAATTTGAGTATGGTAGTGAGATGAATTTTAAAAAATATAGAAAAAGAAGGATTTTAGAAAATTATGCAGAATATACATGCGTTTATAGCGTTTAGAGGCGATTTTGTGATTGGATTGAAGGAGCTATTCTGTTGTGATGTTTGTGGCAATATTTTGGAAGCAGTTTATGTTGGTGCTCCAGCACTGGTTTGCTGCAATAAACTAGTGAAAAAGCTGATTGCTAATACCGAAGATTTGGGAAAAAAAACATGTTCCGGTGGTTGAGAGTTTGGACGGAGGCATTGTAATAAAAGTGGGAAGCATTGAACACCCCATGGTAAGCATTATATAGCATTTATCGAGGTTCTTACCAAGGATTACGTAATAAGAAAAGATAAAGATGTGTTTGACATTACCTGCAAAACAAAAGAGGTGATGGTATGTTTATAAATTTAGACAGGAAAGGTACTGTGGAAAGGTTGCAGTACCTGCTAAAACAGGCAGCTGATGATGAGAATACATCGGGAGTTCTCATTCTGGCTTGTGATGCCAACGGTTTTACCCCTGAAAAGGTTGATGAGGTTTTAAAACAGTGTAAAAAACCAGTATTTGGAGGAATTTTTCCTCAGATTTTATTTAACAAAGAAATACTCGACAAGGGAACCGTTGTTGCTGGTATCAGTCAACCTGTAAGCACTGCGGTGATTAGAGGTGTCAGTGACATGTCTACAGATCTGGACGCAATCATAGAACATACTTTTGAAGGGCAATCTCTTAAAAATAAAACGATGTTTGTCTTTGTGGACGGACTCAGCCAACATATCTCTGCCCTAATTGAGAGCATGTTTAATTGTTGGGGACTTCTCCCGAATTATATTGGTGGGGGTGCCGGTTCATTGACATTTGAAAGGAAGCCCTGTATGTTTACCGGGGAAGGATTATTAGGAGATTCGGCAGTTTTTGCCCTGACAGATATAAAAAGCGGGGTAGGGGTTGCCCATGGCTGGAAGCCTGTGGCAGGTCCACTGAAAGTAACGGAAGCAGACCGCAATACAGTAATTTCACTGAACTGGCGACCGGCATTTGAAGTATATCGGGAAACGGTAGAAAAAATATCCGGGAAATCTTTTGACAATACTGATTTCTTCCAGCTGGCAAAAGGGTTTCCCTTTGGGATTGTAAAAATGGCAGAAGAAATGGTGGTTCGAGATCCTATTGCGCTGGATGGCAGCAGGTTGATTTGTGTCGGAGAAGTTCCTTTGAATTCTTTTGTCTATATATTAAAAGGAGATAAAGACTCTTTGATTGCTGGTGCAGCCAAAGCCCGTCAATTGGCCGAAGCATCCTATTGGAAAACAGTCAATGGGGAAAAAGAAAAACCACTAACTACCTTTTTTGCGGACTGTGTTTCCAGGGTTCTCTTTCTCCAGTCTGATTTTAATGAAGAACTGGAAGCGGTGTATGCAGGATACCCGCTTTTGGGGGCGTTGACTATGGGGGAGATTGCTAATACGGGAAAAAATTATCTTGAATTTTATAATAAGACTTCAGTCATCGGATTGTTGGAGGATTAAAAATGGATTATACAATATGGAGTCATATTCTGCTCGAATTAGCTCTTTCTGTCAGTGGCGAGCAGGAACTGGACAAGCTTGTGAAAAAGGCCACATCTGCATTCTCGAGGAAACTGGACTGCACCCATGGCAGTGTTTTACAATACAAAAGCAATCGTTTGGAAGTTATCTATGCTGTTCCACGGGTAATCCTTAAGAATCCTGTTTATCATGAGGTTATTGGAGAATTTGAAAGGAAATTGTTGCAAGACGAGGACAAAAACGTCATCGTAATAGAGAAGGATTTAAATTACTATGGGTTTCCACTGAGAAACTTCGGACTGCTTCTGTTGGGAAGGAACGTTCCTATTGAAGAAGTGTTTTTAAAAGAGCTTCTACCTATTACCAATATGCTGGCACAAAACTGTTTTGCTAATCTCGATGCCGCTATGAAACGTCAAACTATAGAGGCCGAATTGAAGAAGGAGCGTCATTTACTGAGAGTAATTATAGACACCATTCCGGATCTGATTTTTTACAAGGACCAAAATGGGGTTTATAAAGTAGTAAATGAAGCCGTGGGAAAGTTTCTATCTCTTTTACCGGAAGAAATAAACGGGCGTACTGATTGGGATATTCATAATGAAGCGGAAGCAAGTAAATACAGGGAACTTGATCATAGGATTATGGAATCAGGTAGCGTTCAACGCTATGAAGAATGGATTAAACGTCATGATGGTAGTCTGGTTCCTTTTGAAACAATTAAGGTTCCTGTTTATGATGCGGAAAGCAGATGCGTAGGTACAGTTGCTGTTTCAAGAGACATCTCAGAACGCATGGAAGCCGATAAAAAAATTCAAACTGAAAAGAAATGGCTGGAAGTTTTGTTTAAAAACTCAACAGATGCCATAGTTCGCATTGACCATAATTATTGTGTAGAGGAAATCAATTATAGTTTTTATAAGCTTTTTGGGTATAAATTGGAAGAAATAAGAGGAAAAGATCTTGACTACGTCCTTGATATGGGAAAAGAAAACACCGCCAACAGATATTATACAAAAGCTTTATTATCGGGAAAGAAAATTGTAGTGGAAGGCACACACTATACTAAAGAAGGATTACCTGTTGAAGTTATAATAAGAGGCCTTCCCATTATTATTGATGGTGAATTACTTGGTGCTTATGTGATTTATAACGACATCACAGAGCACAAACGTTATGAGGAACAGTTGAAATACTTGAGTTCGTACGATCAACTGACCGGCCTTTACAACCGCAGGTTTTTGGAAGAAGAGATAAAGAGGCTGGATACGCCGCGTCAACTGCCTGTATCCATAATCATGGGCGACCTCAACGGCCTGAAGCTGGCTAATGACGTATTCGGGCACCAGGAGGGCGACAGGCTGCTGATAAAGGCTGCGGAAATCATTAGAGAGTCCTGCCGCCGGGAAGACCTTATTGCTCGGTGGGGCGGGGATGAATTCGTTATCCTTTTGCCTCAGACCGACATAAAAACGGCTGAGGAAATCAACCGGCGGATCAAAGAAAAATGCGATTCCCAGAAGGACGGGCCCGTACAGGTGAGCATTGCCCTTGGCTATGCCGCAAAAAGCAGAGCCGAAGAAAACATCTGGCAGGTATTGAAAGAAGCCGAGGACTGGATGTACCGCAATAAGCTTTTGCATGCCAAAAGCTACAGAAATGCCGTTATATCCTCCCTGAAGGCTACTCTTTTTGAAAAGAGCATGGAAACGAAAGAACACGCAGAACGGTTGAAAGAAATGTGCAGAAAGATCGGTGAGAGTATGGGCCTGAACCCCCAACAAATGGACGAGCTGGAACTTCTGGCGATACTCCACGACATCGGTAAGGTGGTGATTCAGGAAAGCATATTGATGAAGCCGGGGCCTTTAACTGAGGAAGAATGGGTACAAATGAGAAAACACCCTGAAATAGGGTACAGGATCGCCCAGGCGGCGCCGGAACTGGCCCCTATTGCAGAATACATCCTCTCCCATCATGAGCGATGGGACGGCAAAGGCTATCCCCAGGGGATAAAAGGGGAAGAAATCCCACTGTTATCACGAATTTTGGCGGTTGCTGACGCCTTTGATGCTATGACCAATGACAGGACATATCGGAAAGCAATGAGCAGGGAGGAAGCAATAGCTGAAATAAAAAGGAATGCGGGGACGCAGTTTGACCCGGAGGTAGTAAGTGCTTTTATTGAAAGCTGCTGCAAAAGTGATAAAAATTTTCATGAAGGTCAGTATTAGACAAGACCTTAGATTACTGAAGCAAGTTATTGTCACAACCGATGAAATAAGCGATTCCAGCGAAAAACTTACCGTTGCCGCGGAAGAAATAAATGCTCAGGGGTTGGTTTATCGGTGAACGCATTTAAAGGCAAGAGGATTCTTATTGTAGAAGACAGCAGGTTCCTTGCACAAATAACAGCAAATACCATGATTAAGTACGGGTATATGACCGAAATTGCACAGTTGAACTGGCACTGCAGCTTTATGAAGCAAATGCCTATGCAAACATGCACCGGCAGATATTTGAAAATTCATTGAATGAGATCTATGTTTTTCCACCTTTGACCTCAAGCCCGAATTTCCCATTTAAAGCTTCTTCAGGGCACTGCTTGAACCTCTGGTCAGGGGGACGTACGAGGATCTGCACCGGCTGGTGGTGCCTGATGAAAGTTTTTTACTGTTATAGCTTGTAGCAATTTAGGACAACTGTCAAATTCAAGCAGGAAATTTTGTATACTCCCAACTATAAGCTATAAGCTCGACGAAAGCCTTCGTGAATGGCATCTATAATCTTTCGTGGTTTAATGCAATCCCCAATAGCATAAAAGAAGGCAGGGGAGAATGCCCGGGAAGAAGGCTGAACATTATGGGAAGCGGCATTTGAAAAGGGAGAAATATCAGAAGGGAAGCGAGCGGTAGAGATATTATACTTAGAAGCCGATGGAGTATTTATTGGACAACAAAGGAGCGAGCAAAGGAAAGCCGAAGTTAAGCTGGTAACCTGCTATGTAGTGCACCAGGCCTAAAACTTCGTACAGTGACTAGACACAATCAGACTCAATTCTATTTGACAGCGTTTTAATTTGCTGTACTATTGATATAGTAGATAATTTGGTAAATAGGTACCAAAAGGAGGTGTTGCCGCGCCTTTTATCTGTATGTAAATTTCAAGGCTATGGGGCGCGGGAGTAAGAGTGGGGGTTTCACCAAAAAAGCTTTTTGAAGTACCTGTGAACGACCTTTTAGGGTTCATATTCGCGTTAGTGTCTACGGCGGCTATTTGGCTTTTTTTATTTAAGCTCCATACCTTCCAGAAGCTTGATATCCAAGACATATTAATTGAGGGGGTCACGCTGTTAATTCTTATTTGCGGATTTGCGTACATAGCGAGGTTACATATCAGGTATTTAAAGAGGGGCTGGTTATTAATAGCGCTGGCCCAGCTGGTTAATTTTCTTGATGAATTCACCTCGGAGCCTGAGTTTTTTAATACCACGCTAGAAGGTATAGTACTGGTAACTGGTCTGGCCCTTGTGGTGAAGGGATTTTCTGTGGCTTACCGGAGTTTACAAGAGGAAAACGGATTGCTGAAAAACTTGCGCCAGGAGCTCATGCTCACATTCGATGCCAGCCCTGTAGGCTTGATAAAAATCGACGATAAATTCCGTATTGAATACATGAATCTCGCCATGAAAAAAATCCTTGGGTTAAAAGAAGACGAAGAACCTGTAACAGTGAGGAGGGATATACGGGAAATCCCCTCTGTTAAGGAGCTTGGGCTGGATGCCCTGTTTGACCGCAAAGGAGAATGTAAAACGCTCTCCATAGAAACACCTTTCTGGTCGCTTTATGGGAGGGAGTGCTATATATCTGTTGCAGCCAATCCTTTAGTTGAAAAAGGCAGGTTTTTAGGGGGAATTATTGCAGTTACAGATATCACGGAACGCATAAAAGATGAACAGCGGATATTGTACCTTGAAGGTATTCGACGTTGCATACTGGAGGTTTTACAGACTATAGTTGTTGAAAAGGATCGAAATAAGTTGTTGGAAAAAGTTTGCGAGACTTTAACCAAAAGCAGGGGGTATATTTTTGCCTGGTTCGGAACTATTGAAGAAGATAATCGCAGGGTAATGCCGGCAGCATGGTCCGGGGAGGAGAACGGTTACCTCAAGGCTGTAACAATAACATGGGATGAGACACAAACAGGCCAGGGTCCCACTGGCAGGGCCATAAAAACCCGAAAACCAGCGGTGGTGAGAAATATTGCTGAAGACCCTTCGTACGAACCATGGCGCAGTGAGGCAAAAAAGCGGGGCTATGCTTCCGCAGCGGCGGTACCCATAATTTACGAAAACAGGTCTTTCGGGGTTTTGAATATCTATTCTGGCCATCCGGACGCATTTCACGAAGAAGAAATTGAGCTCTTGAAAATGCTGGCCACGAGTTTGGCCTACGGGCTGTATAGCCTGGATACGGAAGAGAAGCGCCGTGAAATAGCCAGGGCGTTGAAAAGGTCGGAAAAACATTACCGGACTTTAGTACAAACTCTTGGTGAAGGTGTGATACTGACGGACTTTGACTTAAATATAAAATACGCAAATCCTGCTTTTTGTTCTCTTATCGATTGTAAAGAAGAAAACCTGGTTGGCAAAAACCTGCTGAAATTTATAATTGTTTCAGACCAGCCTAAAGTTAAAAGCCAGGTCAGGGGAGAGGAAAGAGAGAAGGCATCGTGCTGTGAACTGCAAGTTAAAACCTCAAGTGGAGAACTTAAATCCGTTAGAGCTACCTGCACCCTGATGACGGATGGCGAACAAGAAGAGTCGAAAATACTGTATATATTTGTTGATATAACCGAACTTAAACAGTTGGAAGAAAAACTCAGGAAACGTGCAATAATAGATGGGCTTACGGGCCTGTACAACCGCACTTACTTTAATGAGAGAATAAAGGAGGAAGTTGAGCGGGCCAGGCGTTATAATCATCCCCTCTCTTTTGTGATGGTGGACGTAGATAAATTTAAAGAAATCAATGATTGCTATTCTCATATAGAGGGAGACGAAGTGCTTAAGGAAGTGGCCCGGCAATTGCTGGCATCAATCCGCAAGAGCGATATAGCCTTCCGTTATGGTGGCGACGAGTTCCTGCTTGTCCTGCCAGAAACTGATGAAAAAGGAGTTCAAATGGTGGTGCAAAGGATTTACCAGGAGATTGAAGCTGTTAACGGCGTAAGGGAGAAGGCGCAAAGACCCGGTATATCGCTGAGTATCGGTTGGGCCACGTGGGAAGCGCAGGGGAATAGTAAATGGCAAGATACCCTTAAGGAGAGCGACATGAAGATGTACCAAGATAAGATGAGAAAGTGTAGTGCGCCCCGAAGTCCTGTGGAGTAAGGCAGCCTAAGGCTGAATGAACCCGAGCTGTGGTGCAAAACTGGAGGTAGCCCGCTATCGCCTGTTTTGCCTCTTCCACAGTGTCATAGATATGCAGTTAAAGATAATGTTATGAGTGACAGGTAAGCGGCCGCTCAACAAAAACGAACCGCAGCCGGAGAAAAAAAGCGCCCAAGTGGCCCGTATCAACATAGTATAGGATAGATTTTTCATTAAAAAAAGGAGATTGAGCAGAAAAAAGAGAATTACATTAAATTATTTTCAGATTCGCATACCCCTGTGGGAGGATAAGTGATGAAGATTCTTGTCGCGGAGGACAGTAAATATTATCGAAAGATTCTGGTTGATACCCTGCGTGCCTGGAAGTATGATGTTGTTATAGCTTCTGACGGTATTGAAGCATTGGAAATCATTAAGCAGGAAGACGGGCCCAGGCTGGCCATTATCAACTGGATTATGCCGGGGCTGGATGGTTTGGAATTATGCAGAAAAGTCAGGGCTTGGGAGAAAGAGGGCTATGTCTATTTAATTCTTCTTACGGCCAATGCCGGCAAAGAGAATATTGTTAAGGGTCTGGAAGCAGGAGCCGATGATTATATCATCAAGCCTTTTGACGAAGAGGTTTTAAAATGCCGCCTGAAGATAGGGGAAAGGATAATAAACCTTGAGAACGAGATCAGGCGGTTGGCAAATTTGGACCATCTCACAGGAGTCCTTAACCGGCGTGCTTTTATGGAGAGGCTGGACAGTGAGATAGCAAGGTGCCAGAGGACCAAAATACCACTGGCTTTAATTATGAGTGACATAGATAATTTTAAGAGCATCAATGACAATTACGGACACCAGACAGGAGACGAGGTTCTTCGTATGGTGGCTGGTAAGACAAAAAATTTGGTAAGAAAATATGATTTTATAGGCCGCTATGGCGGGGAGGAGTTTATCATCTGCACTCCGGGAGCATCTTTATTGACAGCTAAGGAGATAGCAGAAAGGCTGCGGCGGGAAATTGAGGAATCGGTTATCCCTGTTGAGAAGGGTGCATGTTATATAAAGGTTACGGCCAGTTTCGGGATTAGTTTTCTGGAGGAAGATTCTTCCACTGATATTGATTCGCTGATTAAAAGGGCCGATGATGCCCTGTACTTGGCTAAAAAGCAGGGTAAGAACCAAATCGTTATCAAGTGATGGGGGATAACATATTAGGTTTATCCTCTTGTTCTATTTTAGCTTTCTTACACCGGGATTACCCGATTAATGACAATGGCAAATTGACAACTTGCTAAAATAAGAATAGAGAGACGGTGTTGAGGACAGGTTGTGGCAGGAGAACCAGCACTTCAGGGCACTTGTTGACTCTACCGATGATATTAAGTAGCGCGTTCTAACGTTGCTTCAATTTCAAGCCTTCTAGCATGAGTATCCAATGTGGTAAGATGGTATTGGTGATTCACCATAAGGTGCTCTTTTCTGTTAAATTTGGTTGTGTCTTCAACTGCCATTTTTCCAGATTTGGCGCACCTTTTCAATTTATTTTGATGAATTATAAGCTATATGGGT
Organism: Thermanaerosceptrum fracticalcis; assembly: GCF_000746025.2. NCBI lineage: Bacteria > Bacillati > Bacillota > Clostridia > Eubacteriales > Peptococcaceae > Thermanaerosceptrum > Thermanaerosceptrum fracticalcis. Next base: position 3,424,254 of record NZ_CP045798.1, read on the forward strand.
TCGAAATTCAGGTTTATATGCCAACGATTTAATATTTGCAGTGGTGGTAGACATAGATATGCTTGAACAGTTAAAAAATGAAAGGACAGAAATGGAGAATGAGCTTAAGAAATTGATTATAAAAGATAGCCTAACGGGTTTATACAACAAAGCATTTTTTATAGAACAACTGGACAGGTTCATTCAAAAGTCTGACAGGGAAAAGGACCGGTTTGGTTTATTGTTCATTGATTTTAACAAGTTCAAGGAAATCAACGATACATTAGGCCATCATACGGGGGATAGGGTTATTTTTGAAGCGGCCAGGAGACTGGAGAGTGCTGTCTCTGAAAACTGCCTTCTTGCCAGGTACGGCGGAGATGAATTTGTGATGCTGGTTTGTGACGTACATTCAAGAGCTGAGCTGTATAATATAGCGAAAGAAATACTGCAAAGCTTTGACAGTGCATGTTATATTGATGGACATGAATTTTATTTATCGGCCAGCATCGGCATTGCCCTTTATCCCTTTGACGGAAGAGATTCGGATAACTTGATCAAAAATGCAGACATTGCCATGTATAAGGCGAAGGAAGATAAAGATGAGGAATATAACATAAGGTTTTTTACATCGGAGATGGAAAAAGAAGTCCAGGAACGGTTTATGATTGAAACCCAGTTAAGAAAGGCCCTGGAAAATCAGGAGCTTAGCCTTTGTTTTCAGCCCATTGTCGAAATAAGTAAGAATAAATTAGAAGGGGCAGAAGCCCTGTTAAGGTGGAAGAATGTAAAACTGGGCTTTGTGCCGCCGGAAAAATTCATTTCCATAGCAGAAGAAACCGGGCTGATCCACAGCATCGGAAAATATGTCCTGGAAAATGTGTGTAATTTTATAAAAAGCATGGAGAGGAAAGGACTGCCCCTGATTCCCGTTGCTGTCAATATATCAGCAAAACAGTTGGAAAACAGGAATTTTGCAGAAACAGTTAAAAGCATCATCGAGTATTATCAGATCGATACAAGATACTTAGAATTTGAAATTACCGAGAGCGTTTCAGCGGGAAACATGAAAAGGATAAAGGAAAACATTGAAAAAATAAAGGATTTGGGCATCAAATTATCCATGGATGATTTCGGAACGGGTTATTCCTCCTTTGCCATGCTTTTAAACCTTCAAATCGATAAATTAAAGATCGATAAAATGTTTATTGATAACATAGGGAAGATGAGGGAAGAAAAAATTATCAGAACCATTCTGTCCATGGCCAAAGAATTAGGGTTAAAAGTTGTGGCGGAAGGAATTGAAACAGAGAAACAGTTAAAATTCTTAAAAGATGTGAGTTGTGATTACGGGCAGGGCTACCTGTTTAACAGGCCTATGGATATAAATATGTTTGAAGAGTATTTAAAAATAAGATGCTACAGCAAGGGAAAATCACCGGATAATTTTTCAGGCTCTGTTTGTTGAAGTTTGTTGGGCCTTAATTTTTGGGCGGTTATTAACATGCATATAGTGTTATATTGACATTGGTTAAAGGTTTTTGACGAATTCTATAAACACCTGAGATGCTTTGGATAAATATTTATCTTTCTTCCAGGCAAGCCCAATTTCGATGAAAAGAGGTTCAGATAATGGAAGGCTTATAACGTCAGCACTTTTACGAGCGATTACATCAAGTAAGAAGGAAATACCAACTCCTTTTGCCACTAAACCTCGTATTGTTTCTATCTGGCTGGAAGAGAGGATGATGTTAGGTGTAAACTTATTTTTTGAACATTCTTCCATGATAATCTGACGGTGATACGTATCCTCCTTCAGTAAGATAAATGATTCACCGCGTAGTTGGAAAAAGGGTACAGAGGAACAATGGACTAAGGGGTGATTGGGGGGCAGGCATAAAAGAATCTCCCCTTTGGTTATCGGTAATGTTTCTAATAACGGCGAAGGGTGCGAAATAATGACAATGCCAAGGTCAAGCTCTCCTTTTTCAAGGAGTTTCCTAATAGCTATAGAGCCCTCTTCGATTATACATAATTCTAAATGGGGATATAGTGTCTTAAAGTTGGCGAATATTTCCGGAAAAAGGAATGAGCCAATCATAGGCGGTATCCCTATTTTTATTGAGCCTTTTTGAAGGTCTCTATAGTCATTCATTTCTAGCATAGCATCTTGGATGCTGCGCAGGATATTTTCAACGCGTTGCAAAAAGACTTGGCCTTCTGCCGTTAGAGTAATCTGTTTTTGGCTACGGTCAAAGAGCGTGACACCCAACTCATCCTCTAGCTTCTGGATAGCTATTGTGATAGAGGGCTGGGTAACATGTAAACGTTCCGCGGCCCTTGTGATATTGTTTAAACGGCTGACCATCTGAAAGTATTCAAGCTGGCGTAGTTCCATAGAAAACCTCCGAAGAATAGTTTTAAACTATTATAACACAGAAAATCTATATTTTTATTTTATGCAATCAGGGATTATACTCGTATTTTTGACACATCCTGTTGCTAAAAGGAGGAAAAACTAATTTTTTGTAGAATATTGTAGAATAATTGAAGCAGGTAACTCGGACATCAAACTAACAATTTTATTTGTAACAGCGAAGTGGTAAGAAACGATTTGACAGACATCTAATGCAGTTTCTTTTCAAGCATAAACCGATAAAGGTAAACCTATCGAAAGGTAGGGGCACAAAGCCAAGGACCTAAGGCTTTATATAGAGCTATGGTAGCCGGTTGCCGAAGGAGATGTTATTTTTTTCTATGGATTCTTACCTAATCAGAATTTCCCATAAAAAGATCTACAAAGGGTTGAACTTTTCACTAGCTGAAAAAAATGCATGCACCAGTAGTGTTAAATCAGCCCTTTAACTTTTAATTATTAAAATTTATTGTGCTAAAGGCAAACCATCCGAAAGGTTGGGACGCAAAGCCATGGGTCTGTAGCCCTTGAGGTATGACTGCCAGGTTGCCGCAATCAAGGTTCACTATTTATTTTAAAATAATGTTCTCTATTACGGCAGCTACTTGGCTGCCGTTTTTGCTTAATAAGTAAATCTACCCGCAAATACTCATGGAAGGGGGCGACAATAAAGGAATACGAGGGGCTGAGGGGGCAAAAGCGCTGGAAGAAGTTTATCAGGGTGCCGGTTCCCAGTTCGACCCGAAGATGGTAGCGGCTTTGGCGGAAGAGCCCTTTTGGCAAATCGCTACATACCGCGACCCGGCCAGGCTGGAAAGGCAGATAGAAGAGGAAAAGCAATGGCTTGTACAATTGGCGGATTTGTTACATCCGCTGGTATACGCCCAGAGCCAATGGCTGTACCGTTTGCTGGTAATATTGTGGCAATTGAAAGAAAATGCAGCCGGCAGGGCTGACAGGTAGAAAGGTGGTGAAAAAATGCGACGGTGTCTTGAATGTGCAAAGAAAGAACCAGACTGTCCTTGTTTAGAGTGCAAGTATTTTATTCAGCAGGGCCCCCTTCGTCGGGTGCCTTCGCCACCTATCAGAATATTACTGGAAGATGAGCAGGGCAAGAAGTATCCGGCAGACATTCTGGCGTTAAATACCACGGAATTTGGGCTGCAAACGGAAGCTCCCGTTCCGGGTCGGTACGTAATTAAGCTACAGGAAAGTCTGTGGGTCGAGGTTGCCGGAGTACCATTCAAGGGGAAAAATAACGTCCATGTGTTTGACATCCTCTGTGTACATCGGAGGCAGGAGACTGCCAGCCGCCTTAACAACGAGGAGTACCAATTGCTGATCGGAAGCAATGGGGAATTAGTGGCAGAGATTTCTCGACATTTACCGGAGCACCTTCAGGACTTGGTCAGGGAGAAATTATTGGCTGAATTGGAGAAATCCGAATTAATTAGCGCTCTCAGGGTAGGGAAGGTGCTGAAATATGAAGGTGGGCGCTTCCGCTACCTTTCAGGTCAGGCCGACCTGGACCTGCCTATGGAAGAAGCGGAGAAGCTGATGCGTCAGGCCACCCGACATGCTGAACACCGGCGCGAGGTAATTATTAGCGCTAACGGCCAAAAGGTATTCGACCTTCATGGGGTACCGTTCGACCACAGGAGCGGTGGACTGTTAGCCTTCGATATCACAGAGGTGATTGAAAAGGAAAGAAAGATTCACCGTCAGGAGATGGAGGCTTACCGGGAGGCTATATCGGCGGTAACGGGAGGCCGGCTACACCTGGTGAACGGTGAAGAGGCGAAAAGGTTGCTATCAGAAGGAGTGGAAATAGCAAAAGGTGAGGCCAGGCAAGCCCATGACATTCCAGAAGCCCGCCGGGCCCTGCGGGGATCTCTGCCTGGTATAGATAGTCGGAGGCAGCACGCGATTGTCTTGTGCTTTTCAGAGGCACTAACCAACGCTCTCAAACATGCAGGGGGCGGTTGCTGGCAAGTTAGACGGGTTGGGGATGCTGTTAGGATTATCGTGCAGGATCGGGGCCCGGGAATCAAAACCAGTGAATTGGCCCGGGCCACGCTGATGCAGCATTATTCTACCAAGAATTCCATGGGGTGTGGATTTACCTTGATGCTTTACTACGCGGACTACCTTTATCTTAATACAGGACCGTCAGGTACCACTTTGGCCCTTGATTTTGGCAATGTGCTCACAGATAAGTTAAACATTGAAAAAACTGACTGAAAGAAGGTGATGTTATTGCTGAAAGTAGCGGTAGATGCTGTTCCGGGGGTACGCCGGGTAATGCTAAACGGCGAATTAGATATGGAAACAGTATCGCTTTTGCACGAGGTTGTTAGGGAAGGGGATGAACACACACTGGAACTTGACCTCTCGGGGTTGTCTTTTGTTGATTCAACTGGTCTGAAAGGTTTGCTGGACATCAACAACAACTGGCAGCAAAAAGGTGGCCAGTTGTTAATTTTACATCCGCAACCCGATGTAGCGGAAGTGATGCGGCTGGTAGGTCTGGACAGGCTCCTGGCACAAAACGGCGCTCTGGCTGGAGAAGAGAGGTAGGAATGGGATGAGAGAAGTGGTTGAAGAAAATGGGAAAATCCTAAGGGGCTACGGATTGGAAGGTAGTGGCTGCAGCCTGCCAGCCGGACAAGAGGGTGGAGATTTTTTTGAATTTATCTCCTGCAACGAAGGCAGCGTGTTTATCGTGATCGGGGATGTAATGGGTAAAGGATTCCAGGCGGCGCGGCAGATGGAAGCAATCCGCCAATTGGTCAGGGAGTGTATTAGGATCAACCCCCATCCCCTGGAAGTAGTGCGCCGGTTAAACAAGCTGGGAGGATATGAACTACGAAAATGTGGCTCTTTTGCCACCCTTTGCCTGTTGTGTTATGACGGAATAACTGGCCGCCTTACCTGCGTCAATGCAGGACACCACCCCCCCCTCCTTCTATCTAATGGTCAAGTGAGGGTAGTACAGTGCTGGGGAGTCGCTATAGGCCTTTTGGAGGATTATCTTGGGTCAGGGGCAGAGGAATTTTTTCTTGCCGACGGAGATGCGGTAGTGCTGTACACCGATGGACTAGTTGAAGCCTGCGGCCCTGGCGAACAGAGGTACGGACAAGAACGATTGAAGAGAGTAGTACGTTTGCAGAATGGCGCTGATGCTGAGTGCATGAAAGAAAACATTTTGGCTGATTTGGATACATTTACTCGCGGGATTTCTCAAAAGGATGACGTGACCCTGGTTGTTATGAAAGTAACGCGAAAGGCGGGTGATATGGGTGGAGATTAGAGTCCGGCAAGAGAAGGGGATGGCATCCCTGGAAGTTGAAGGTGAACTGGATTTTAGCAATGTGGAACTGTTGCAACGGGAAATTCAGCGCCTCCCGGAGGAAGTGGTGGAGGTAGATCTGCAAGGACTTCAGTTTATAGACTCTTCAGGGGTGGGTATGCTTCTGAGCCAGGCCAGAATTTTCTACAAGCAGGGCCGCACCCTGAGAATTGTTCGCATACCCAGTCATATTCAAGAAGACCTGGAAGTGATAGGTTTTTTCCGAGTGCTTGAAGTACTAGAGACAAAGCCCAACGCTTAACAGGAGGTGAGGTTCTAATGAAGGAAGAGGCTAATCAGGGCTCCCTAGCCATAACAGCGAGTGGAACCGATAATGCTTGTCCGGACGGGGAAGTGAACAGTTCGTATGCATTTATGAAAGAGGGGTGCCTTGTTGTCCAGTACCAGCCGGAGGGACCCTACCCAGTGGTGATTCCTTGCCCGGGGGTAAGACTGATTGTGAACGGCCAGGAGCGCACTCAACCCACCCCCGTATCTATGCAGGATACGGTGCGGGTGGATGCGGTGAATGAACGAAGAGAAGGGGAATGGTCTGTTACCATTTCTTCTGATGGTTTACAAGCAATACTGCGGATTCGCCCAACTGTAGTAATTCACCGGGAGGTGGCGGAACTCCCGGCTGCCAGTAAACTGCAACTGGCGGTAGTGGAGCGGGAAGAACGTCTTCCACCCCTTACATGGCACGAATTATTGCAGGAGTTGTCCCGGCTGGGTATTAAATATGGGGTAGACTGGGAAGCATGCTCTCGTGGTGTTACATCCTGTGCTGAAGAGGAGGTGGTTATTGCCCGGGGAATCCCTGCGGAACCAGGAAAAGACGGCCGGGTGGAATTGCTTTTTCCTTCCGATTCCAAACTGCCTGTACTGGCAGAGGAAGAGGAAACGGTGGATTTCCGAAAACGGTATGTTTTTACTTCGGTAGTGGAGGGGGAAATCTTAGCTGTCAAACACTTGCCGGGGCTGGGTCGTCCTGGTACCAGCGTTAAAGGAGAAGTAATTGTACCGCCCGCGCCCCGGGATTTTATCCTTTCTGCAGGTGAAGGAGCGGTGCTCACTAGGGATGGTGAACGGGCCGTAGCGGCCCGGGCTGGACGTCCTGTGGCTTTCCGCCAGGCCAACTTGGTGAGGGTAAGTGTATTACCTGAACTAGTACATACGGGTAATGTGGATCTTGCTTCCGGAAACATTTCCTTTAAAGGTGATGTGGTAATTGCCGGTAATGTGGAAGAAGGAATGACGGTAGAAGCGGGCGGAAATGTTAGGGTAGGTGGGTTAGTCTCTGGGGCGAGAATTCAAGCAACAGGATCTATCCTGATCAGGGGAAATATTCTGGCATCGGCAGTAACCGCAGGAGGAACTCCTGACTTTATGCAAGAAATCCTTCCACAGGTTCGCGCTTTAGCAATTGGTTTGCGAGAGATGATCATGGCTATCTATCAGCTACTTGGTCACCCAGCATTCAAACAAGGTGATCTCAAACGCGGTATCGGTCCTTTGTTAAGATTGCTGTTGGAGGGGAAGTTTCGGCATCTTCCTGCTGCTGCAGAAGTCTTCAAGAAGCAAGTTGAAACTCTTCCATCAGGATTAGCCGGTGAAGGCCTGGACGAGTTTATTAAGGAAGTCGAACGGGTAGTGGTTCACTCCCCTTTGATGGTACGTAACCTTCAGGAGGTAGAAAAACTAGCCCAACGAGCTTCGGAATGGGAACAAGCCTTTGTGTCTCCGCCGTCTGCGGAAAGTGATGTGGTAGTGTCAAATATCCTCAATTCCACCGTTATAGCAAGCGGTGATGTCAGGGTGGTGGGTGGCGGTTGTTATAATTCGCGAATTCATGCTGGTAAAAAAGTGACTGTAGCCGGGGTATTTCGCGGGGGTGAGATTCAGGCTGGGGAAGATGTGCATGTGGGAGAACTGGGATCCAGAGGCGGGTCTATTACTAAGGTGGTGGCTGGCCCAAGAGCTATGGTTACCGTAAAATACGCCTTTGAGAATGCTTTGGTATTGGTGGGTGGCCGGGTTTATCGTTTTGATAGGAAGGAAAAAGATGTCAGATTGTGGTTGGATAAAGAAGGGAATCTGAGATCCTGCGTAATGTCAAGGGGACGGTTCTGTTAACACAATACATGAATAGAACTATCCCGTTATTATGCCCAAAAAGGGGTTATCTGACTTGTCTTCGGAATTGAAGGAGCGTAAACTTGTAATATAGTGTTTTATGACTGGGAAAACTGTATATGTCTTTTCTGGAACCAGGCCTGAAGAAGCTCCTAAACATTCCTGCGGGGAAAAGGATAGAACTATTTTAAGTAATTAAAAGCGGGCAAGGCGTTAAAGGGAGTGTAATACATACTCCCGGACATACAGCGGGTTAGTTTCTGTCATGCTTCACGGAGGTGAAGCGATTGTAGGAGACATTAATGGACAGATTCATAATTAAAGGCCGACAATGCGGTAATAGGTCAGCTTGGCCTCGTACGCGGGAAAAGATTTTTGTACCTGTTCGACTTTGGCGACGAGTGGAAGTTTGATGTGCAGGATTAAAGTTGGTCAAGCGTTACTAATTATAACCATATAACACAATAAAACGTGGGTATTAGATTGATTGTTTACCCACGTTTTATATTTGACATTCCTTCCTTCTCGGCTTTCTCGCGTTTATGTTTGACCTCAACTTTGACAGCATAAAAAAACAAAACCGCGCCACCACTGGTTTTGAAGGACACGGCAAATAGGTGTACTACTACACCTGTAATTAACTGGATAATTCTATAACATGAGCCGGTATTTGTTTACCCACAATTTTAAAAGCCAGGCGGCAGCCAATCCCCGTATTTCCGTACGTACCAGATACTTCTTCTTAGCTATTTCCAGCTGAACTACAGCTACCCGGGCAAGTTCCTTTATAATATCGTAATAACTGGTTTTTGGTTCTTTTTCCCTTAGCACTTTGCGAAAAAGGGTCTGTAAATAAACGCCAGAAAACATACCATAATATGACCCCTGATGCGTTATTCGTTCCAATAATACATGGGTCTTAATTCCAAATTAGTCTTGATTTTACGGAAGACATGTTCAACTTGCTAAAAAATCAAGGGCACGATAAATGTTTTTTACTCCGATATGCATAAATAGCGGTGTAAGAGTAAGAATAAATATTCAGCAAGGGCGATACGAAACTTTTAGACCAGATACATTATCGCCGCTGCTATCTGTAAATGCGTTTCTTCTAAAATTCGCTGGATATTCGCAGCCGGCATAATGGTGGCTGAAGAAAATCCAGGTTAGGTTCAGGGGAAGTGAAACCGATGCGGGAGGAAGGAAAAATTTCAGCCTACCAGGCTATGGTATATCAGGTGAGCATTGTTTTGGCTACAGCCATCTTGTTCGTCCCGGCTATTACAACAAAGCATGCAAAGCAGGATGCCTGGCTATCCGTAATCATAGCCTGTTTTTTTGGTAGTCTTCAGGTTTATACAGCCGTCAGCCTGGCCCGGCGTTTTCCGAATGCGTCGGTTGTGCAGTATGCACCACTCATTCTCGGTAAGGTGCCGGGCAAGGTGGTGGGATTTGTTTATCTCTTCTATTTCTTCTACGTTGGTTATTTCATATTGCAAGAATTTGCCGCCCTGATGTCCTCCTCCTATATGCCGCGTACGCCTTCTGTTGTTTTTATGCTTGTTCTTTCTCTGCTTGCTGCTTATGCGGCTTATGGCGGGCTTGAGGTGATCTGCCGAACGAGTTCTATTGTTTTGACGGTTGCAATGGCAACGCTGGTATTAACAGAAGCCTTAATTGTCAAAGATATTAAAATATGGAACTTCTTACCTGTTCTGGAGAACGGGTTTAACCCAGTATTACTGGGAGCAATTTCACCAGGTGCATGGTTTGGGGAAACCGCCGTGATCCTGATGCTCTACCCATTTATAAATAATAAAGAAAAAGTGGTTAAGACCAGCCTCCTGGCCATTCTAACCCTTTTTATAGCCATGGAGGTGGTAGTTACCGGAGCAATTGGACTACTCGGCCCGACGGAAACAGCCTCTTTTCTTTTCCCCACCTTCAATATGGCCCGTCGGATTAAATTAGAGGCGCTACCGTTTTTGGAACGGCTGGATGCTCTTTTCATGATGGTCTGGGTGGCGGCTATGCTGATTAAGTTAACCACTTTCTTTTTCGCCGGGGTGCTTGCCCTGTCGCAGTGGCTCAACGTCAAAGACTATCGTCCGTTAATCTTACCCTCCATGGCCATAATGATGGCGCTGGCGGTACAGGCATGGAAGAATATTACCGAGTTATTCGCTTTTTCCGGAGAAGTATTCCCCATAACCATTATCTTTGTCAATTTTATAATCACCATTTTTCTTTTAATCATCGCCGGCATTCGCAATATTTCCACCAGGAAAACATGACCATTACTTGTGGCACTATAATAAAAAGGAAGGTGTTTTTTCTGTGCGAAAGCGTATTGTAAAAAAGCTGCACCATTTGATCGGGAATTATGCATGTAAGACCACAGGAAAAAACACCTGCCCGGATGACATGGACTGGCTTCATCAAACTACTGTGGAAAAGTACGATCTGGAGCGTATTCCCATCGAGGCGGACCTGGCGACCAACATTAAGCGCCTGAAGGAAATATCCGGTGTTTGTCCTGATTTTATTATCCGGCAGTTTGAAATAGGAGGCGGCATCGCGGAAGCAGCGGTAATTTTCCTGGAGGGTATGGTAGAACGGGTGCTTTTAAACGAAAACCTGCTCAAACCATTAATGATCTATTACAGGCCACTTAAATCAGCGCAGGGTTCCTTCCTGGAGCAAATTTTACGTGTTGCCCTTCCCGTGGACGTGGTCAGAAAGTGCGTCAACCTGCACGACGTAATGGATCATGTTCTGGAAGGCTCTGTTGTTCTTTTAGTGGATGGTGAATCAAGGGGCCTGGCGCTGGAAGCCGCCGGGTTTAAAACCCGTGTTCCGGAAGAACCGATGACAGAAGCGGTGGTACGGGGGTCTCGTGAGGGATTTACCGAAGCTATACATACCAATATTACCCTTCTGCGACGGCGGCTCAAGACGCCAAACCTGATACTGGAAAACATGGTCCTCGGCCGGATCAGCCACTCGCAGGTTGTGGTGGGATACGTCAGGGGCCTGGCTGCGCCGGAACTGGTTGCCGAAGTCAGGGAGAGGCTTCAGCGTATCGATATCGACGGTATTCTTGAATCAAATTACCTGGAGGAAATGCTGCGGGATCATCCTCTTTCCTTTTTCCCGCAGGCCATTACTACCGAACGGCCGGACCGGGTGGCAGCCAACCTGCTTGAAGGACGGGTAGCCATACTCACTGAAAACACACCTCATGTCCTCATTTTGCCAGGTGAATTTGTAGCCCACATGCAGAGCCCGGAGGATTTTTACCACCACTTTGTCCTGGGCGTTTCTATTCGCCTTTTGCGCTGGAGCGCTTTCGCCGTTTCCCTTCTCCTCCCGTCCGTGTATGTGGCTGTGACCACCTTCCATCAGGAAATGATTCCCACCAGGCTTCTTTTAAGCATCGTTGCCGCACGTGAGGGAGTACCTTTCCCTGCCGTGGTGGAAGCACTGGTGATGGAAATTGCCTTCGAAATTTTAAGGGAAGCCGGTGTGCGTCTGCCCCGGGCGGTAGGTCAGGCAGTAAGCATTGTCGGGGCGCTGGTAATTGGTGAAGCAGCGGTAATGGCAGGTGTAGTATCGCCGCTGATGGTAATTGTGGTGGCCTTAACAGGGATTTCCTCCTTTCTCTCACCTTCCTTTGATCTGGCCATTTCCATCCGCATTTTGCGCTTTCCAATGATGTTCCTGGCCGGCTTGCTAGGCCTTTTCGGCGTGGCCGCGGGAGTGCTTGCCATCTTGATCCATTTCGCCGGGATGCGTTCCTTTGGATTACCGTACCTGGCCGGATTAACCCCTTTTCACCCTGACGACTGGAAAGATGTTTTTATCAGAGCGCCGATATGGATGATGCGCAGGCGGCCCACAGAACTTTCCAAAAGCAACCGGAAACGGCAGGTGCCCGGTCTTAAGCCTGAACCGCCAGACCGGCACCCGCAGGGGGGAACAACATGAAATGCCGCATCAGGTTGATTATACTGGTTTTACTTATTTGCTTAACCGCCGGTTGCTGGGACATGCGGGAAGTAGAGGTTCTCGGTTATGTTATGGCTATGGCCATCGATAGGGGCCCTCAGGAGCAAATCCGGATCATTGCCCAGGTACCTAATCCGCGTGTACTTGGAGGTGGAGAGCGGGGAGGAGTTACACCCGGGGCCAGTATTGCTGCCAAGCCTTACCGCAACTATGAGGGAACCGGCCCCACCGTTTTTGATGCACTGCGGGAGATTTCCCATGAATCATCCCGGCGGCTGTTTTTTGCCCAGAATCGTACCCTTATCTTCAGTAAAACAATGGCTGAAAAAGGTGTGTATGATGTACTCGACTTTTTAAAACGCAGCGTAGAGATCCGGCGTGGTTTAACAATGGTCTTCGTTGCCCGCGGAGAACCGGTAAAAATACTTGATACTCCTAACCCCCATGCTATTTTACCGGCGCTCCGTATAGATGACATCGTACGCTGGCGAGGACAAACTTCCAGGTTTGCACCTGTTCCTCTATCACGGTTTCTGGAAGCTCTTAGCCTGGAAGGACAGGAACCTTATGCAGGTGTAATCGAAGTGGCTTCTAACCCTACGGCACAAGTCAAGGAGGGTGAAAAGGCAGCTCCCGAACCGTCCTCAACCATCCGGCTTACCGGGGCCGCCCTCTTCCGCAATGACCGTATGGTGGGGTTTCTCGATGAAACCGAAACTCGCGGACTTTTGTGGGTACTCAACGAGGTAAGAGGAGGGCAAATTGTTTTCCCTTGCCCCGGCCAGGAGGGTAAAAAGGTTACCATAGAAATTATACGTGCCAATGCTAAGATTGAACCGGAAATAACAGAAGATGGAATTATTATGACGGTAAAAATCCAGGAAGAAGGTAACCTTGTTGAAGTGGAAGGCCCCCTTGATGTCTCTAAACCGGAAGTAATTAAAGAACTGGACCGTTTGCACGCTGCAGCTATCGGTAATGAAGTAAAGACTGCCGTGTACAAAGCACAGGAATTGGGCTCCGATGCCTTCGGTTTCGGAGAAGCGTTTCGACGTAAATTCCCCCGGGAATGGAAGAAAATTAAGAAAGACTGGCCGGAAATTTTTCCGGGCATAGAGGTACGTGTCCAGGTAGTTGCCCACATTCGACGTATAGGAATGGTTGGCAAGCCACCGCTTTTGACTCATTAAATAATTGCATTTTAAACTCAAGCCCTTTGAGACAGGATGGTTGATAATGCTGTTAGATGTTTTGCTGATTTTAACCGGCTTTGCGGTTATCGTCGCCATAGAGCTACCCCGGTTAATTAAACAAAAAATTTACCGCGAAATAGTAATTTTCTTTGTTTTGATTGCCATTGGAATCACTTTAAGTCTGGGCCAAGTTTTGCAACTGCCCATACCGAACATTACAAAGGGCATTGAAACAGTTACTCGCCCGATATTTAAGACCGTGGAAAGAATCCTTTCACCATGAATAAAAACCAGTTTTCTTCTACGACCCTCCACAAATTCAGTAATGCATTAACAAATTTTTCCTTAACAGGCATGGCTTTTTAGAACGTAATTACCTATGTCGGTTCTTTTTTTCTCAATTATAGAACCTATCGGGTTCATTGCATAAAATTTAAGACAATCAATTCCAGGTAAATACTGGCATGTCATTGAATATGACATCTTGGATTATCAGTTGACGAATTTAAGAAAAAATATCTAAGAAAAACGGATAAAGGAGGGTTATAAGTACAAAAGGCACTGTCCTTTCCCGGATGAGTTTGAAGCATATAAACGTGAGATGTTTACTTATTGGAAATAAATCAGACATTACGTCAAGCTAATCAGTTTGGCGATTTTTTGTTAGTTTAACAGGAAATCCAGAAGCTTATATAGAAGTAAAAATATAAATGCAAAAAAACATAAAAGGCGGGTTGAGACCCCTTGAGCCGTGAGCTTTATCTACGTGAAACTGCGGCATAATAAACCGCAACGAGAAGGCACGGGATGCTATATGAGATTACGCCTACAAACAAAAATATTTTTACTAATTTTTCTGGTAGTTTTATTCTCCCTTATGATTGCCGGATATTTTATCACTGACTATGTCAGTGTGGAAATAGAAAGCCAGATATCCCAGCTAGCCCTGGACTTAGCCCGTGCAGTAGCTGAAATACCTGATATAAAAAATAATGTTGGGAAAAAAGACGGGCACTTAATAATTAACCCCATCGCCGAGGAGATCAGGAAAAAAAGCAAGGCAGAATTTATTGTGGTAATAGATATGGAGAGCATCCGTTATTCACACCCGGTAGCAGAAAGAATTGGCCAGAAGTTTGTCGGCGGGGATGAGAGGGAGGTTTTTACAGGCAAGGAATATGTCTCACGTTCCGTGGGAACCCTTGGTCCATCTCTGCGTGCCTTTGTGCCCATTTACAGGGATAAACGCCAGGTGGGGGCCGTTTCGGTGGGGGTTTTATCCAATGATGTTCAGAAATCAATCGATTTTGTGCAAAAGAAGATCAAGAGGGCATTAATCTGGGGTCTGGCCATAGGTTTTATCGGAGCCGTGCTTCTGGCCCGCAATGTTAAAAAGGCCATGTTTGGCTTGGAGCCTATCGAAATTGCGACTTTGGTGGAGGAGAAACAGGCCATTTTGAGTTCTATCAGGGAAGGAATTATAGCCATTAATAAACAAGGTATAATAACCGTGATGAATGATGGGGCTAAAAAGCTTCTAGGTTTAAAGGAAGATGTGATAGGGAGGCCCGTAGTTGACATAGTACCGAATACGCGGCTGCCGGAGATCCTGGCAACGGGCAAGGCTGAATTTGACCAGGACCAGTTGCTCCATGAGAACAGGGTACTCACCAACAGGGTGCCCATAGTATTGAATAATCAGGTTATGGGGGCTGTAGCTAGCTTTCGTGATATGACGGAGATACAAAAACTTGCCGAAGAGTTGACGGGTGTTAAAAAATATGTGGATGCCCTTCGGGCCCAGAGCCATGAGTTTAAGAATAATATCCACACCATTGCCGGACTGCTGCAATTGGGGCAGTATGAAAAAGCCATTGATTTTATCATGAATACCAGTGAAAAACAACAGGACAAGATAGATATCCTGGTAAAAAAAGTCAAGGACAGCCTCATTGGGGGATTGTTGATAGGCAAACTGGCCCTGGCTAATGAACTTGGTATAGAATTCATTTTAGATGAGGAAAGCTCCCTGGAACATGTTTCTTCAAAATCTTCCTGTATCCAGTTAATCACTGTTATCGGTAATTTGATCGATAACGCTTTTGATGCTGTTAAGAACCTGGAAGACAGCAGGCGACGGGTAAGGGTTTTGATAAGGGATGACGAGGAAAAGTTGTATATTGAAGTAGAAGATTGGGGCAAGGGAATTGCCGGGGAGATTAACGACAAGATATATCAACAGGGATTTACAACAAAAGGTGAAGAAAACAAAGGGATAGGTTTAACCCTGGTAAAACACTTTGTGGAAGAGAAGGACGGAAATATATCCTGGTATAATAAATCCACAGGTGGTGTTGTTTTTCAAATCGCCATACCGAAAGGAAGGATAACAGGGTGAAAGAAATCCGGGTGTTGATAATCGAAGACGACCCCATGGTTATTGATATTAACAGGAAAGTTGTACAGGATATCCCCGGGTTTACTGTTGTAGGCACAGCAAGGAGCGGTACCGAAGGGTTGGAGGCCATCAACCAGTACAAGCCAAACCTTGTAATTCTGGATATTTTTATGCCTCAGTTAAACGGGCTGGAATTTTTGAAAGAGATGCGCAAAAACGGTCAGGACATGGATGTGATTATGGTTACGGCATCCCAGGACCCCCTTTATTTGAAAGAAGGGATGAGATATGGAGTTGTTGATTATCTCATAAAGCCCTTTCGTCTGGACAGGTTGAAAGCCTCTCTGGAAAACTATCTGAATATGGCCCGCAGGCTGCACGGGAAAAAAAGCATATCCCAGGAGGACATCGATTCCATGGTAAAAAAGACTAAAGTTGAGGAAGATATACCCAAGGGACTTAGTTTATATACACTAAACATCATCAAAGAATTTATCAAGGAAAAAAAACAATCTTTTACCGCCGATGAGATCGCCGATAATCTCGGGTTGGCCCGAGTTACGGCCAGAAGATACCTGGAATACCTGGTCATGACTCAGGAGGTGGAAATAAGCCTGGAGTACGGCAGCATCGGGCGGCCCGTGAAAAAATACAAAGAGAAAGCCTGAGACCACAAAGACCAAAAAGACCGATATTTACGAAAAATTGTTAATTAAAAAAACCTCCTGTAAAATGCAGATGGATCAAAATTATCTATAGAAAAGGAGGTTTTATATGTCGGTCGAGATCAAGGCTTCTGCAGCAAAAAAGTACACTGTTATGGGAGTGCCCGTGGTTTATTTTGCAATCATTACCGTGATAGTACTCGCGGCATCCCACATGAATCTTTTACCCAAAAACATGATTGGTGCTTTTGCTTACATGATGGTCTTGGGCGCCATAGCCGGTCTGCTGGGCGATAACCTGCCCATTATCAAGGATTATCTGGGCGGGGGCCCTATTGTCGCCATCTTTGGGAGCGCCTTTTTGGTGTATGGTGGTTTGATGCCGAAAGATACCATCAAGACTGTTAGTGACTTTATGCAAAGTATGGGATTTCTTGATTTTTACATCGCTGCTCTAATTTGCGGTAGTATACTGGGTATGGACCCCAAACTTCTGGTTAAGGCCGGCGCGCGTTATGCCATACCTCTAGTCGGCGGGTTGATCATCAGTTTTGGGTTGGCAGCAATTGTGGGGCTCATCATAGGCTATGGCTGGAGAGAAGCCATGCTGCAGATTGCCATGCCTATCATGGGCGGAGGTATGGGAGCCGGCGCCGTTCCCATGTCCCAGATTTATGCCAAGACCCTGGGTGGCGGCGATGCCAAGCATTACCTATCCATCCTGGTCCCGGCTGTGGCTCTTGGTAACGCTGCATCCATTGTGGCCGCAGGGCTGCTGGATAAAATAGGGAAGAGAAAACCCGAGTGGACTGGCAACGGTGTTATTATGCATGGTTTTTCTTTAAAGACCGATAGCGGTTCGAAAATTGACCTTGGTCAGATGGGTATAGGAGTTTTGACCGCTACAACCTTCTTTACCGGGGGTGTACTACTGGCTAAGTTTATTCCCCTGCATTCCTATGCCTTAATGATCATTACTGTCGCCATTTGCAAGGTCTTTAAACTGATGCCCCAGGTCATCGAAGATGGTGCAAGCCAGTGGTACCAGTTCGTGGCCAAAAACTTTACACTGGCCCTGCTGATCGGTATCGGCGTTGCCTATACAGATCTGAAGGCAGTTCTGGATGCCTTTACCGGCGCCTATGTTCTTATTATCCTCATGACCGTAATTGGCGCTATTATCGGCGCCGGCATCTTCGGCAAATTTGTTGGCTTCTATCCTATAGAGTCGGCGCTTACCGCAGGTCTGTGTATGGCAAACATGGGTGGAACCGGCGACGTGGCGGTCCTTTCTGCAGCCAAGCGTATGGAATTGATGCCTTTCGCCCAGATATCATCCCGCCTGGGCGGCGCTCTGATACTGATTATCGCTGGACTACTCGTGCCCTTGCTGAAATAATGATGAAAGTTAACATACTTTTTAAGAAGGGGCTGGTTTGGCCCCTTCTTAAAATATAAAGCGGACATTATAGTTTATATCTATGATAACATATATATTTTATATTATATTTCTATATAATTCTTAGATATTATTAACTCAATAAAACAATTGGTGGCGATTCAAGTGAAAAAATTTTTTCGGCAGCAGAAAGGAAGGAGGGTTTATTAAATGGATTATAATGCTTTGGCTTTGCAATTGCATGAGGAAAAACGCGGCAAAATCGAAATTATCAGCAAGGTACCACTTAAAACCAGGGAAGATTTAAGTGTTGCCTATACTCCGGGAGTGGCTGAACCCTGCTTAAAGATTCAAGCGAATAAGGAAGACGTATATAAGTATACATGTAAAGGCAACATGGTTGCCGTAGTTTCAGACGGGTCTGCCGTACTGGGGCTAGGCAACATCGGACCGGAGGCAGGGTTACCCGTTATGGAAGGAAAAGCTATTCTGTTTAAGGCTTTTGCCAATGTCGATGCTTTCCCCATTTGTCTGGATACCCAGGATGTAGAGGAGATAATCAGGACAGTCAAACACATAGCTCCTGTCTTTGGAGGGATTAACCTTGAGGATATCGGCGCTCCCCGCTGTTTTGAAATTGAGGACCGTCTAAAAAAAGAACTGGATATACCTGTTTTCCATGACGACCAGCACGGTACTGCTGTCTGTGTTCTGGCCGGTTTGATAAATGCTTTCAAGGTTGTAAAAAAGGACCTTAAGGAAAGTGTAATAGTCATTAACGGCATAGGAGCGGCGGGAACCGCCATTGGCAAGATTTTACTGGCCTATGGGGTAAAGAAACTCTATATGGTCGACAGAAACGGCATCATAAACCGGAATCAACCGGAAACCATGCTGAACTGGTCTCATGAGGAGCTGGCCAAAGTGACCAACCCGGATCTGAAGACAGGAACTCTGGCCCATGCCCTTGTGGGAGCCGATGCCTTTATCGGTGTTTCCAAGCCTGGCCTTGTAACCAAAGAAATGGTAAAAACCATGAATAAGGATGCTGTTATCTTTGCCATGGCCAACCCTGTACCGGAAATTTTGCCAGATGAAGCGAAGGCCGGAGGAGCAGCTATTATAGGTACAGGGCGTTCTGATTTTCCCAACCAGGTGAACAATGTGCTTGTTTTCCCGGGAGTCTTCAAAGGAGCACTGTCTGTGCGCGCAAAGGAGATAAACGAAGAAATGAAACTTGCAGCGGCCGTGGCCCTGGCCGGCATTATACCTGATGCTGAACTCAGTGAGACCAATGTGTTGCCTTATGCTCTGGATCCCAGAGTGGCTGATGCTGTGGCTGATGCTGTGGCCAAGACGGCAAGAGATACCGGAGTAGCCCGGTTATAAGGAGGTTTAGGGATGAAAGAGATATCTGTTGATAAAATAATAGATGTTGTAAAAAATTTATGTATCCAGGCATCCTGTAACCTGGGAGAGGATGTGGAGGAACTTATTCGCCTGGGACTTGACAGGGAAGAATCAGAATTTGGTCAGTACTGCCTGTCACAAATTCTCGACAACATCGCTTTATCCCGGCAGGAAAACATGGCCATGTGCCAGGATACAGGAGTGGCCGTGGTCTTTGTGGAGCTAGGCCAGGATGTTCATATTGTGGGTGGTGATTTACAGGCTGCCATCAACGAAGGAGTACGCCGGGGCTATGAGGAAGGATATTTGCGCAAGTCCGTAGTACAAGACCCCCTCTTTCTGCGCAAAAATACAGGAGATAATACACCTGCTGTGATCCATACGGAAATTGTACCCGGTGACCGCTTGAAAATCAGCGTGGTACCCAAAGGAGCCGGCAGTGAAAATATGGGAGCTCTAAAAATGCTCAAGCCGGCCGAAGGAATTCAAGGGGTAAAAGAATTTGTCTTAAAGACCGTCCGGGAAGCGGGAGGAAACCCTTGTCCTCCTGTTATCGTTGGCGTGGGCATAGGCGGAACTATGGAAAAGGCTACTTTGCTGGCTAAGAAGGCCTTAGCCCGCAAGATCGGTGAGCCCCATCCTGATCCTAACTACCAGGCCCTGGAAGAAGAACTCTTGGAGAAAATCAACCGTTTAGGAATAGGCCCGCAAGGTCTGGGCGGTCGCATTACGGCCTTGGCTGTTCACATTGAAGATTACCCCACCCATATTGCCACCCTGCCCGTGGCTGTAAATTTAAACTGCCATGCCGCACGGCATGCAGAAGCAATTCTCTGAGGGTAACGACATCAGACTTCCGACTTCCGACATCCGATATTTTCATCGCCTCCCGCCACCCGTACCCGCTACCCCAAAATATTTTAAGTCGGGAGTCGGGAAGCATCCAATTACTACCAACTACCATCTACCAACTATCAACTATGAAAGGACGTGAAGGAAATGGCACAGGTAAAAAAGATTACCACCCCTTTAAAACCTGAGCAGATACAGGACTTAAAAGCAGGAGACCGGGTGACCATTACCGGAGTTATCTATACCGGACGTGATGCAGCCCATAAATATCTGGCCAAAACCCTGCAGGAAGGCCAGCTCCTGCCGGTAGATTTCACGGACCAGATCATCTATTACGTAGGGCCCTGTCCCGCTAAGCCTGGACAGGCTATTGGTTCCTGCGGTCCTACCACCAGCGGGCGTATGGATGCCTATGCTCCTCTCCTGATTGAAAAAGGATTAAAGGGTATGATCGGTAAAGGCCCCCGCAGTCCCCAGGTGATAGATGCCATGAAAAAATACGGCGCCGTATATTTTGCCGCTATTGGCGGCGCAGGGGCAACCATCGCCCGTTCCGTAAAAAAAGCCGATGTAGTAGCTTACCCGGAATTGGGGCCTGAAGCTATTTACCGCCTGGAGGTAGAAGATTTCCCGTGTATTGTGGTCATCGATGCCCAGGGCAATGACCAGTATAAAATCGGCGTAGAAGCTTATCGTCTGGCTGACTAAATGATTTCCTGAACAAAGTGCACGCAAGCGCCTTTGTTCGGGAAATAAGAAAGTACTTTTAATTTTATCTTTTTATTTTTTTCTCACATTTAGTGAAATAAGGTACAATTATATATGTACTATTAATCACAAACCGGAGGTGGAGTATGCTCAATTTTGATGTGGTTATTGTAGGCGGCGGCGGCGCCGGCATACGGGCAGCCCTGGAAGCCAGCAAAGAACCGGGTTTGAACGTGGTAGTTTTAAGCAAAACCTTTCCCACCCGTTCCCATACCGGGGCAGCCCAGGGTGGAATTAACGCCGCCCTGGCCTATAAGGACCCTACAGATTCCGTAGAAAAACATTTTCTCGATACGGTAAAAGGCAGTGATTTCCTGGGCGACCAGGATGCCATCGAATTCTTTGTCAGCAATATGCCCGAATGTATCTGGGAACTGGACTCTTTTGGCGTACCTTTTTCCCGGGACGAAAAAGGGCGTATCGCCCAGCGTCCCTTTGGGGGCGCTTCTTCGCCCCGTACCTGCTATTCGGCGGATAAAACAGGTCATGTGATATTGCATACCCTCTATGAACAGTGTCTCAAACAGGGGGTCAAGTTCTTAAACGAATGGTTTCTCCTGGAACTTGTTGTAGAAAAAGAGGAATTCCAGGGTCTCGTGGCTATGAATATCAGAAACGGGGAAATTCATGCAATTTGCGCCAGAGCGGTGGTTATTGCCACCGGCGGCTTTGGCCGCATGTACTGGAACCGGACCACCAATGCCTTTAATATGACGGGTGATGGTACAGCTGCTGCCTTTGAAGCGGGAATTCCTGTGAAAGACCCGGAATTTGTCCAGTTCCATCCCACGGGATTGGCCAGCACTGGCATTCTCATGTCTGAGGCCTGCCGGGGTGAAGGTGGTTATCTCCTGAATAAGGACGGGGAAAGATTCATGGCCCGCTATGCCCCGGAAAAAATGGAACTGGGCCCTCGAGACCTGGTCTCCCGGGCCATTGAAACGGAAATCAAGGAGGGCCGTGGTATCGGTCAGGGGATTAATGCCTATGTTCTCCTGGATTTAAGACATCTGGGAGAAAAGAAAATTCTCGAACGTCTTCCCCAGATTCGCGAGCTGGCCATGGATTTTGAAAACCTTGATCCTATTAAAGACCCCATCCCTATTCGCCCCAGCTGTCATTATATGATGGGTGGCATTCACATTACGGACTTTAGGACATCCAGTACCCCTGTCCAGGGTGTCCATGCAGCAGGGGAATGTGCCTGTGTCTCCATTCATGGGGCCAATCGCTTAGGGGGCAACTCCATGGCTGACATTATTGTCTTTGGTAAACATGCAGGATTGGGGGTAGCTGAGAGCGCCATGAACCGGGCTCCCGGCGATCCCGCCAAACTGGAAAAGCGAGCCCAGTACTGGCAGGAACATTTTGAGACCATGCGCCGAAAAACCACAGGAAAGAAAGTTGTTACCATCCGTGATACCATGGCGGAAACTTTGTGGTATAATGTGGGAATCTTCCGTACGGAAAAAGAAATGGTCCATGCTTTAGAGGTAATTAATCAACTTCTGGAGGATTACCAGGACTGTTATATAGGTGACTCCAGCCAGCGTTACAACATGGCCTTTATCAACTATATAGAAATCGGCAATTTACTGAAACTGGCCAAAGCTGTAACCATGGGGGCCATTGCCAGAAAAGAAAGCCGCGGTTCCCATGCCCGTGAGGATTATCCCGAAAGAGATGACCGTAACTTCCTGAAACATACCCTCATCACCAAAACAGGCAGCCAGTACAAACTGGATTATTTACCGGTGACAATCACCAAGTATCAACCTGAAGAAAGGAGATACTGATGGATACAATCACTTATCGCATTAAACGCTTTGACGGCACTAAAGAGTGGTTTCAGCAATATACCTTTCCTTACGAAAAAAACAAAACCCTCCTTTGGGGACTCATCAAAATCCGGGACGAACAGGACCCCACCCTTAACTTTACCTCCGCCTGCCGTCACGCCATCTGCGGGAGCTGTGGCGTGAGAGTCAATGGCAATGCTGTCCTGGCCTGCAAGACTTCTCTGGATGAACTTTTGGAAGTTTATCAAACTTCTGTCCTTACCGTCGAACCCCTTAGCAATTTCCCTGTGGTCCGTGACTTGGTTGTCGATTGGGACCCCAAGCTGGAGAGAATGAAAGAGGTTAGACCCTGGCTTATTGTCGATGAAAAAAAAGACTGTACTCGTGGGTTTAGCCAGTCGGAAGAAGAATTCCACAAAATTTCCAATCCTACAGACTGTATCCTCTGCGGCTGTTGCACTTCCGAATGTACCCAGCATACTACCAATTCCCAAGGTTTTTATGAGCCCTTCATTTTTACCAAGTCTTATCGTTTTACCGTGGATTCCCGGGATGGCGCTCCTGCCCAACACCTTACCCCTGCCCTGGAAAAGGGCGGCCTCTGGAAATGCGTGCGCTGCATGCAGTGTATTACCAAATGTCCCAAAGGTGTGAGACCTGCCGACCATATCAGCGGCCTCCGCCAGGAGAGCATGAACATGGGTTATACCCGGAACAAGGGGGCTCGTCATGCCTATGCCTTCTATGATGATGTAAAAAATTCCGGTCGTCTTAATGAAATGACCTTGCCCATCAAGACCGAAGGTTTCTTTAATACCCTCCATCGCCTTCCCTTTGCTCTGCGTCTCTTGAAAAAAGGTAAAATCAACCCTTTACACATTCCTAAACCGGTCCCAGGCATTGAAGGTGTCAGGAAAATCTACAGGCTGGTCCGAAAGGGGGAAGCTAAATGAGATACGGATTTTTTCCTGGTTGTACCCTGGAGGCTGCAGCCGGTGAGGCCATGCTGGCTACTAAGAAAGTGGCGGAAATACTGGGTATAGAACTTCTGGAGTTAGAAGGCTGGACCTGCTGCGGGGCCAGTCACATCCAAGATATAGACCATTCTTTAGCCCTGGCTATTAATGCCCGTAACATCTCTCTGGCCGAAAAATTAGGTCTCCCCCTCCTCACCGTCTGTAACACTTGTACCCTCATGCTGCGCAAGGCTAAACAGCAACTGGACCAGGACCCTAAAGAAAAAGAGAAAGTCAATAAGGTCTTGAAAGAAGCAGGACTCACTTATACCGGTTCTTCCCAGGTCACTCATCTTCTCTGGGCGCTCCTTAAGGATTACGGCTTGGATAAATTAAAGAAAAAAGTAAAAAAACCTTTGAAAGGCCTTAAAGTAGCCAATTTCTACGGCTGTCATATCTTGCGTCCCCCTGATATCATGGGTTTTGAAAACCCCTTAAATCCCCAGTCCCTGGAACTCCTGGCCCAGGCCCTGGGCGCTGAAGCAGTGGATTTTGGGCGTAAACTGGACTGCTGCGGTTTTCACGCCGTATTCCCCGCGGAAAAAGAAGTCCTGAAACTCACCGGCTTGACCTGTCAATCAGCCAGGGAAGCAGGAGCCCACTGCCTGGTCACCCCCTGCCCCCTCTGTCAAATGCAGTTAGATATGTATCAGCCTGACAGTCAAAAGCATTTCAGTGAGAAAATTACCATGCCTGTTCTTCATCTACCCCAGTTGGTGGGATTAGCCTTAGGTATCAGCCCGGAAGAACTGGGACTTAAACGGCATATTGTTGATTTTAACCCTGTCTTGACCAGCTTGCAGTTAAGTAAATAAGTTGCTGTATTCAGGTGGCCTGCCTTACAAAGAAGGCCGCCTTTTTTCCTTTAGAAGTCAATATAAATAATGCCATCCCCTTGCGACAAGGGACGGCAGACCGTGTAAAAAGTCATTTTGCTAAATGCTATTGCAGCGGTTAAATCAGTAGTGACAAAGGATGTGCCGCCTTATACAATTGTAGGTGGAAATCCAGCTGGAATATTACTTATTAGACCGATTGGCAGGATTTGGTATGGAATATATAAGCGGTGTTGTTGAACGAATCACCTATGAAAACGAAGAAAACGGTTTCTGCGTCATAAAAATAAAATCCAAGGGTTTTTCTGACCTTGTTACGGTGGTCGGGAATCTTGCTGCTGTAGATGTCGGGTCCATTGTTCCAAAGTAATGGGGTTTCTACAGCTTATGCAATAAAAATATATAAAACCTATGGCAATGAGAGTATCAATATCGTGAAGGCCAATCCTTACAGGCTGGCGAGCGTACCTGGCGGCGCATCAAAATTTCCGCATTTCATACCCTGCAACATCTCCATGAGGCCATACAGGAGGCATTTAGATTTAATGACGACCATCTTTTCGCCTTCTTCATGGATGGAAAACCTTGGTCGCGTAACGCTTACTGGAGCAAAGAGGACAACCATCCGCCGTATGTCGACAATGCGGTAATAGGGCAGCTTGGCCTCGTACGCGGGAAAAGTTTTTTGTACCTGTTCGACTTTGGCGACGAGTGGAAGTTTGATGTGTAGGTTGAGGAGATACTTCAATCCGACGTGCCGCCCATAAGGCCGGTAGTTATCGAGGGTAAAGGGGGAGCCCCTGAACAATATCCGGATTATTAAAGTTGGTTCAGCAGCGCCAGTCCATAGTTCTCATGCGGTACGGTTCTAATTTGTTATAAACAGGATAAGTGGTGATTGTGTAAGATGGGACATTATTGTAAGATCTGTGGCAGGATAAGGGCCGATGAAAAATTTTCCGGCAAAGGGCACAGAAATCATGTTTGTAAGGACTGTTCAAAAAAACCTGCTGCCGAGCGGGATAAGTTGACAGCAATGAATAGAATGTACATGTTGTACCAATACTCAAACCTTTCAAAAAACAATAGGAAAATGCTGCAAAAGTACCTTCAAAGCGATTCTGAGGAAATAAGGAACGTAACCAAAGAAATTTTGGATCATTTCCACAAACTCCGTGAAGGCAGTTTAGAGTATGGTGAAGATACTGAAAATGTATATAATGAACAATGTGATGACTTGTTGGAGGCAGCCCCTTGATTATTAGCGCTAGTCGCCGGACAGATATTCCGGCCTTTTTTGGTGACTGGTTTATCAAAAGAATAGAAGAAGGATTTTTTTACAATATCAATCCCTTTAACCCCCGGCAGGTAAAGGGTTATAGTTTGTTACCCGAAGATGTGGATGCCATTGTTTTCTGGACGAAAAATCCCCAACCCTTTATCAAGCATCTGGACTATCTTGATCAAAGGGGCTATCACTATTATTTTCAATATACCCTAAACGATTACCCCAAGATTTTTGAGCCCCATGTTCCACCGGTTCACGAAAGAATAGAAACATTTGTAGAATTGAGCAAACGGATTGGTAAAGGAAAAGTCATTTGGCGGTATGATCCTATCGTGATCAGCTCTCTCACACCTGTGGAATACCACCTGGAGAAAATAGCTTATATTTCCTCGTGTTTAAAGGGGCAGGCCCAACGTGCAATGATCAGCTTTTTGGAGTTTTATAGTAAAGTAAACAATAGGCTTAAGAAACTTGAAACCCAATATGGCATACAGTTTACTGACTTTACTGCTAACGAGCATCGTAAGGAACTACTGGAACTGGCGGAAAAATTCAAAGAAATTGCCCATAAAAATGGTTTACAGATATTTTCGTGTACCGAGACTGTGGATTTAGATCAAATTGGTATTGAGCCTGGCAGTTGCATTGACGGAAAGCTCATACAGAAGCTGTTCGGCATTCAAAAAAGGTATCGAAAAGACCCAAACCAAAGGAAGGAATGTTTATGTGTGGAGTCCGTTGATATGGGTGTCTACAATACTTGTCAATTCCAATGCAGCTATTGCTATGCCAATTTTAGTGAGAAGATGGTTCATAACAACCTGAATAAGCATTTTAAAGATAGCTCTTCCTTAATTAATAGATATACTGAAGATATAATCATATTGAAAGATAAAACCCCAAGAGTTAAATCCGGGCAATTATCTTTATTCGATTAAGCGGTTTATGCAGACCCCAAAATACATACTTCCTGATTGGTAAAACAAAAAACTCCTCATGTTTGTTTATGAAAAGTTTTAGATTGTTTTTTGGGTTTTTTAGCTACTGATTTTAAAATAAAAAATAGTTAGAAAAAAGCAAAATTTTTTGCTTAAATGTAAGACTGTACTATGCTAAAATATAGCTAAGCAGGAAAATATTTTCCAATACCTGATATTTGATACCGGTAGCTAGTAGCCGCTTTTTATTTTATGTTATACCGTGAACGATGTATGATAATATCGCACAATAGTTTTTGTTTATAAAGCGCTAGCTTTATAATACATAAAATTCTAATAAGGCGGGTGTTATTATGGCTAAAAAAACTATTCATGATTTTAATCAAATGGTGGCGAACGGGGAGAAAATCGTCTATCTCACTGCTTATGACTATTTGACAGCCAAAATGCAGGAGAAAGCCGGAGTAGACATGATACTGGTAGGTGACTCCCTGGGTATGGTAAGCCTGGGTTACGACACCACTTTCCCGGTGACAATGGATGACATGATTCGCCACTGCCAGGCTGTACGCCGTGGTGCGCCCAACACCTTCATTGTAGGGGATATGCCGTACATGTCTTATCAGGCCTCTGATGAACAGGCAATTGCCAATGCGGGACGGTTCGTTAAAGAAGCTCTGGTTGACGCCATCAAACTGGAAGGCGGCGGACCCATGATTGCCAGCCGCATCAAAGCTATCCAGCAGGCCGGAATCTTAGTTATGGGCCACATTGGTCTAACTCCCCAGTTCATGGGACAGTTGGGCGGTTATAAGGCCCAGGGCCGTACCGGTCAGGCGGCCTTAAGCCTGGTACAGCAAGCCAAACTCGTCGAAGAAGCGGGGGCATTCAGTATTCTGGTGGAAGGCGTACCTTCAGCTGTAGGTAAAGCTATTACCGAAAGAGCTAATATTCCCATATTAGGCATTGGAGCCGGTCCTTACACCCACGGACAGCTGCTCATTTATGCCGACATGGTAGGGTTCTATGATAATTTCACACCCAAGTTTGTTAAGAAGTATGCCAACGTAGGAGAAGTTCTCACCAACGCCTTTAAGGAATATGCCCAGGATGTACGGGAAGGCAAATTCCCAGTGGACGGGGAGCATACCTACAAGATGAAAGAGGAAGAGGTCAAAGAATTCTTAGCTCTCCTGGAAAAGGAAAAGTAATATAATTCCTGGCTTACACTACCTCCCTTTTTAAGGGTCATCGCCCGGAAAGGACGGTGCCCCTTACCCTATTTTTAGAGGATAGAAATGTCGTATTCCTAATGAATCTGATTTTACTGGTGCTCCAGAGAAAAATAAATATTTTAACCGTAGACAGCGCTTTAGCCCACTAAACAAAGCAATTAAAAGGCCGGTGACGGGATTTTGTCACCGGCCTTTTAATTTAGGAAACTAAAAAGGAAAAATGAAGATATATGCATAATTAGATAAGTAAATAAGTGTATTGTTAACTGAAACAAGATTAAGGAGGAATTTATTTATGCGGATACTAAAAGAGAATACGGCGGGGGTTGTCATTGACATGCAGGAAGGGCTCCTTCCCCATATAGCTGGAAAAGAAGAACTTACAAGAAATCTCATTATATTAATCAAGGGTTTAAAACAGTGCAATATTCCTATGCTGGTGACCCAGCAGTACACCAAAGGATTAGGAACTACGGTATATCCCGTCAAGGAAGCCCTAGGTGAATATACACACATAGAAAAAAATTCTTTCAGTTGTTGCGACGAAGCGGTTTTTAAAGAGCGTATCGCCAGCCTGGGCAAAAGAATTATCATTATTGCAGGGATAGAGACCCATGTCTGTGTATTACAGACGGTGATTGATTTGCTGGAGCAAAACTATTTTCCGGTTGTGATCGAGGATTGTGTCTCCTCCCGGAAAGAGAGTGACAGGAGAGTGGCTCTGGAAAGAATGAAGCAGGAAGGGGCCATTGTTTCCACTTATGAGTCTATCTTGTTTGAACTATGCCGTTTTGCGGGAACAGACACTTTCAAAGCTATATCCCGCCTGGTTAAATAAAAAGGTACAAGTCACGACTTTCTCTCACCAGGAATATCAACAAGCGATACAGGGATGCTACCCATAATGTTTTTGCCTACCGCTTATTGGACGGACAGGAAAGGTGCAGCGATGATGGCGAACTAAGCGGTACAGCAGGAAAGCAGACTTTCACCTTTTTTAATCGTAAGACCGGCGTTTGATATTAAAAAACCAAGTTTTAAGTTACCAGAAAGGGCTAAAATCTTTACCAGAGTAATCTGCGGAGAATGTGGGGACGGCGCGCCTGAACACAAGATAAGATTAAAGGAAGGCAGGAAAGTCTGCCTTGATTGTGCTCAGGAGTATCCGAGGGGATGGTGAAAGCTATCTCTTTTTGTAATCTGTTCTAAAAAATACATATATTTTTTTTATAATATACTAGGAACGCAAGCAGGAAAAAGCTCATTTTTAGAGGAAGTTAAATATAGCATTATGAAATACGAACCGCTCTGAACGGGGGAAGGAATGGCAAAGGAAATAATTATCCAGATTAGAGATTTAATTAAAAGCTATAGTAGAAAAGTTGCCATTAACGGTGTAAACCTGGATATTTACAAAAGTGAGATTTTTGGTCTGTTGGGTCCTAATGGGGCGGGTAAATCCACTCTTTTATCGATGATGGCTACTGTTTCCAAACCTACAAGCGGAGACATCTATATAAAAGATATAAGTTTGGTTAAACAGGCTCACCTTGTCAAAAAGCTTATTGGCTTTGTACCTCAGGAAATAGCCCTTTACACAAAACTAAGCGGGATAGATAACCTTAAATTTTGGGGTCAGGTTTATGGCTTACGGGGAAGAGTACTGCAGGAACGTATTGAGTATGTCTTATTCGTTGTTGCCTTGCAAGACCGTATAAAAGATCCTGTAGACCATTATTCCGGCGGTATGAAACGACGGTTGAACATAGCCGCTTCACTGTTGCATAATCCCCAAATACTCATTATGGATGAGCCTACAGCAGGGGTAGATGTAGAATCCCGACGGTGTATTTTGTCTGCGGTGAAAAAATTAAGTGAAGAGGGAACTACTGTTATTTATACCAGTCACTATCTGGAAGAAGTAGACGGGATATGCCACAGGCTTGCCTTTTTAAAGGAAGGCCGGATAGAGACTGTTGGCACTATGGCTGAACTGGAAGGTTACTTCGCTACTTCAAATAAAAAAACTAAATAAAGCCAAAAAGATGGAGGGGAAATAATGGAGACGAATATGACCTCACGCGAAGAATTGATTGCGCCACAGCCAACAAATAGCAGTAAAAAAAGGAACATACTGATCGCCGTTCTCTTAGCGGTGTTTCTTTTTGCTGGCAGCGCTTACGGTTATTTTGTTCATGACTTATTCAAGAGTCCCAAGCAAATTTATCTTGAGGCCGAGGGTAAACATCTCTCCCAACTGGTCAAGACCTGGGGAGAATCTTATGACTGGTACTATAAGGAATATGTAAAGCCTTATCTGGAAAACCCTGTGCGCAGTACTGTGGAAATATCAGCCGGTATCAAAGGTTTAGAATTGCCCGACCCTAACCTGTGGATCCTTCTAGATATTTTAGAAAAAAGCAAAATTATCGCTGAGAGTTTTGTTGACGAGAAAAACCAGCAGTACTATACAAAGTTTGATGTTGCCTTGGAAGGCAATAAACTCATTGGCTTCGAAACTTTTGTAGATAAGACTAAGTTTGGTTTTGGTGTTCCGCTCATTTACAACAAGTATGCTGTCGTAGATTTAAAAGACAGGGATAAGCTCAAGGAAAAATTTGGTGTGACTGCCCTGCCCAAGAAAATCCTAACCTACAATGATGTGCTCGATGCTTTTCGTATTCCTAAAGAAGAGAGAGAAGCCCTTTTTGAAGATTACGCTAAGCTATACGTGGATAGCTTGAAGAAAACACAGGTTACCATGCAGAAGGGGACTTTCCCCGAGGGAAATATGAAAATTAATACCCGGATTTTGACAATATCATTTACGGAAGCTGAAATTGCAGATTTAATGAAAAAAATGGCTGACAAGATGGCGGAAGACGAGAAGCTTTTAAACCTGGTCTACACCAAACAGAAAAGTATCATAAAATTAATGGATGATGCCGGTTATGACCTGGCAGCCCTGGGTATCAAGGAAAAAGAAAAGTCGGAAATAAAAGGGATGCTGCAGGAGTTTAGCAAGAATATTCACGACGGTCTCAAGGATCTTAAATTAGCCGACGGAGTAAAAATGGTTCTTTATATTGACGGTAAAGACAATATCCTGGAACGGGAAGTTACCTTTGGTAATGCCAATGATAAAACAGTAATCAAGACAGCCCGGTGGGTGGATGCAAGCAAACAGGAGAACGGACTTTTTGTTGTTTCAGGTGGAGAACAGGGTAAAAGTGGTGAGCTAAAGGCAGCTTATACCAAGAAGCCCATAGACAGCAAGACCAAAAAAGGAACCTTCTCCTTCTCCCTGAAGGATGACAAAGAGGATTTTTCGCTGCTTCTGGAGAGCGATTTCTCTGAAGTAAAAGACGGGGCAAAACAAGACGATGAGGTAAAATTCACCGTTACGGCCAAAGATCAGGAGGGAACAGGCAAATTCTCCGGAGAATTGAAAACCAACATGGCCGTAAATGAGAAGGATAAGAACAGGGAAATGGACTCCACTTTAAAGCTGACCTTTGATGTACCCTCGGAAGGTATTCAGGGGGCTAACTTGAATGTAACAGTGAAGCAAAAAGATGAATTTGGCGCAGAAGTCAAACTTCCTAAGCTCGAGGCCGGCAATACTGTGGATGTAGTCAATATATCCGAAGAAGAAATGTTTAAGCTCCAGCAGGAACTGATGGCCGCAGTCCAGCAGTTTGTTGAGAAAAATATGGCCCTGTTCCAGCCCTACATGCAATAAACTATCATGGGGAAGAGGTGGAAGCCTCTTCCCCAAACTTATATCGGGTGACTAGAATATGATCATTTATTGCCTTATCAAAAATGAACTGAAGATGTTATGGAAAGACAGGGTTGCCCTAATCTCCCTGTTTTTGCTGCCCTGTTTCTTTATCTGGTTTTTTGTACAGGTTTTCACTCCTTATCTTGACAATAAACGCTTTAGTGAAAAATTCCAGATTGCCTTAGTAAATGAAGATAAAACGGCCTATTCTAAAATGCTCTTAAGCCAGTTTGAGACGGCCAGTCATTTGAAAGAATTAGTAAAAATACAGGAGACTGAGGAAAGAAAAGCCCTGGAGATGCTGGAAAAGAATGAGGTGGCAGGTATTATCCTTTTACCTGCTGGGTTTATGGACAGTATTTACACAGGCGAGAATAAGCCCTTTGTCTTTATCGGCAATAAGGAAAAAAGAGCTGCAGCAAACCTTATGAAGCATCAACTGCTGAGTGCTGCCAACCTTATTTCGGCGGGGCAAAGCGGAATTATCACTGCCTGGCGCTACGCTTACTGGGGCGGGGCAGGGGAGGACTTGCTGGCTAAGCTGGAAAAACAGCTGACCTATAGTTTCACCATGAATTCCCTGGGAAGAAACCGGGTTTTTCGGGAAGAAACGGTTTCCTTTTTGCCCAAAATAACGGCGGCTGAATATTTCACAGCCTCACTTCTGGCGGTTTTTGCCTCTTTTTTGGGTTTTATGGGAATGAAGTCTCTCGTATATGAGAAAGCCCCCGGTCTGAGAGACAGGTTAAGGGCCTCACCTCTCAAAATGTGGCAAATCTTGCTTGGTAAGTTCACAGCTTCTTTTGTCTTGGTTTTGGTTCAATTAGTGTTTATTTTGCTCCTAACCAGCGCCTTTTTTAAAACATATCTGGGAAGTCCGGTGGTTAGTATCCTTGTGCTTCTGGCCGCTTCGTCCTTTGCTGTAGCGGCCTGGGCTACATTTATTGCGGCTGTTTCCTCCACAGTACAAATCGCCGATTTGCTTGGCTATCTAGGTACTCCCTTACTTGCCATTATCGGGGGGAATATCTACCCCCTCATTGCCCTGCCCGATACCATCAAAAGGGTGAGTGACTTTACTTTTAATAAGTGGATGGCTAGCGGCTTTACAAAGATTTTTGCTGCCGATCCTACCCTCTCTCTGACACCGGATGTCTGGCATCTTATGATGATTGGCAGTGTACTTCTTATCATCTCTCTAGGAATTCTGGCATGGCCGAGGAGGAAATAGATGAGCCAGCTGTTAATCATAACTTTCTATAAAATAAAAATACTTGCTAAAGATAAGGGCTTTCTTATAGTGATGGTCCTGGTTCCCCTGCTCTTTGCTTTCCTTGTTAGTGGGGTACAGAGTTATGAGAAGCAAAATCTTATTCCTGTGGTGATCGCTGATGAAGATAACAGCGACTATTCCCGCTTGCTTATAGAGCGTTTGGCGGGAAAAGAAGGAATTCAGCTTATTGTTACCGATAAAACCAAAGCTGAAAATCTGGTAAAAAATTATCAGGCAGAAGTGGCTTTTATTATTAAAAGGGGGTTCAAAGAAGCCATTCTCCAGGAGAATATCAATGAGTCCATAACTTTGCTGAAATCACCTGTCTCTCTATCTTACGGGATAATCCAGGAGATGCTGGCCAGTGAAGTGATGAGGCTAGCTTCCAATGCTTCAGCGGCTAACTGGGTTACGAAAATCTATAAACAGTTTCAGCTCCAAATGACCGGGCAGCCATCTGACTTATGGGGAAGCGCCTGGAAATACGCTGATTCTTTATGGGAACCGGAGCCATTAATGAAGATGGAATACCGGGAACTGGGAAGTACAGGTATTATTGTTCCGACCCACAAAACCCTACCTATTATTTCTTTACAGTCTTTGGGAATGATCCTGATGTTTCTCATGTTCTTCATCATGTTTAACAGCAGCTGGTTGATAGAAGAACGCAACAATTTTACACTCCAGAGACTGGTCATTGTCCCTGGCCTCTTGCCAAAATACTTTTTGGCTAACATTCTTTCTCTTCTTGTCCTTGCCCTGGTGCAGTTAGGGATCTTTCTCTCCCTAACCAGACTGTTCTTTCATATCTTCCTTTTTACGTCTTTTTATCATTACATCATTTTAATTTTATATATTTTGGCAGTTATAGCCCTGGGGCTGTTTCTGTCGGTTTTTTTAAAGACACCGGCGCAGCTGCAGGCGGGTGCCCCGGCTATTTCCCTTCTTACCAGCTTCATCGGAGGCTGTTTTTGGAGTTTTCTTGACCCTCCTGAGACGATCAAAATAATGTCTCTCTTCACTCCCCAGGGCTGGGCCCTCCGGATGATAAAAGACCTGGTGTTAAACAACTATGTATTCACCGATCTACTACGGACTTGCCTGGCACTTATTGTTTTTACTTTATTCATGCTGGCTGCGGCCTACTGGAAAATACGCAGGGCAGTTTTACAGTAAACGCCATTTCCCTACTATATTTCAGTATTGCCTGGTAAAATTTTGTTCTTCCTAAGGAATTTATATAATTCCTTGGGGTCTTAGGGGAAGGCATTCCCCTATGTTCTAGTATGATGTAATTGTTAGTATACGGTTGATGAAGGGGGGAAGAAGAGCATTTCATTACGGGTATTAACCTGATCATTGACGGAGGGATGACCCGTAAAATGCTCTATGAGCCATAGTTTTTGTGAAACCCTGTTTTGTGTTATATTATGTTTAAATCCTATTGCAACAATATAGTAAGGAGTGGCAGATATGAAGCGTATTGCGGTACTAACAAGCGGTGGCGATGCCCCGGGCATGAATGCGGCTATCCGGGCAGTTGTACGAACTGCCATCTATCATAATGTGGAAGTTATTGGCGTCATGCGGGGATACAGCGGTTTAATCCATGGCGAATTCGTGAAAATGGACCTTGGTTCTGTGGCCGACATTATCCACCGGGGGGGTACTATCCTACATACCGCGCGCAGCCAGGAGTTCCTTACAGAAGATGGCCGTCAAAGAGCAGTGCAAAAAATGAAAGAAGCGGGGATAGAGGGTTTGGTGGCCATCGGCGGGGACGGGACCTTCCGGGGAGCCGCGGCCTTGGATAAACTGGGAATACCAACGATTGGTGTGCCCGGTACTATTGACAATGATATCCCTTGTACCAGCCTGACCATTGGTTTTGATACCGTGGTAAATACGGTAGTTGATGCTATTAATAAGATCAGGGATACGGCAACCTCCCATGAGCGCATCTTTGTTATTGAAGTAATGGGAAGAAACGCCGGCTTTATTGCCTTGGCCGCAGGGCTGGCAGGGGGAGCGGAGTCCATCTTAATTCCCGAGATTCCTGCCGATGTGACAACTGTGGTGGATAACATCAGGCGGGGGCTGGCCCGGGGTAAGCGCCATAGTATCATCCTGGTGGCAGAAGGCGTCGGTGATGTACGGGAAATCACTGAGAAGATTACTAAACTTTCCGGTTTGGAAACCAGGTTGTCTATTTTAGGGTACATTCAACGGGGCGGGACACCTACAGCTCTGGACCGTATTCTCGCCAGCCGCATGGGAGCGGAAGCCGTAAGACTTCTCTTAAAAGGGGAGCGGGCAAAGATGATAGGAATCGCCGGAGAAGAAATCAAAAGCTTTGATATCCAATGGGCTTTACAGCAGAAAAAAGAAATTGACCTGGACCAGTACAACCTGGCGGGGATTTTGTCCATCTAATTGGAGGAGGCAGAAGCAAACATGAAAATAACCATCGCCCAGCTAAACCCGGTGGTTGGCGACATTGAGGGCAATATGGCCAGGCTTATAGATACATTGTCTCATTACAGCTGCGATACTGATTTAATTGTTTTTCCGGAACTGTTTCTTGCCGGTTATCCTCCACGGGACCTCCTGGAACGGGACTCCTTCATTAATAAAATCCGGCTTGCCATCGATAAAATTGTGGTGGAGTCGGTGAAATTTCCGGAGACTGGACTGCTCTTTGGTGCGCCTATTACCTCAGGAGAAAATACGGGAAAAGGTCTCTATAATTCCGCCCTGCTGGTTTACCAGGGGAGGATATTATTAAGCCAGCATAAGTCCCTGCTGCCTACTTATGATGTTTTTGATGAAGCCAGGTACTTTGACCCTGCGCCGTCCATCCAAACCATTCCCTTCAAAGGGGAAACCCTGGGTATTTCTATTTGTGAAGATGCCTGGAACGACCCGGAACTGTGGCCGAAAAGAAAAATGTATGCCTTTGACCCCATTGAGGAACTGGCGGTCCAAGGCGCCAACCTCTTAATCAACATTTCCGCTTCTCCTTTTTATGTGGGAAAGGAGGAAATCAGATACAGGTTGATCCAAAATCATGCCCGAAAATACGAGGTGCCTTTCATCTATGTCAACCAGGTGGGAGCCAATGACGAACTGATTTTTGACGGGAGAAGTATAGCTCTCGATAAAAAGGGTGAACCCTTGCTTGTTTGTAAAGCTTTCCAGGAAGAGATAAAGACCGTAGATACCGGTGAAAAGGGCATACCCGGACTGTACAAGCCCCAGGAGAAAATCGAAGCCGTTTATCAGGCTTTGGTTTTAGGGGTTAGGGATTATATGAAGAAAAGCGGCTTTAAAAAAGCGGTGATAGGGTTATCCGGCGGTATTGACTCGGCCCTGGTTTGCTGTATCGCCAAAGAGGCCGTAGGGGCGGAGAATGTCCTGGGGATATCCATGCCCTCACCGTACTCTTCACGGGGAAGTATGGAAGATTCCCGGAAATTGGCAGCCAACCTGGGTGTGGAATTTAGGGTGGTTCCCATCACAGGTATTTACCAGGCCTATTTAGACACACTAAAGAAGCATTTTGCGGGGCGAGAGGCAGATACCACAGAAGAAAACATCCAGGCCAGGATACGCGGTAATATTTTGATGGCTTTTTCCAATAAATTTGGGTATCTTGTCCTGTCTACAGGCAATAAGAGTGAAATGGCTGTGGGTTACTGCACCCTCTATGGTGATATGAGCGGGGGATTAAGCGTGATTTCCGATGTGCCCAAAACCATGGTCTATGAACTGGCTAAATTTATTAATCGTCACGGTGAAATCATACCCCAGGAGATTATTGACAAGGCGCCTTCCGCAGAACTCAGGCCCAACCAGACAGACCAGGATACGCTGCCGCCTTACCCGTACCTGGACAAAATCCTGCAATTATACATTGAGGAAGGCTATGGGGCGCAAGACCTGGTTGAGGAGGGGTTTGATCCGGAGACAGTAAAATGGGTCATAAAAACTGTGGAAAAGAATGAATATAAAAGAAGACAGGCTGCCCCCGGTCTTAAGGTCAATACGAAAGCCTTTGGCATAGGACGCAGGATACCTCTTGCCGCTAAACGGGACAGCTAATCTATCTTAGGAAGTAGGAAAGTAGGTTGGATATGATGTCCCAGAATGTCAGCTTTCTTAATCTGGGTGTGGCCCAGTGGTTAGTTGAAAAGTTGAAGGCTATAGGAATTAAGGAGCCTACCGAAGTGCAAAAAGCGGCTATCCCGGCCATTTTGGCCGGGAAGAATGTGATTGTCCAGTCACCCACAGGCACCGGCAAGACTCTGGCTTATCTGGCTTCCTTGCTTACGAATGTTAAGCATGAAACGAAGGATCTGGAAGTTTTGATTCTTGTACCTTCCAGGGAACTGGCCATGCAGGTGTTAAGGCAGCTTAAAGAAGTGGCAGATAACATAGGGGCTGTGCCTCTCATCGGCGGAGCTAATCCCGCCAGACAGCTGGAAGCCCTAAAAGAAAAGCCCAAAGTGGCCGTGGGAACGCCCGGAAGGATAGCGGAACTGTTGCAAAAACGTAAAATTAATGGCCAGGCTGTCCGGGCTATTGTGGTGGATGAAGTGGATAAGATGCTGGAACAGGGCTTCATGGAGGATGTAAAAAAGGTCTTCAAGGCTACCCTGAAAACGCGGCAGGTTCTTTTTTTCTCAGCTA
Organism: Thermanaerosceptrum fracticalcis; assembly: GCF_000746025.2. Lineage (NCBI taxonomy): Bacteria > Bacillati > Bacillota > Clostridia > Eubacteriales > Peptococcaceae > Thermanaerosceptrum > Thermanaerosceptrum fracticalcis. The sequence continues at coordinate 3,461,685 of NZ_CP045798.1, forward strand.
CGGTTCCGCCGGAAGTTCTGGAGAATGCCGGGAGTTTTATGTCCGAGCCCCAGTTTATTCAGACCGGGGAGGGAAGGCGTACACCTTCTACTATCAAACATGTTTACTTTACGTGTAATGAGCGGAACAAAACCCAGACCCTTCTCAAACTTTACCGTATTTACCGGCCGGAAAAGGCCCTGGTTTTTATCAATCGCAATGAAGGGGTAGGACCTTTGGCGGGGAGGCTGCAGGAGCTAGGCCTCAATGCTGTTGGGCTCCATAGTGATTTAGCCCAGCCCCATCGTAAAGAAGTTCTGGAAAAATTCCGCCAGGGAAAGGCCGACCTCCTGGTAACAACGGATCTCCTGGCCAGGGGCATGGATATTCCCGGAGTAGACGTGGTCTTTAATTTCGATTTGCCCGTAGATGAAGAACACTATCTCCACCGGGTGGGACGCACTGGGAGGGCCGGTAAAAAGGGAACGGCCATCAGTTTTGTCACGGAAGAACAAAAATTCATTATGGCCAAATACCAGAAACTGCTGCAAACTTCCATTGAGCACATGGGAATTGCCGAAAACCGGGTCTTTCCCATAGACTACAGGAAAAAGAAAGAGAAAAAGCACCGCCAGCTTTACAGGAAAAAGGATGGTTAATGATGGAGAGGCAAGAAGACTGTTTATTTGTTTACGGTTCTCTGTTGACGGGTACCAATGATCCAGAGATCGACAGAATCATTCCCGCTTATTGCCGGTATATTGCTGAAGGCTATATATTGGCAGAATTATACGATTTAGGGGAATATCCGGGAGCCATACCTTGTATGTACCCTGAGGCTAAAGTCTATGGAAAAGTGTTTGAAGTATTAAATTTTGCAGAATGTTTTAATGTCCTTGATGAGTACGAAGGCTATTATGCCAATGATCTTAAAGCCAGTGAATTTATGAGAAGTAAGACCCCGGTGAGGCTATTGACTGGAGAAGATACGGTGATGGCCTGGGTTTACTATTATAACGGGGAAATTAAAGATGAACCCCAAATAATCTCGGGCAACTATGTGCAATATAAAAGAGATAAGGACAAAATTAGTCCTGCAATCTAAAGGAGTTATTTCATAGATGAAAGCAAGAATTAAAGGTATTTTATTGTCATGCCTAGGCTGGACGTTTATATTCTTAGGCATACTGGGCCTTTTTCTTCCTTTTTTACAAGGGATACTTTTTTTGCTGATAGGCCTCTATATACTGTCCCATAATTCACTATGGGCTAAGAGAATCTTACTCAAAATAAGATGGAGATTTCCCCGGTTAGCTGATAAAATTGATAAAGCGAAAGGGATCGCAAAGCGTTATATCAGGTTGAATTAGATGTATTTTGAGAGGAGTGGGTTAAGTGAACAGCAAAACTCTGCACAAGGTTAGTTATGGCATGTATCTGGTTAGTTCGAAGAAGGGGGAAAAATATAACGGGCAAATTGCAAATACCGTTTTCCAAATTACATCTGAACCCCCGACCGTTGCTGTCAGCATAAACAAACAAAATCTTACCCATGAATTTATCCGGGAAAGTAAGGTTTTTACTGTCGCGATTTTAAATAAGGACGTTCCTATGACTTTTATCGGGTTGTTTGGTTTTAAAAGCGGCAGGGAAGTTGAGAAGTTTGAGGGGATAAAATACAGGCCTGGACAAACAGGGGTACCTATTGTCTTAGACTATAGTATCGGTTTTCTGGAAGCCCAGGTGATAGATGAAATAGATGCTGGCACCCATACCATTTTCCTTGGCAGGGTAATTGATGCTGATATCTTTGTAGATGAGGAACCCATGACTTATGCCTACTATCATGAGATTAAACGGGGTGCAGCACCCCAGACGGCGCCTACCTACATCAAAAATGAGCCCCCAGCAGAAGTAGGAAGTGGAGAAAAATACAAATGTAACGTTTGCGGGTATATTTATGACCAGGAGCAGGGTGATCCCGAGACGGGCATCGCACCCGGCACTCCTTTTTCCCGGCTGCCTGCTGACTGGGTCTGTCCCATCTGTGGTGCAGGGAAAGAGCAATTTAGCATAGCATAAAGGGAGACTGAATCTTCTCTGGCTGCCTAATTTAGTAAAATAGCGCAAATCACAAAAAAGGTATGCTTTATCGTTCATTGGTGAAACGTAAAGCATACCCTTTGGTTTTATATTTTCTCAGGAAAAGTATAATCTAATTAATCGGAAGTCGGAAAGCGGATGTCGGAAATCGAAGCGGCATAGCCGCATTTTATCCCTGCGCGGTATAGTCTTTATCGATAGTGATAATGCAGAAGAAATGGGGATGTTTCTCCTGCACCTTTCTGGTGATGGCTTTGCGGAGCTCCTTTTCTTCTTCTTTACTCATCCCGCTTTTCACTACCACATCAAAGATAAGGTTTTCTTTTTCGTTTTTGCCCACGATACGGAAATCATGGAAGGACTGTACCTGGGGAAATTCTTGTAAAATCTGGGCTACTTCTTCCTGCATCCTCATTAATTCTTCCGAATCAACGTTGACAGGATCCATATGAATGGTGAGAACAATCCCCAGTTCTTTGGAAACCTGGCGTTCCACGTGATCGATGAGCTCGTGGAGTTCCATGATGTCTTTATTCGAAGGGACTTCGGCGTGTATGGAAGCCATATGCCGGCCGGGCCCGTAGCTGTGCACGATTAAATCATGGACACCGGTTATTCCCTCATAACTGAGGACTTTTTTCGTGATGTTCTCCACCAGTTCCTGCTCAGGGACTTCTCCCAGCAGGGGACTAATGGTTTCTTTCGTCAGGGAGATACCGGAATAGAGAATAATACCCGAGACAATGATTCCCACATACCCGTCCAAGGGGAAGGAGGTCCATAAAGAAGCCAGGAGAGACAGACCAATGCAGCCTGTAGAGATCATATCGCTCAGGCTGTCAAAGGATGTGGCGGAAAGGGCTTGTGAATCGATGGCCCTGGCCAGGTAACGGTTAAAGAGAGAGAGCCAGCCTTTGGTTAAGATAGCAAAGATGATAATAAGAAAAGCGGGCAGGCTGAAGGTTACCGGAACGGGGTGAAGAATGCGGTCAAGGGAAGACTTGATCAGTTCATAACCTACCAGTATGACGAGAAAAGAAACAATTAAGCCTGCAATGTATTCCAGGCGGCCGTGACCGAAGGGGTGTTCTTCGTCGGCGGGTTTGCCGGCCAGCTTAAATCCCAAAATGGTGACCAGGGAAGAGGCTACGTCCGTTAAATTATTAAAGGCATCACCGATAAAGGCGATACTGTTTAAGGCCAGACCGGTGGTCAACTTTACGGTAAAAAGGAGGAGGTTAGCCAAGATACCTACCACACCTCCCAGGTAGCCGTATTTAACCCGTACTTCAGTTTTTTCCGTGTGTTGATAGTCTTTGATCAAAGATTTAACCAAGAATTCACTAAACAAAAGATTCACCTCTTAAGAAGGGATTGGTTCCTGTAACATCATACAACAAAAGGTAAGAAAAGGCCAATAATACAAAATACGGGTTAAAAATTGCAGGAAAAACAGGTTTTATCCAGAACTATATTTTACGGATAAGTAACGGATGAAAGGGGATACTTTATGAGGTCTTTTCAGGAAATCAAAGAGGCAGTTCTCAATCACCCGGTAAAAAAAGTCATTGCCGTGGCAGCAGCCGATGATGAGGATGTATTGGTAGCGGTCAAAATGGCCAGCCAGATGAAACTGGCCGAGCCAATTCTCATCGGCAATGAGGTAAAAATCCGTGAGATAGCGGATGAGGTAGCTTTTGACTTAACAGGGGTTAAAGTAATTGATGAGCCGGACCAGTTCCAGGCTGCCCGTAAAGCTGTCAGGAAAATTCGTGAGGGCGAGGCCCATATCATCATGAAGGGATTAATCGGTACTGCTCCTTTCCTCAAAGCTATCCTGGAAAAGGATGTGGGCTTAAGGACGGGCAATGTTCTCAGTCATGTAGCTTTATTTGAAGTCCCCCACTTCTCTCGTTTACTGCTGGTTACCGATGCTGCTATGAATATTGCGCCTACCCTTCCGGAGAAGGTACAAATTATCCAGAATGCCTTACAGGTCACGAAAAAATTAAAGATAAGCCAGCCCAAAACGGCGGCGGTATGTGCAGTGGAAACTGTAAACCAGGATATGCCGGCCACTGTGGATGCTGCCCTGCTGGCCAAGATGAGTGAACGAGGCCAGATCAAAGGGACTATTATTGATGGACCCCTGGCCTTGGATAATGCTGTTTCCCTGGAGGCAGCCAGGCACAAAGGTATTAAGAGCCCCGTTGCTGGTGAGGCTGACATTATTATAGTGCCCGACATTGAAGCGGGTAATATTATGTATAAGACCCTGGTCTACCTGGCCAATGCCGATAATGCCGGGGTAGTAATGGGCGCCCTGGCTCCCATTGTGCTTACTTCTCGTGCCGATACGGCTGAGGCCAAGCTGAATTCTATTGCCTTGAGCATGCTGCTGGCCCAAGGGGATGAATAAAGATAAGAGGAGACGGATAAGATGGAGAACTATAAAATCCTGGCCATTAACCCTGGCTCAACATCTACTAAGATTGCTGTCTTTGTCAATGAAAACCTGGACTTTGAGAAAACGCTGCGTCATAGTACGGAGGAACTGGAGAAGTTCCCGCGGGTGGCCGACCAGTTTTTATTCCGCATGGAGGTAATTACTTCTTCCCTGGAGGAAGCCCAAATTCCCCTCGGTAGTTTGCAGGCTGTGGTGGGTCGGGGGGGATTACTTAAACCTATTAGCGGCGGAACTTATCTTGTCAATGAAGCCATGTGCCATGATTTGAAGCATGCCAAAAAGGAACATGCATCTAACCTGGGTGCCCTGATTGCTAGAGAGATAGGCGAGAGGTTTGGCATCCCTGCCTTTATTGTAGACCCCGTAGTGGTAGACGAAATGGAGCCGCTGGCCAGAGTATCGGGCATGAAAGGGGTGGAACGGAAAAGCCTTTTTCATGCCTTAAACCAGAAAGCCATTGCACGCAAGGCAGCAGAGGCCCTTAACAAAAAGTATGAAGAATGTAATCTGATAGTAGCTCACATGGGCGGCGGTGTTTCCGTAGGAGCCCATGAAAAAGGCAGGGTAATTGACGTTAATAATGCTTTAGACGGAGATGGGCCATTTTCCCCGGAACGTTCCGGGGGGGTTCCCGTAGGCAGTATTGTAGAAATGTGCTTTGAAAAGGGCTTGAGCCGGAATGAAGTATACAAATGTATTGTGGGGCGGGGGGGCCTGGTGGGTTATCTGGGTACTAACGATGCCAGGGTCGTGGAAGAGATGATTAAGCAGGGAAATGAAGAAGCCCGCCTGGTTTATGAGGCCATGGCCTATCAGGTAGCTAAAGAGATTGGCAGTTGTGCTGCGGTGCTGAAAGGGAAAGTGGAGGCTATTGCCCTAACGGGCGGCCTGGCTTATTCCCAGATGCTAACTAACTGGATAAAAGAAAGAGTGGAGTTTATTGCCCCCGTGATGATCTTCCCCGGCGAAGGAGAAATGGAAGCCCTGGCAGGAGGGGCCTTACGGGTCTTACAGGGGACAGAGGTCTATAAAGAATATTTATAGTGTTTCACTAAACGCAACAATGTTTTACATCATAAATTATTTTTAGCTTTCTTAGGTTATGTCAGAATTCAGGGGAGGATTAAGTCGATTCTTATGGAAATATTATAGCGCTAATCTCAACCTGGAGGAGGATTATCGATGATTCTCGGACACATCAAAAATTTGGATGTAGAAAAAGGCGCCTTCTCACCTACGCTGGTTAAAGGGTTGGCATACCTGGCTAACACTGATTTCTCCACCCTGGCGCCAGGACGCTATGAGCTGGACGGTGATAAAATGTTTGCCCTGGTCCAGGACAGTCAAACCCAGCCCAAAGCCCAGCGTAAAGCGGAAACCCACGAAAAGTATATTGATGTCCAGTATATAGCAGAAGGCGTCGAGGTTATGGGTTATGCTCTGAACTCCCCGGAGCATGAAATAAAAGAAAATCTCCTGGCAGAGAAAGATGCTATCTTTTACAAAACTGTAAAAGGTGAGATCGACCTGGTTGTATTCCAGGGGATGTACGCCGTTTTCTTCCCCCATGATGTCCACCGTCCCGGCTGCATGTACGGGGCAGAGCTCTCTATAGTGAAAAAAGTGGTACTGAAAATTGCGGTTAGCGCAATGTAAGTAGACGGAAACCGGCCACGATTATGGTCGGTTTATTCCTTAAAAAAGTAAAATTTTGTTGTACAAATGCGCGATTATATGCAAAATTAAAACTTTTGTTATTTGCTTATATTTCCAACAATTTATTTTAAAGTTTATATATAATTGGTATTAAAAAATTTTATTAATAAGGAGCTAGATCTTATGGGTAAAAAGATGAAGACCATGGACGGTAATACCGCTGCGGCCTATGTGGCGTACGCTTTTACGGAAGTGGCGGCCATTTATCCCATCACACCTTCCTCTACCATGGCGGAAGTTGTGGATGAATGGAGCGCTCATGGTCAAAAGAACATCTTTGGCCAAACAGTGAGGGTAGCCGAAATGCAATCCGAAGCAGGAGCAGCCGGTGCGGTCCACGGTTCTTTATCTGCCGGTGCTCTTACTACGACTTTTACGGCCTCACAGGGGCTCTTGCTCATGATTCCCAATATGTACAAGATAGCGGGGGAACTTCTGCCCGGGGTTTTTCATGTAAGTGCCCGCGCCGTGGCCAGCCATGCTCTTTCTATCTTTGGCGACCATTCCGATGTGATGGCCTGCAGACAGACAGGCTTCGCCCTTTTGGCCTCCGGCAGTGTCCAGGAAGTAATGGACCTGGGGGGAATCGCCCATTTAACAGCCATCAAATCCCGGGTGCCTTTTCTCCATTTCTTTGACGGGTTTAGAACCTCCCATGAGATTCAAAAGATTGAAATCATTGACTACGAGGAGTTTGCCAAACTAGTTGACCATCAAGCCATTAAGGACTTCCGGGACAGGGCTTTGTCGCCGGAGCATCCCTATACGAAAGGTACGGCGCAGAACCCCGATATTTTCTTCCAGGCCCGTGAGGCCTCCAACCCCTATTACGAGGCTGTCCCTGACCTGGTAGAAGCCTATATGGCCGAAATCAGTAAACTTACCGGCCGGGAATACCATCCTTTTAATTACTACGGTGATCCCGAGGCTGAACATGTTATCGTAGCCATGGGTTCCGTTTGCGAAACCGTCGAGGAAACCGTTGACTACTTAAGGGCCAAAGGTGAAAAGGTCGGTGTCATTAAGGTACATCTTTACAGGCCGTTCACTGCCAGGTACTTCTTCAATGTCTTGCCCAAGACTGTGAAGAGAATCGCAGTTTTAGACAGGACCAAGGAGCCAGGCGCGCTGGGTGAACCTCTCTACCAGGATGTATGCACCCTGTTCTTTGGTAAAGAAAATGCACCTCTTATTGTGGGCGGCCGTTATGGCCTGGGTTCCAAAGATACCACACCAACCCAGATCAAAGCCGTTTTCGATAATCTTAAGGAGAATACCCCTAAGAACCGCTTTACCATTGGTATTGTGGATGATGTAACCTTCACCAGCCTTCCTTTGGGGAAGAAGATCAATACTGCCCCCGAGGGTACCAGCCGCTGCAAGTTCTGGGGCTTTGGTTCCGACGGAACAGTAGGGGCCAACAAGGATGCCATTAAAATTATCGGCGACAACACAGACCTCTATGCCCAGGCTTACTTCGCCTATGATTCCAAGAAATCCGGCGGGGTGACCATCTCTCACCTGCGGTTCGGTAAGAAACCCATCAAATCCACTTACCTCATTGATGAAGCGGACTTTATTGCCTGCCATAAACAGTCTTATGTAAACCAGTACCAGGTCCTGGAAGGCTTAAGAGAAGGCGGGACTTTCCTCCTGAACTGCAACTGGAAACCCGAAGAACTCTCGGAAAAGCTGCCGGCGGACATGAAAAAGTACCTGGCAGAAAATAAAATAAATTTCTATATCATCGATGCCGTGGATATCGCCGCTAAACTGGGCTTAGGCGGCAGGATTAACATGGTCATGCAGGCTGCCTTCTTTAAACTGGCCAATGTTATTCCCCTTGATGACGCCATTACATACCTGAAAGATGCCATTGAAAAAACCTACGGTAAAAAAGGCGATGCCATCGTGGAAATGAACCAGGCTGCCGTAGATAAGGCCCTGGAAGCCCTGGTTAAAGTGGATGTTCCCGCCAGTTGGGCTGAAGTCAGCCTGGAGGAGGCCGCTGCCACCAGGGATGTACCGGAATTTATTCAAAAAGTCGTGGAACCTATGAATGCCCAGCAGGGTGACAAGTTGCCCGTCAGTGCCTTTGTAGGACGGGAAGACGGTTCCTTCCCCCATGGCACTTCTGCTTACGAGAAACGCTGCATTGCCATCGAGGTGCCGGAATGGCAGACGGACAATTGCATCCAGTGCAACCAGTGCGCTTATGTCTGTCCCCACGCCGCCATCAGGCCTGTACTGCTGAATGAAGAGGAACAGGCCAAGGCACCCCAGGGCTTTGTTACTAAAAAAGCTGTCGGTAAGCAGCTGGAGGGGTTGGCCTATCGCATACAGGTCAGTCCTCTGGATTGTACCGGCTGTGGCAGCTGTGCCCAAACCTGCCCCGCGAAACAGAAGGCCCTGGTGATGAAGCCGGTGGCGGAAATGGTGGAAAAGGAAGCTGCCAACTGGGAATATGCTACTACCGTTGCCTGTAAGGAAGGACTCTGGAACCTCCACTCTGTTAAAGGCAGCCAGTTTGCCCAGCCACTCCTGGAGTTCTCCGGGGCCTGTGCCGGCTGTGGTGAAACACCTTATGCCAAACTGGTTACCCAGCTCTTTGGCGACAGAATGATTATTGCCAATGCTACAGGCTGCTCCTCGATTTGGGGAGCTTCCGCCCCCAGCACACCTTATTGTACCAATGCCAAAGGGCAGGGCCCGGCCTGGGCTAACTCCCTCTTTGAGGACAATGCCGAGTATGGCTATGGTATGGTCCTGGCTATTAAGCAGATTCGGGAAAAAATAACCGATCTCATGCAGGGGGCTTTAGAAAGGGATATCCCGGAAGAACTGAAAGAGGCCTTCAAACTCTGGTTGGCCGGTAAAGATGAGGGCAATGCTTCCAAGGAGGCTAAAGCCAAACTCCTGCCTTTACTGGAAAAGTATGCCAACCTCTCTGTGGTTCAAGAAATTGCCGAGAAGAAGGATTACCTGGTGAAGCCTTCCCACTGGGTCTTTGGCGGCGACGGCTGGGCTTACGATATTGGCTACGGCGGTCTGGATCATGTGCTGGCCTCCGGCGAAGATATCAATATCCTGGTCTTTGATACAGAGGTTTACTCCAATACGGGCGGCCAGTCCTCCAAGGCCACACCTGCAGCGGCGGTAGCCAAGTTTGCCGCTTCCGGCAAGAAGGTTAAGAAGAAAGACTTGGGCATGATTGCCGCCACTTATGGTTATGTTTACGTAGCCCAGGTGGCCATGGGCGCAGACCAGAATCAGCTGATAAAAGCCTTGACGGAAGCGGAAGCTTATAAAGGTCCATCTTTGATCATTGCCTATGCTCCCTGTATCAACCATGGTTTGAAGCTGGGCATGGGCTGCACCCAGCAGGAAGAAAAGCGGGCCGTGGAGGCCGGGTACTGGCACCTCTACCGCTATAATCCCGAACTCAAGAAGCAGGGCAAGAATCCTTTCGTGCTAGATTCCAAGGAACCCACGGCCTCTTTCCGGGAATTCTTAATGGGAGAAGTACGTTATTCCTCGCTTCTTAACACTTTCCCGGAAACTGCGGAAGCCCTCTTTACCAAGGCGGAAGAGGATGCCAAAGAAAGATACGAGACTTATAAGCGCCTGGCCCAGGGCTGATGAAACACAGGGTTAGTCGAGACAGAGCTCTTAAAGTAACACACAATAAAAAATAAAAAGAAAGCCGCAGGGTAAGTTTTGTGCTTACCGTGCGGCTTTCTTTACTTTTTTGTTTGCTATTTGAGGACGAAATAGGTCCACTAACTGAAAAAGGTATGAAAAAGGGGTTTTAGTGCTGGCTTGCCATTAAATATATGTTGTAGTACAATTTTTGAGGACAAAATACCTAAGGAGCTGAAAGTATGGAGAATTTCTTTGCCAAAATGAAAGAATACCTACGTATGGATACAGAAATATCCTTTACCGAATTTAATGATTACTACCAGCAGGTTATGGACTACCTCAAAGCAAATTATGAAAAAATGGAAAAAGAAGATAATATTAAAGCAAAATTTATCCTCATGATCTTGGCCAGCAACAGTGCGGCCCGGGCCCAAAGAAAAGGACCCGAAATGAAAAAATACAGGAAAATTAATGAAAAGACTAAGTTCTGGGCCGATGCTATCAACTACCGGCTCATTCAATCCGGTATGTCGCAGAGTGAAATTGATCAGGCGCTGGATGAAATAAATAAAGAAATATAAAAAATGCGGCTGTGCCCCTTCGAGTGGTATCGAATTGCACATAACGCAGAAAATGCTGGACGACTTCTTCCATGAATCATCCCTCCTTTAGTGCTCGCTATCTTATCATACGTCATTTGGTAACCCCTGTCAAAAGTGGTCCAAAGTGAACCGGTGGGCAAAATGATAAATCCCGCTTGTGTCGGATGGTATATGAAATGACTAGTCATATGGAAGGGGATATGGGTATATCATTGGCAGGGTAGTAGAAAAGGACTGGTGTGCACCAGTCCTTTCTTCCTATTACGAGCCTTATACTTCTTGATGGCAGGCTACTATTTCGCCAAAGTACAGGGTATGGTAGTCTTTTTTCGGGTAAAACTTGGCATCCACATCTGTTGGTATCCCAGCGGGGTCTAAGGCCTGTTTGTAGATGATCTTGCACTCAAAGTGAAGGTCACATCCTTCAATCAGAGGGGAGGACACTTTGGCCGCAGGCAAGGTTTTTAAGCCGCATTCCTTAAATTTGTCGATGTCGCGGCCTGATTTGCTGCCACAGGTGGCCAGGGCTTCCTTCAGCTTGCCAAAGGGAATGCTTATTGTAAAATTATCCGCGGATTCTATCAGTTCATAAGTATAACGAGAATCTCTGACCATCACGGTAAAACAGGGTTTGCCCCAAATGACGCCAATATAACCCCAGCCTATGGTCATGGTATTTAGTTTTCCCCTAGCTTCCACTGTGAGGAAAGCCCCTTTGGGAAGGTATTCCAGGGCCTCTTTGGCCAGTTCGTTATAGGGAATTTCTTTAAGCATGACAACACCTCCAACCAGTATCTCCCAGCATTATACCATAAATGAGCAGAAAGCCAAAACCTTGAGTCTTGCAAAAATATGATACAATAATAAAGTATTGTTGATTTATATGAAAAAATATACTTGTAGGAGACGAGAGTTAAGGATGAAAAAAATTACAACATTGCTCTTTGATCTGGATGGGGTATTAATTGATTCTTTTCCTGATGTGGCGGATGCTCTTAATTACGCTTTTAAAGCCGTAGGAGCTCCGGAAAAAAGCTACGAGGAGATAAAAAGCATCTTTGGTTACGGGGCAAAAAACCTGGTAGCTGACGGGCTTGGCGAGAAATACGCCAGCTATTTTAATGAGGCAATGGTCACTTTTAAGGAGCGGTACCTGGCGACCTGTCTCAATAAAACAAAACTGTATCCTGGCGTGAAAGAGGTTCTGAACCACTTTAAGGACAAAAATCTGGCGGTTGTAACCAATAAGAGTGAGTTCTTTTCCCGCTATATCCTGGAACAGCTGGGTGTTGGCCAATACTTTCGTTATATCGTAGGACCGGAATCCGTAAGCTGTTTAAAACCACACCCTGAAGGGATCCTGCTTTTACTAGAGCGCTTTCGGGCCGATGCTGCCGAGAGTGTGATGATAGGTGATTTCCCATCGGATATGGCGGCAGGAAAGGCAGCCGGGACTCTTACCTGTGGTGCTTATTACGGTTTCGGTGACAGAACAAAACTTAAAGGTGCCCAAGCCGACTATTACATTGAAACCATCGCTGAGCTTAAAGATCTGTTTTTTTAGTGACCTGCTTTAAAAAGCTGTGTAAAGGAGAGTGAGCTGGTTGTACGGAGGATATCATGGGACTCCAGGGGATGAAAATGTTAGAGAGTTTAAATTATCCCCTAAAATTCCTCATAAATTGATAATGTTCCTGGCTGTAATTTTGCTTTTCAGCATCTTGCGGTTTCTTGTCTCTTTCAAGCTGGACTGGACCTGGTTCAGTGTTTTAGGTTACGGGCCTGTTTTTTGGAAGTCCTTTTTAGCCAAGGTCCTGGTAAGAGGAGGAATATTTGCTGCTGCAGCAGCCTTAAATTTTCTTAATCTTTACCTGGTCTTCAAAGTAGCCAAAAAACCCCTAAAACTTTTAATTGTCCTGCCTTTGGCCGCTTTCCTGGCTTTTATTGTGATAGGGAATTCAGGAGACCTGTGGTTAGCCATTCTCAAATATTTAAATGCTGAGCCCTTTGGTTTAACGGATCCCCAGTTTCAACTGGATGTGGGCTTTTATGTTTTTAAACTGCCCGTCTTGTGGCTGGTTTACCGGGTAGTGAATGTCTGGCTACTGGTCAACCTGGTGGCGGCTCTTACCCTTTATTTGGTATTTTTTCCCCGGCGTAGCGAGGTTTCCTTCCAGAACATAACCAGGCGTATATTCAGCGGCGAGGAAAAGAAAGGGCTCAACCATATTGGGATACTACTGGGATTGCTCATGGCCTGGCAAGCTGTGCAGTATAAACTATCCACTTATGAGCTCTTATATTCCCAGGCAGGTTCTGTCATTGGTGCGGGTGCTGCCGATATAGGGGCCAGGCTTCCAGCTTATTATCTGATGATGATTTTCTCTGTCATAACGGGTTTGTTTATTACCGTAATTTTTAGTAAACGCATGTTTCTTGCTGTCACTGCCATTCCTGTCTTTTTCCTGGTAACCCTGCTTGCTGCGGGAGTGTTTCCCGGTTTATATCAGAAGTTTATTGTGGCCCCTGATGAATTAGGACGGGAAAAGCCCTATTTGGAACGCAACATTATGTACACCCGTTTGGCCTATGGCCTGGATAAGTTGACAGAGGTTGAGTATCCGGTGGGTGAACTAACCGCCAAAGATCTACAGGAAAACAGAAAAACCATCGACAATATCAGGCTCCTGGATCACCGGGCTACGAAAAGCACCTATGGACAACAGCAGGAAATCCGTTCATATTACGATTTCGTCGATGTGGATGTGGACCGCTACCTGATTAATGGCAAAGTGACCCAGGTCCTCCTGGCAGGAAGGGAATTAAACCGCCAGACCCTGCCGGAACAGGCCCGGACCTTTAATAACCTGATGTTTAAATACACCCATGGTTTCGGGCTGGCCATGAGTCCGGCCAATTTGGTTAGTGAAGCGGGTTTGCCCCAGTACTTAATCAAAGATATACCACCCCAATCTCCCCTTTTTGCGGTTCAAGAACCACGGATTTATTTCGGTGAGGCCACCAAAGATAATGTCATCGTCAATACGGGCCTCAAAGAGTTCGATTATCCTGTAGGTGACGATAACCAGGAATACCTTTACCAGGGCAAAAAAGGCATCCCCATGAACTTTTTGAACAAAATCCTTTTAACCATCAGGGATATGGAGTTTAAGTACCTGCTTTCCAGTTACATTACTCCGGAGAGCCAGTATTTGGAGACACGCCATATCAAAGAACGTGTCAAAAGAATTGCACCTTTTCTTCTCTATGACCAGGATCCCTATCTGGTTCTGGGGAAAGACGGCAAGCTCTATTACCTCATGGATGCCTATACCGTTACCGACAAGTTCCCCTATTCCCAGGCTGTTGATGACAAAAATGGTTTTAACTACTTCAGAAACAGTGTGAAAATCATCCTGGATGCCTATTCGGGTGAGGTCAATTATTATCTCCTTGACCAGGGTGACCCTATTGTCAGGGTCTACGCCAAAATTTATCCCGGTTTATTCAAACCCTGGGAGGCATTTCCCCAGGACTTGAAAGAACATATCCGCTATCCCGAAGACCTCTTTAACATCCAATCCTTGATTTTACGGGATTATCACATGAGCAATCCTACCGTTTTTTATAACCGGGAAGATAGGTGGGAGTTAGCCCAGGAGCTGTACTGGGGTAAAGGTCAAGTTCAGGAACCTTATTACAGCATTATTAAACTCCCGGGAGAAAAAGAGGAAGAGTTTGTCCTCATGCGTTCCTTTACTCCTACAGGTAAACAAAACATGGTGGCCTGGCTGGCGGGGCGTTCTGACGGTGCCAACTACGGAAAGCTTTTGCTTTACAAGTTCCCCAAGGGCGCCCAGGTTCCCGGTACCATGCAGGTAGAATCTGTGATTGACCAGGACCCTTATATTTCCGGGCAGCTCACCCTCTGGGGTCAGGGCGGCAGCCGGGTCCTCCGGGGTAATCTCCTGGTCTACCCCATCGGCGGCTCCCTCCTCTATGTGGAACCCCTCTATATTGAAGCCGAGCAAAATAAATTCCCCCAGTTAAAGAAAGTCCTGGTTTTCTACAAAGACAAGATTGTGATGGAAGACACCCTGGAAAAAGCCTTGAAATCTTTATTTGGCACAACTATCCCCGCACCTGTACCTACGGACACTGGCGGTATACCTTTGCCTCCGGCAGAAACCAAGGTCGAGGAATTAATCAAACGCTTGATTACTCTGCACAAGGAAAGTAAGGAAAAGCTGAAGGCAGGCGACTGGGCAGGCTACGGCCAGATACAGAGCGAGATTGACAGGATCATGCGGTCTTTAGAAGAGAGAAGCTAAGGTGATAACCATGAATTTAACGAACTGCAGAATCTGTCCCTGGGAATGCGGCGTTAACCGGCTGGCAGGGGAAAAGGGAGTCTGCCAGGCCGGAGGAGAACTGAAGATAGCCAAGGCTTTTCTCCATCCCTGGGAAGAACCCTGTATCAGCGGCACCAGAGGCTCGGGGACTATCTTTTTTACTCACTGCAATCTAAAATGTGTTTACTGCCAGAACTACAAAATCAGTCAAGAACACTTTGGCAAGGAAATCTCCATTTCCCGTTTTGCCGATATCTGTCTTTCCCTGCAGGAAAAAGGAGCTCATAATATAAATTTGGTCTCACCTACCCAGTTTATTCCCCTGGTTAAAGCGGGCTTAAAAGAGGCTAAGGACAGAGGGCTCTCCATTCCGGTGGTTTATAATGGTAACGGTTATGAGAAGGTGGGGACGCTTAAAGAATTAAACGGATTAATTGATGTGTATTTGCCTGATCTCAAGTATTTTTCCAATGAGCACGCCGTGAAGTATTCCGGTGTCCCTAACTATTTTTCCATTGCCACCGGTGCCATCAAGGAGATGTACAGGCAGGTAGGAGTTCCTCGATTCAATGACGAGGGAATTATTCTGAAAGGATTAATCATCAGGCATCTCCTGTTGCCGGGCCTGGAAGAGGATTCACGGAAGATACTGGAGTGGATTGCCCGGGAGTTACCCCGGGAGGTTTATCTTAGCCTCATGGGACAGTATACCCCTGTTCACCGTGCACCTGAATTTCCTGCACTGGCCCGTCCTGTTGGAGAAGAGGCCTATGAAGAAATGATTGATTATTTTTTCCAGCTTGGGCTGGAAAATGGTTTTGTCCAGGAACTTACCTCTTCTGACGTAGGTTATATCCCGGATTTTGACTTGGCCGGTCTTGAGTAGCAAAATTTGACAGTTACGAATATTGTATACTCTAAGAAAAGTCTTGTCAGGTCAAAAAAAATATGCTATTCTAACACCAATAGAAAATTAAATAATAAATTTGAGGGCAAAGGCGTTCTCAAAAAGATGGATGTTGATCATCTTTTTGTGACGCCTTTTTTGTTTTTAATTTTATGTGAAAAGAAAGGGGATATGGGAAAATGAAAATTTTCGGCGCCAATGTTTTTACGGACGCAGTCATGAGAGAGAGACTGCCCAAGAATGTTTACAAGTCCTTGAAGAAAACCATCGATGAAGGACTGCCTTTAGATCCTTCCGTAGCCGAAGTGGTAGCCAGCGCTATGAAGGATTGGGCTATTGAGAGAGGGGCTACGCACTTCACTCATTGGTTTCAACCGATGACAGGTTTTACAGCGGAGAAACATGATTCTTTTATATCTCCCACGGCTGATGGCAAAGTGATTATGGAATTCTCCGGGAAAGAATTAATCAAAGGGGAACCCGATGCCTCCTCCTTCCCCAGCGGCGGTATTCGTGCTACTTTTGAAGCCAGAGGTTATACAGCCTGGGATTGTACTTCTCCTGCTTTCCTTAAAGAAGATGCCGGGGGTGTAACCCTTTGTATCCCTACGGCTTTCTGTTCCTATACCGGGGAAGCGCTGGATAAGAAAACGCCTCTTTTGCGTTCGATGGAAGCCCTTTCCAAACAGGCACTGCGTATTCTAAGGCTCTTTGGCAATACTACAGCCACCCGGGTTATTGCCACCGTTGGCCCGGAACAGGAATATTTCCTGATTGACAAAAAGTTTTATGAGCAAAGAAAGGACCTGATGCTGGCGGGCAGAACCCTCTTTGGTGCCATGCCGCCTAAAGGACAGGAGCTGGAAGACCACTACTTTGGCAGTATTAAAGAACGGATTGCTGCCTTTATGAAAGAAGTAAATACTGAGCTCTGGAAACTGGGGGTATCCGCAAAAACCCAGCATAATGAAGTAGCACCTGCCCAGTATGAAATTGCCCCTATTTTTAATACCACCAATATTGCAACAGATCATAACCAGCTGGTTATGGACACATTGAAAAAAGTAGCCAACAGGCACGGCCTGGTTTGTCTTCTTCACGAGAAGCCTTTTGCCGGTGTTAACGGTTCCGGTAAGCACAACAACTGGTCCATGGCTACCAATGACGGGCAGAATCTCCTGGAACCCGGCACTACGCCCCATGAAAATGCCCAGTTCTTAACCTTTCTGTGTGCCGTCATTAAGGCTGTGGATGATTACGCTGATTTACTTCGTGTCTCCTGTGCTAACCCCGGCAACGACCATCGCCTGGGCGCCAATGAAGCCCCGCCTGCTATCATCTCCGTCTTCCTCGGCGAACAACTGACAGATATTTTTGAACAGCTGGGCAACGGCGGTCCCAAGAGCTCCAAGCAGGGCGGCCAGTTGACCGTGGGCGTTACTACCCTGCCTCCTCTTCCCAAGGATTCTACCGACAGGAACAGGACTTCACCCTTCGCCTTTACCGGCAACAAGTTTGAATTCCGCATGGTTCCCTCCTCTCTCTCTATTGCCGGTCCTAACCTGGTACTCAACACCATTGTGGCGGAAGTTCTTTCCCAGATGGCAGACCGCCTGGAGAAAGCTGCCGACTTTAATGGGGAACTGCAAGCAATCCTTAAAGAAATTGCCACCAAGCATAAGCGTATAGTCTTTAACGGCAACAACTACTCTGAGGAGTGGGTAGAAGAGGCAGCGAAACGGGG
This sequence comes from Thermanaerosceptrum fracticalcis, assembly GCF_000746025.2. Classification (NCBI taxonomy): domain Bacteria; kingdom Bacillati; phylum Bacillota; class Clostridia; order Eubacteriales; family Peptococcaceae; genus Thermanaerosceptrum; species Thermanaerosceptrum fracticalcis. The sequence continues at coordinate 3,479,197 of NZ_CP045798.1, forward strand.
CCTGCCTAACATTAAGTCTACCGTAGATGCCATCCCTGCCCTCATCACTGAAAAGGCTGTAGCTCTATTTGGCAAGCATGGTGTGCTTAATGAAACCGAATTACACTCCCGTTATGAAATTCTCCTGGAACAATACTGCAAGCAGATTAACATTGAAGCCCAGACCATGATCTTTATGGCCAAGCGGCAAATTCTCCCTGCTGCCGCCAAGTATACCGCTCTCCTCGCTAATTCTATCAATGCTGTGAAGAGCGCTGCCGCCGGGGCTGATGTATCTGCTCAGGTGGAAACCCTGGAGGAAGTATCGGCAGTACTCGCCTCCTTCAAGAAGAAGCTCGCCGACCTGGAGAAAGTAACAGCCGAGGCTAAAGGATTAGAAGGCGATGTTTATGAGCAGGGTGTCTTCTATCGCGATGTGGTCTTCAAGGCCATGGGCGATCTCCGGGCTGACGGCGACAAGCTGGAAACCATGGTGGACTCGGCCCTCTGGCCCATTCCCACCTATGCGGAAATGCTGTTCATGATCTAACCTCTCCATAAGCTTACTCCCAATTTCAAATAACCACTCCCTCAATATAACCCATTCCTGGAAAAAAGGTTGAGATTAATCTCAGCCTTTTTTCTTCGATTGTATTCATAAAAATTTATTACAGCCTATGGGGAAAATTATATTTAAAATCAAGGGATTCGGGGTTTTAGTATAGAATTAAATAAATTAAATGTCTAAGTTTTTGAAAACACCCGGGAGAGAGCTGTTTAAATGAAACCAAACCTGATTTTAATTGCCCCTAATGAGAACATTGCCCAAGTAGCCAATCTGGTGATCAGGGAAAGTGAAATAAATTGTCGCGTGGTGGTGGGAAACCTGGACCAGGGTGTAAAACTGGCTAGAATCGCCGAGAAGACCGGGGTGGAAGCCATCATCAGCCGGGGCGGCACTTTCCTGGGGATTCAACAGGTCATCGATAAAATACCCCTGGTGCAAATCAACGTTTCCGCCTTTGACCTGCTGGAAGCCCTTGCTGCCGCTTCCCAGTTTTCCTATAAGGTAGGGGTAGTGGGTTACCCTAATACCATCTATGATGCCGCTTCTGTGGGGAGATATCTTAACCTGCAGGTGATGGAGATCCCTGTAGAGAACCCCATCCAACTGGAGCAGCAGCTATTGGAGGCCATCAAAGCGGGAATTAAGGTTATTGTGGGTGATACCATTTCCGTGGAAATAGCCCTGAAGTTAGGCATTCAGGGTGTCCTTATCTCTTCGGGCAAGCGTGCCATCTATAACGCCCTTACCAGGGCTGAAGAATTGGCCATGTTGAGAAGGAAGGAAGTCCTGGCTCAGGAAAGACTCAGGACAATTTTGGATGCAGTGGGGGAAGGTATACTGGCCACAGATCATACCCAAACCATTACCCACTGCAACCCCGCCGTGCAAAAATACCTTGGTCTTACGCAGGAGAAGATTACAGGCCGGCGTCTTCGCGACCTGATTCCCCAGTACCAGGGAGCAGAGGAACTGGTATCTATGGCAGGACAACAGTATTTGTTTAACTCACAGAAAATCGCTTACCAAGGCCAGGATAATGCGGGTTTAATAATATCGGTCAAGCCTTTAAAGCAAATTCAGGAAACCGAAACTAAAGTAAGAAAGAAACTCCATCAAAGGGGACTGGTGGCCAAACATACCTTTAATGATATTGTCGGCAATAGTGAAATTATCAATGCTACCATTTACAAAGCCAAAAAAATCAGTAAATCTCACGCCACCGTCTTACTGACCGGTAAAACCGGTGTAGGCAAAGAAATGTTTGCTCAGAGTATTCATAATGCCAGCAGCCGTTGTCATGAACCATTTGTGGCCGTGAATTGTGCCGCCTTTTCCGAATCTTTGCTGGAAAGTGAGCTTTTCGGGTATGTGGAAGGAAGCTTTACCGATGCGCGCAAAGGCGGAAAAATAGGATTGTTCGAGTTAGCCCACCGGGGAACCATCTTCTTAGATGAAATTGGCGATATGAGCTTAGCTGTTCAGGCCAAAGTGCTGCGGGTCATGCAGGAAAAGGAGGTTATACGCCTGGGTGATGACCGGATCATTCCCGTGGATATCCGGATTATCGCCGCCACCAATTATGACCTTTGGGAAGCGGTAAAGAAGGGACTGTTCCGGGAGGACCTCTATTACCGTGTGAATGTCCTCACCCTCTCCATTCCCACGTTAAGGGAAAGGGGAGATGACGTGGTTCTTTTGGCCGAGCATTTCTGCAGCCGGCAGGCGCCTCATCTAAAGATAGAGGAAGGAGCCTTTTTACCCCTCCTGGCTTATGATTGGCCGGGAAATGTCAGGGAGCTTTTTAATTTTGTAGAACAGTTAATCGTTCTCCATGAAGGTGAGCGTATCACGGGGGAAGATGTCTCTAATCTGATGATTTCCACCCTTAAACAGGGAAAAGATTTACTTGGTTTTGTTCATTCTCCCAGGAGATTGACTGATGGTATGATTCTGGAAGCACTGGCCAAATGCAATGGCAACCAGAGCCGGGCCTGTGAACTTTTGGGGATTGACAGGTCAACCTTATGGAGAAGGCTAAAGAAGTTAAAACCATAAGGTGCTGCAAAATGTTGCAATGCAACTGTTGCGATGTTGCAGGGAAATATTTCAGAAAAGTCTATAATAGTTTAATATGCCTTTATTTATCCCATAATCCGGGGTTGTGCAGGTTATGGGACCATTGGCACACTTCTTGCAATACTAAATGGTGGCAAGAAAGGAGAGGTGCCATGGTGTATTACGCAATCATTGCCGATGACCTCAGTGGATCCAGCGATACTGCGGTAACTTTCAGTAATTATGGCTATAGGAGCGCCGTTTTGAATTACCCGGAAGGGGCTAATTATAAAATTCATAACTGCGATGTGGTGGCAATATCTACAAATTCCCGGGAAGTCAGTAGTCAAGAAGCCCAAAAAGTTGTCAGGGATGTGTGTAGATCCCTTAAAGAAATGGGTGTCAGGGAGATTTATAAAAAAATCGATTCTACCTGGCGGGGAAACATTGGGGCGGAACTGGAAGCCATGATGGCGGAGTTGGGGTTATCCCTGGCCGTAATCTGCTCAGCTTTTCCTAAAACAGGTCGTCTTGTCAAAGAAGGATACCTGCTGATTAACGGCGTGCCCCTTCACGAAACACCTATTGCCAAGGACCCCAGTTTTCCAGTGAAGGATTCTTATTTACCACGGGTTTTACAGGGGCAGACTTCTCTACCGGTTAAGCTTATAGAGGCTCCGCTGGTTGCCCAGGGACCTCGTTATCTCACAGAGTGCCTGAAGAAAATAGCGGCGGAGGGTAAATGCCTGGTTTTAATAGATGCATTAGATGAAAAGGATTTAAATATTATCGCCAGTCTTGAGCAAAATCAGCTTCCTCCCCTTGTTTTCTGCGGGTCTGCCGGTCTTTCCGGAGCTCTGATCAGGAACAATCTGGAGCGTATTTTCCCCAAGATACCACCCGTTCTTGTGATTGTTGGCAGTGTTCACCCGCAGAACCAGGCCATGGTGAATTATCTGATTGGCAATAACCTGGCCAAGGAGTTGTTTCTTGACCCTGTCCATCTCCTTGCTGAAGAGAAGGATTATGCAGCTAAGGAACTCCTTGAGGAAGGCAAACGAATACTAAAAGACGGTTACAACCTTATTGTGCGAACCTCCCGGGGTCAAGAGGATCAGGAAAGAGCTAAAGCGGCGGGAAGGCAACGCGGATTATCGGATGTTGAATCTGCCTATTGTATTGCGGAAGGTATTCAAAAATATGTACAAATCTTTATGAAAGAACACCAGTTTTCCGGGATGATCGTTACCGGAGGGACAACAGCGCTCCATGTCATCAGGGGATTTGACGGCGTAGGCATCGAGGTGGAGGAAGAACTGGAACCCGGTATTCCTTATGGAAGAATTATCGGTGGTTCTTTAGAGGGTATGGGGCTTGTCACCAAGGCAGGAGGATTTGGTTCGGAACAGGTCTTTGCCAGAGCCATTCAACATCTGCAAAGAAAATACATGCAGGGAAGGAGATAATCACGATGAAGAAAAGACCGATATTAGCCATCACCATGGGTGATCCCTCGGGCGTTGGTGCGGAAATTACGGTAAAAACACTGAGTAAACCTGAATATTATGAGATGGCCCGTCCCCTTGTTATTGGGGATGCTGAGAGAATCAGGCAAAGCCTTAAATTCGTAAATCAGCCTCTGGAGGTTAATATCATAAAGGATGTTAAGGATGCCAAGTTTACTTTTGGCACCATCGATGTGCTGCACCTGAATATCAATGGTGCTTCCGAAGTTCCTTATGGTCAGGTCAACGCCATTGCCGGAAAAGCTTCGGTGTCTTATATCTTTAAAGGAATAGAACTGGCCAAGAACCGGGAGGTAGATGCCGTAGTCACCGGGCCCATTCATAAGGAAGCCATGCACCTGGCAGGATTTACCCAGTATCCCGGGCATACGGAGATCTTTGCCGATAAGACCAATACTAAGGATTACGCCATGATGCTTGCTACTGATGGTTATTATGTAATCCATGTCAGTACCCACTGCTCATTAAGGCAGGCCTGTGACAAAGCCACAAAAGAGCGGGTGAAGACAGTCATTGATTTAGCCCATGATATGATCCAAACCTACCAGGTTCCCAATCCCGTCATAGCCGTGGCCGGATTAAATCCCCATAGTGGCGAGGGAGGGGCCTTCGGTACGGAAGAAATCGAGCATATCATCCCCGCCATTGAAGAAGCCAAAGCCGAAGGGAAGGAAGTCATCGGGCCTATTCCTCCGGACAGCCTGTTTGTCCGGGCCATGAAAGGCCAATTCCAGGTCATGATTGTGATGTACCATGATCAGGGACATATTCCTGTAAAAGTGATCAATTTTGACGACGGTGTCAATGTTACCCTGGGACTACCCATTATCCGCACTTCTGTGGATCATGGTACAGCCTTTGGTAAGGCAGGCAAGGGTACGGCGTCCCCGGCCAGTATGGAAGCAGCCTTTAAACTGGCGGCCGAGATGGCTTTAAAGAAATATTATCGTTAAGGGGGAGAAAAAGTGAGCGTTAAGACAGTGGAACTTCCTTATGGCCCTTCCGTGATCAATGTGCAGATTCCCGAGAAAAATCTTCTGGGTGTGTATTCTCCGGTAGACCTGCCTCCCGTGGCCGATATCTCCATGGAAGTAGAACGAGCACTGGCCCATCCCATTGGTTCCCCTACTTTAAGGGAGCTGGTGGCCGGTAAAAAGAATGTCGTGATTGTTGCTGACGACAACACCCGGCTAACGCCCACCGATAAAATTATTCCTATCCTTTTAAGAGAGATGAACGCAGCCGGAGTAAAGGATGAGCAGATTACTATAGTCATCGCTTTGGGTACTCACCGTGATATGACGGACAGGGAAATTTTAGACAAGTTCGGTGAAGAAGTAGTCCGCCGGGTAAAGATTGTGAATCATGATTATAAAAGTGCAAAAGCCTTGGTGGACCTGGGAATGACGGATAACGGGACCCCCGTCTCTATCAATAAGCTGGTTTATGAGGCGGACTTTAAAATAGGGGTAGGCAGCATCGTGCCCCACCATATTCCCGGCTATGCCGGCGGGGCTAAAATTGTGCAGCCCGGTGTTTCCGGGGAAATAACCACAGGCAGCACCCATTTGTTGAGTGTGCGGGCCCCCCGCTCCCTCTTAGGCGTGGAAGATAATCAGGTGCGCCGTGAGTTAAACAAGATTGCCAGAACCATCGGCATGCATACTATTTTTAACACGGTTTTGGACAGAAACGGTAAGGTGATTCAGGGCTTTTTCGGAGATATTGAAGAAGCCTTTAAGGCCGGGGTAGAGGTGAGTAAGGCTGTCTATATGGTAAGAGTTCCCCAGGAAGCGGACATTGTCCTGGCCAGCTCTCATCCCTGTGACCTGGAGTTTTGGCAGGCCCATAAAACCCTTTATGCTGCCGACAGGGCGGTAAAGGAGAAAGGAATCATTATTGTAGTTACACCCTGCCCCGAAGGTGTAGCCAAAACCCACCAGGAAATGGTGGAGTATGCGGGACTGTCATCCGTTACCATCAAAAAAATGTTTGATGACGGGCTGATCGAGGATTCTGTGGCTGCTGCCTTAGCCATTGCCTGGGCCCAGGTGCGGGAAAGGGAACAAGTATATATTGTTTCCGGCGGAGTTTCCCATGAGGCCGCCAGGAAATTGGGCTTTGTGCCTTTCAACACGGTGGAAGAAGCTCTTAACCACGCTCTCCGGGAAGTGGGGAAAGAGGCAAAAATTGCAGTTCTCACCCATGCCCCCGATACCTTGCCAGTAATAGATGCTTAATTTTTGGAATCTTGTTTAAACATAAAATACTTCAAAATTTACTGGAAAGGGGGGATTGGGGTCAATTAGCTGATTTTTTCACTATTTTTGCTGATAAAAAAGGAGGAGGAAGAGTGATGAAAAAGTTTTTGAGTTTCCTGTTAATTGCCATGTTAGTCCTGACTTTAGCAGGTTGCGGACAGAAAGCGCCTGCCCCTGCGGCCAATGCTCCTAAGGAGGAACCTAAAGCCCAAACCATTCGGATAGCTCATACCCTGGCTCCCGAGTCCCATTACCATAAAGGTCTGGAAAAATTTGCCTCCATTCTCGAACAAAAATCAGGCGGCAAACTAAAAGCCCAGATTTTCCACAGTGCCCAGTTAGGCAGTGAACGTGATGCTATCGAGGGTGTATCCATGGGTACTCTGGAAGCTACCCTGGTTTCTACTGCTCCTCTGGCTAACTTCTCTAAGAAGTTCATGGTCTTCGATCTGCCCTTTATCATTCAGGACAGAGCAGTAGCCTTTGCTGCCATGGACGGCGAGATGGGTAAAGGTATGCTCGCTTCTTTGGAAGCCAAAGGAATTAAAGGTTTAGGCTTCTGGGAAAACGGCTTTAGAATGCTGACAAACAGTAAAAAAGCCATCAACACTCCCGCAGATATCGCCGGCCTGAAAATCCGCTTGATGGAAAACCCCGTTCACGTGGAAACCTTTAAGGTTCTGGGTGCTCAGCCTGTGCCCATGCCTTTTGGCGAATTATTTACCTCCTTACAGCAAAAAACTGTTGACGGTCAGGAAAACCCCCTTGTCATTATCTACACCAGTAAGTTTTATGAAGTACAGAAGCACCTGGCTTTAACCGGGCACTTCTATGCACCGGCTGCTTTCCTGGTAAGCAAATCCTTCTATGACAAGTTGTCTCCTGAACTACAAAAGGCCCTTTCCGAAGCAGAACAGGAAGCCCGTAAATGGGAAAGAGAATACTGCATCAACCTGGAAAAAGACCTGGTTGCCAAGTTGAAAGAAAAGGGTATGGAAGTTACCACACCTGATAAGAAAGCTTTACAGGAAGCTACCAAGTCCGTTTATGAGAAGTTTAAGGCTGAAATCGGGGAAGATGTCATCAACGCTTTATTGAAGAAATAATGAAGTACAATAGGGAACGGAGACTCGTAGGTTTCCTGCGGGTCTCTCTTTCTCCTTAGGGGGTGAATGGTTTTGGCAAAATTTTTTGACCGTATCGAAGAGTATTTATTAATTATTCTCTTTCCCATCATGACCATCGTTGTTTTCGCTGCCACTGTGTCCCGTTATTTTCAACTGGTGCCTATGCCCTGGTCCGAGGAACTGGCCAGGTATATCATGGTTTGGATGGCATACATCGGGGCCAGTTTGGGTGTGAAGCGGAATGCCCATTTAGGCGTGGAGGTGGTTGTCAACTTGCTGCCGTCCGGCCTGAAAAAGATTGCTGATATCATCAGGGTTGCGATAGTGGTCTTGTTTAGTGCTTTGATTGTCTATTTTTCCTATAAAATCATTATGCACCAGATTAACATCAAACAAACTTCGCCAGCCCTCTTTATGCCCATTTGGATTGCTTACCTGGCCGTACCGGTAGGCTGCCTGATGATGAGTGTACGCCTGATCCAGGGGACATTTTTTGTAACAAAAAAAGCGGATTAAGTCAGGATGGAAAGAGGTGAGAGATTATGATGTCCCTGTTATTGTTCGGTACGCTCCTTGTACTGCTGGTCTTAAATATTCCCATAGGGGTTGCTTTAGGCCTGTCCTCCATTACAGCCCTGGTCTTTGGCAATATGCCCACACCTCCTTTAGTTGTGGCCCAGCGCATGTTTACAGCCGTGGACTCGTTTCCCTTTATGGCTATTCCTTTCTTTATGCTGGCCGGCGGACTAATGGAAAGCGGCGGGATTTCCCGGCGTCTCATCAGCTTTGCTAAAGCCTGTGTGGGTACAGTTCCGGGGGGTCTGGGTATTATTACCATTGTAGCCTCTGCCTTTTTCGGTGCCATTTCAGGTTCAAACCCTGCCACTGTGGCGGCCATCGGGGGAATTATGATTCCGGCCATGATTAAAGCAGGATATCCCAGGGATTTTGCGGCGGCCGTGGCCGCTGCTGGGGGGACATTAGGGGTTATCATACCTCCCAGTATTCCCATGGTTACTTATGGTGTAGTGGCCAGTGTTTCTATCGGAACATTGTTTATGGCTGGTTTTATTCCAGGGGTTATCATTGCCTTATGCTTAATCGGGGTTATCTATTTTTATGCGCTAAAACTGGATTTACCCAAAGGGGAACCCACAAATTTGAAGCTGTTCGTCTCATCTTTCAAAGAAGCTATCCTGGCTCTGGTGATGCCTATTATCATCCTGGGCGGTATTTACGGCGGTGTGTTTACACCTACGGAAGCCGCTGCTGTAGCAGTAGTCTACTCATTCATTGTCAGTATTTTTATCTACAAGGAGTTGACCATCAAAGATTTGGGCCCTGTTATTGTTAAGGCAGGGGTGAGCACATCCGTTGTACTCTTTGTGATTGCCACATCGGCGTCCTTCTCCTGGCTGATCACCAGCGCCCAAATCCCGGCCAAGGTTACAGCGGCCATGATGAGCCTGTCTACGAATGCTGTGGTAATTACCTTATTGATCAACCTGATTCTCTTATTCTTAGGGACCTTTTTAGAGACCCAGGCCATTATTCTTTTAGTGGCGCCCATTCTCTTGCCCTTAGCCGTGCAGTTGGGCATTGATCCCATTGTCCTGGGGATTATCATGGTTGTGAACACTTCTGTAGGGATGATAACCCCGCCTATGGCCGTTAATTTATTTGTGGCCTGCGGTATTTCCAACCTGAAAGTAGAACAAATCAGCCGCAGGATTGTGCCTTTCTTAATCATCGAAATAATTCTTGTTCTAATCCTCTCCAACTTACCCCAGATCGTTATGTTCCTGCCGAATTTGCTGGGTAAGTAAAGTCTGGCCTGTTTAATAGCAATCTGTAAAAGAGGTGTTCAATGATGCGGCGCAGCCAAAGAATTCTAACCCGTCCGGAATGGAGCATCAACAGGGCTTACTATAAAGCCATGGGCTATTCAGACACTGACCTGGAAAAACCCATGATTGGTATAGCCAATGCCTGGAGTACCACAGTGCCTGGCCATTACAACCTGCGCCAGGTGGCGGAAGCTGTAAAAGAAGGCATCAGGCAGGCGGGGGGAACCCCTGTGGAATTTGGGGTAATCGGGGCCTGTGACGGCATTGCGGAAGGCCATGAAGGCATGAGGTATATCCTGCCTACGCGGGATATTATCGCTCACAGCATTGAGCTGATGGTCCAGGCCCATCAATATGATGGCATTGTTTTACTGGGTTCCTGTGATAAAATTGTGCCCGGTATGCTGATGGCTGCGGCCAGGCTGGATCTACCCGCTATCTTCGTCAATGGGGGGCCCATGTTAGGTGGTCCTGTCCTTCATGGTCGCAAGGCAGATACCACTTCTATCATTGAAGCCGTGGGAAGGTTAAAGCAGGGGGAGATTAACGAAGAGGAATTAGTCAGGATGGAGGATTCCTGTGCGCCTACCTGTGGTTCCTGCTCCTTTTTGGGAACGGCCAACACCATGTGCTGTATTGCCGAAGCCCTGGGGATGTCTTTGACGGGGAGCGCTATGGTACCGGCAGTATATAATGACAGGTTGAAAGTAGCCCAGGAATCGGGGCGTGTTATCGTGAGCCTGGTGGAAAAAAATCTTACAGCCAGAAAAATCATTACCCGTGAGTCCATTGAAAATGCCGTCAGACTGAATGCGGCCATCGGTGGTTCGACCAATGCCGCTCTTCATCTTCCAGCTATTGCCTATGAAGCTAAAATTCCTTTGGATATGGAGCTTTTTGATATCCTCAGTCGTTCTACTCCCTTGATTGCCAAAATGAATCCTGCTGCACCCCTCAATGTCATTGATTTCTATGAAGCAGGAGGCGTACCGGCTGTGATGGAAGAGATTGCAAATCTTTTACATACAGGTGCCATGACTGTCACCGGTAAGACCATCGGGGAAAACATTAAGGGAAGTAAATCTACCAATCCGGCGGTAATTAAAACTTTCCGGGAACCCTTTAGCCCTATGGGCGGGCTGGCTGTTCTTTATGGAAGTTTAGCCCCCAATTCTGCCGTAACCAAACCAGCGGCCATCAATCCTAATATGCTTACTTTTAAAGGGTCGGCCCGGGTTTTCGATTCGGAAGAAGAGGCCAACCAGGCTATCCTTAATAAAGCCATTAACCCCGGTGAGGTTATTGTCATTCGCTATGAAGGGCCCAAGGGCGGCCCCGGTATGCCGGAAATGTTCAAGGCCATGAAATTGCTCTATGGTTTGGGGCTGGCGGATAAAGTAGCCCTGGTCACTGATGGTAGATTCTCCGGCACTAACAATGGATGTTTTGTGGGCCATATCTCCCCGGAGGCGGCAGAAGGGGGACCAATAGCTTTGGTGCAAGACGGAGATTTAATTGAGATCGATATACCTGGGCGCAAACTTGAGCTTCTGGTAGATCCCGAAGAGCTGGAGAAAAGAAAAGAGAACTGGCGTCCGGTGCCTCCCCGGGTTACGGAAGGTTATTTGTATCTTTACAGCAAACTGGCTGAGTCTGCCGATAAAGGCGCCATCATCAAGCACCGTGCTGAATAAGGGGAAAACTTATTTGGCAGGAAGGGTGGCAAACCCATGATGGCCAGTGGTATACTTTTGTATATGAAGGAAGGCCCGGGACGAATACTGAAAAGTATCCCGGGTCTTATGCTGTACAAAGATTAGATTAAAGACAGAGGTGACACTGTGTAAAATGGATTCCGGCTTAATCCAATTTGTTGTAGAATCAGACAGGGAAGAGATGGCCCTGGGCGATTATCTTCACAATGTAAAACACATTTCGGCCAAAGCCCTGACCAGGTTAAAGCATCACGGCCAGGTTTTAGTCAATAATGAGCTCTTCCTCCTCAAGGACAGGATTAAAGCGGGAGACCGTATATCCCTCATCTATCCCCCTCAGCACGCCAGTGAATACTTGCAGCCGGAATACCTTCCCTTTAACATTATTTATGAAGATCAGGATGTGCTGGTGGTAAACAAGGAGGCAGGCCTTTGTGTCCATCCCACCAAAGGCCACCCCTGCGGGACCCTGGCTAATGGTATCCTGTATCACTGGGAGGCCAAAGGAGAAAGGGCCTATGTCCATTTTGTCAATCGCCTGGATAAAGACACTTCCGGGCTGGTGCTGGTGGCCAAGCATACTTACAGTGCCCAGCAGCTTTTTCGCCAGCAAAGGAAGGGAATGATTTCCCGGCGATATCTCGGTTTGGTGAAAGGTGTAATAACGGAAAAATCAGGTACAATTAACTTACCCATTGGACGCCTGCCGGGAAAAACCACCAAGCGCATCATTTCCCCGGAGGGACTGCCTGCAGTCACCCATTTTCAGGTGGTAGAAATCATCAACGGTTATACGTTGTTAAAATTAACCCTGGAAACAGGCAGGACTCATCAAATCCGGGTCCATTTGAGCCATCTGGGCTATCCTTTAGTAGGAGATGAGCTTTACGGGGGCGAAAGCTTCCTGGCCAGACGGCAGCTGCTCCATGCCTTTTGCTTAACCTTTACCCACCCCCGTTCAGGCGAAGAACTTAAGTTTAGTGTTCCTTGGCCAAAGGATATGGACCATATCATAAACAAACTTAAGAATAACATAATGAAATAAGTGTAAAGAGTATGTACAATTGTCGAATAATGTTATAATAGCATTACATTGATGTTACTATATCCTGGTTATAAGATAGAGGAGACTATGGCAAAATTTCTACAAACACATGGACGCCAGCTGCTGCACTTAGCTTTTTTTGTGGTATACTTAGCTTCCGTTATTACAAAAATACCTGTCTTAAACGTCATGCTGGCTATATTCTTACTGCTGTTAGTAGGACAAGCCGTGTTCGGTGCTTCTTCCTCGAACCAAAAGGTCTCGATGGCGTTATTCGCCCTGGGGGGCGCAAGCCTGGCCTTCGCGGGAGCTCCTTTCACAGACTGGCTCACGGCTTTAACTTTTAATGCCGGATTAGTCGCTTTGTTTGTGGCGCTGCCTTTCTTTTCCTTTTTGCTTTATTACGAAGATTATCAACAAGCCATTACGGATTTTTTCCAGAAATATGTCAGGGGGAAATCCGGTTTTAATATTCTTACGGCCTGGCTCTCCTTCATTCTCGGTGCCATTTTAAACCTGGCAGGTGTTCATATGTTATATCATCTCCTGGAGAAAAACGCCGGTGATTTTGAGAATAGAACAGGTTTTTACCAGGCTTTGGTGAGGGGAAATCTGGCCGGGGTGTTTTGGGCACCCAATTTCATGTCGGTAGCCGTTGTCTTGCAATATGTCCATATATCCTGGTTAAAAATTGCTCCCATGGGAGTTTTACTTTCTGTCTTGATGTTACTTTTTATTTCCCTTCTATTTATCATTGGTAATCGAAGGAATCAAACAAAAGCTTTTACGCAACCGAAACCTCTAGAATTTTCCTGGAAACCGCTGTTACATCTCTTAGTTGTTTATTTCGGCTTAATTTTTATGGTTAGTCTCTTTAATATTTTTACGCCCTATAAAATTCTTACGATTGTACCATTGGTCGCTTTGATCTACCCTCTGTTGTTAGCCCTTATCCAAAAGAAAATGGGTATTTACCTAAAACAGCTGGACCATTATTACCATTGTTCCCTGCTCAAGCTTAAGAATGAGGTTCTGCTCTTTGCTTCCGTAGGTTTTTTCGGTAAAGCCCTGGACATTACAGGCATAGGGGCTAAAGTTTCTGAGTATATACCTCTTGAGCAGGTTTCTCTTCCCGCGCTGGCTGTGTTTATTGTTATTTCCGGTATGGGTATTTTATCTTTAATAGGTATTCATCCCGTGGTAGCTATCTCTGCTTTGGCTGCTACCATAGGCTACAATACCCTGGGAATCTCTCCCCGGGCTTATGCTTATACATTGCTGTTAGGATATGCCGTTGCGGTGATGGCCTCGCCTTTTTCCGGGATGTCCCTGGTCATGTCAGGATTAACCGGGGAAAATCCCTGGAATGCCGTACCACGTTTTAATATTCTGTTTGCCCTGGCCGTCACTTTCGTGTATTCAATAATTTTACCCTTCATATGAGATGAAAAATATGGCAGAATAGTAATAGACCTTCCGCTGGGAAGGTCTATTTAATATCTGTTTGGGAGGAACTTCAATGAGTAACATCATCGAGGTCCAGGACCTGGTTAAGGAATTTTCCGGTGTCAAAGCTGTAAACGGGATAAGTTTTGAGGTTTCCCGGGGGGAAATCTTTGGTTTCCTGGGACCCAACGGAGCAGGTAAGTCTACAACCATGAAGATACTGGCCACCCTGCTAAAGCCTACCTCCGGTTACGCTGTCTTGAACGGGCTTGACATCAGGGCAAATCCCCAGGGTGTCCGCCAGTCCATTGGTATGGTCTTTCAGGAAACGACCCTTGATGAAAAACTGACGGCCAGGGAAAACCTCATGTTTCACGGGCTCTTATATAACATTCCCGGCAAGGCTTTGCGGGAAAGAATGACTAAAGTCCTGGGTATGGTGGAATTAACAGAGCGCCAGGATTCCCTGGTCCGTACTTTTTCGGGAGGAATGAAAAGGAGACTGGAGATTGCCCGGGGATTGATTCACTATCCCAAGGTCCTTTTTCTGGATGAGCCTACTGTGGGACTGGATCCTCAGACAAGGTCCCATATCTGGGAATATATCCACGATCTTAGAAAACGCGAAGGACTGACCATTTTTTTAACCACTCACTATATGGATGAGGCGGAAAACTGCGACCGCATTGCCATTATTGACCACGGGCAAATTGTGGCACTGGATACTCCTGCCGGTTTAAAGGCTCAAGTGGGCGGGGATTTGATCAGAATGGTAGTCAAAGATAAACACAGGATCAAGGAACTGCTGCAAGAAGAATTTTCCCTCAGCGCCCAGGAGTTTGGTGAGGAAGTACAAATAGAAACAGGGAACGGGGAGGAATTTATCCCTATTTTAATCAGTAAGTTTCCGGGACAGATTCAGGCCATTAGTCTAAGTCAACCTACCCTGGATGATGTTTTCCTTAAATTAACGGGTCGGGAGATCCGGGAAGAATTCGTTAACAGTAAATGGCTGGGTAAAGGACGGAGGTGGAGAAGGTGACGAGGGAACTTAAAGCAATTTATGTGATATGGCTCAGGGATGTGCTACGCTTTGTCAGGGAAAAACCCCGTATCATAGGCATGATTGGACAGCCGCTTCTTTACCTGTTAATCATGGGTAACGGGCTCTCCGCCGCTTTACGTCTCAATGATGCCCCTCCCGGTTTCAGTTATTTAGAGTTTATGTATCCCGGAATTATCGGGATGTCTGTCCTCTTCACTTCTGTTTATTCGGCTATTTCTATTGTTTGGGACAGGGAATTCGGGTTTCTCAAGGAAGTACTGGTGGCTCCCGTCCCCCGCTGGGCTGTGGCTGTAGGTAAAGCTTTGGGGGGAAGCACTATCTCCATGCTTCAGGCCACTATTCTCCTTATGATAGCACCATTTCTCGGGATTAAACTTACAGCGGGTACTGTCCTCTCCCTCTGGTGTGTTTTATTTATCATTGCTTTTTCCTTAACTTCTTTGGGTATTATTATTGCGTCACGGATGGAATCAATGGAAGGTTTTCAGATGATCATGAACTTCCTGGTAATGCCCCTCTTTTTCTTAAGCGGTGCCATGTTTCCCCTTAGGGGGGTTCAACCCTGGATGGAAAGCCTTATGCGTATCGACCCCCTCACTTACGGGGTTGATGCCATCCGCAATATCTTTTTTGCCCAGTCTCCTTACAGGGATATTATGGTTCAGTTTTCACTCGGAACCGATTTGCTGGTCATCAGCGGGATGGCCGTTGTTTTTATTCTTTTGGCAGCTTACTCCTTTTCTCATGCCAAGTAATGGCTACGCAAATTTCTACTTAACTCTCCAGCGTTTTTTCGTTATACTAAAGGAGTGAGTCTCTAACTTTCTAGGAAAGCGGTGTTGACTATTAACACACTGAGCAAGGAAATCAAAGAATGGATCATGACTATCCTTTTGGCAGTAGTGCTTGTGTTAATCATTAGAACTTTCGTAATGGACAGCCGGATTGTACCGACTACCTCCATGGTACCGACCATTATGCCCCAGGATAGATTGTTTGTCGAAAAGATAACCTACCGGTTTAGCGGCCTTCACCGGGGAGAAGTCATTGTCTTTAAACCTCCGGCCCAATCCGGCTTAAAAGAAGATTTAATTAAGAGGTTAATCGGGCTGCCCGGAGATACCATAGAAGTAAAAAACGGTAAACTCTATGTTAACGATGTAGCCCAAAATGAGCCATACCTGGCTGAACCCATTCAGTATTCCTTAAAGAAAGTCACGGTGCCGGAGAGCAAACTCTTCGTCCTAGGGGACAACCGCAACAGGTCTTATGATTCCCATGAGTGGGGGTTTGTGGACATTACCAGTGTGAAAGGTAAAGCCTTCGTCACCTATTGGCCCCTCCACAGGTTTAAAGTCTGGTAATAGAAAACACGAGCTGTTCGACTTCCGATATCCGTTATCGGACTTCGAATAATTAGTTTTATACTTTTTTCGAACGACGGGACTAAAAAGAGAGTGGCGCAGTTCAACTGTGGCACTCTCTTATCTTTTATCACTTATTAAAATCTATGGTTTCCATCATTTGCTTTTCCACACCTAAAAGGTGGTCATACATCCTCTCCCTGGCCAGGCGGGGGTTAGAGGCAGCGATGGCATCGTAAATTCCCTTATGTTCTTTATAAAGTCTTTCCGGAGTACCGGGGGTTAAATACAGGCGCTGCCGGCTGGTTCTCAGGCTCTGTTTCATAGTATCGGAGATGGTGTTCATTAAACGCAGCAAAATGGAATTATGGGCCGCTACGGCTATGGCAAAATGAAACTTATGGTCAGCCTCTTCCCCCAGTTTGTTCTGTTCCAGGTCGAGTTTCATTTGTTTTAGGGACTCTCCCATGATCTCAATTTCTTCCGGTGTACCCCGTTCGGCGGCCAGACCTGCTGTTTCTACTTCGAGAATTTTCCGTACTTCCAGGAGTTCCATAACAGTATCCTTTTCGATAGAAAGAATCAGAGCCAAGGGACCGATAATAGAATCTACAGTGGTTTGCCTGATAAAGGTTCCTTCACCGGGCCTTACTTCAATGAGGCCCATGATTTCCAGGGCGCTGAGAGCTTCCCGGACCGAAGCCCGACTGACTTTTAACTGCTCCGATAGTTCTCTTTCGGATAAGAGCTTGTCTCCAGGAGCCAGGTTACCTGAGTTAATCAAGTGGCGAATTTGTTCCACGATTTCTTCATAAATCTTCTTCGTCTTAATAGGCTTAAAGTCCATGATGCCAGCCTCCATTTATGATAATGTTAAAAAAGTATTCCGCTTAAATCAGAATTATATCCCTTATTATATACCAAAAACCGAAGAACGTGGGAGAGGCTGCCCACGTTCTTCTACTATAATCTTATCTATTTCTTTAAGATATCCTCATCCTTATTAAAAATATACCAGTTATGGTAAGACTGTCTCTTTCCATTGACGGCCCAGGCAGGGCTTTTGTTGCCTTAGGACCTTAGAAAGAGATATACTTTTATATGAAAAGGGCAAAGGAGGAGAGACCGGAAATGAAGAAAATCGGTTTTATTGGGACAGGCAGTCTCGGCTCTATGCTGATCAGGGGGTTTGTGAGAAACGGCGTCATCGGGCCTGAAAATATCAATGTTATCAACCGTTCACCGGAAAAACCCCTGCGGTTAAAAGAAGAGGGGTTTTCCCTCCGTATATATTCTAACTACCGGGAACTGATCAATGATTCTGAGATTATTTTTATCTGTGTAAAACCCAACGACTTACCCCAGGTCCTGGAAAGAACGGGAAGAGTGTTTCCACAAACAAAGCTCGTGGTTTCTACCCTCTTGGCACCTTCCCTGTCTGATTTGGAACAAATTATTGATGGGAAGCTGATCCGTATTTATCCCAGCGTAACCCAGAGTACAGGAAGAGGTGTCACCATTGTCACCTGGGGACAGGCCATTGGAAATCAAGACAGAACAGTATTTCTTCCTTATTTAAACGCTTTGGGCAAATATTATGTTCTTCCCGAAAATTTGTACAGAGCAGCGGGGGATATTACCAGCTGTGGACCGGCTTTCATGGCCGCCATGGTTGGGGCTCTCGCCGAGGAAGGTATCAAGCATGGCATTTCCCCGGAAATAGCGGGGGAGATGGCGGTGGAAACCATGCTGGGTACGGCCCTGTTGTTGCTGGAGCGAAAGTTGACTTTTAGCGAGCTTATCTCTCAGGTGGCAACTCCCGGGGGTTGTACGGCAGAAGGGTTAAAAATATTAGAGAAGAGTTTACCGGGCATCATGGACGAAATATATGAGGCTACCTGCAACAGGCAGGAGGCCGTCAGTGAAAGTGTCCGTAAGGCGTTATCCCATTAGACATACATGCCGCTATGCGTCACCAGCAGAATGATTAAATTATTTATTCAGGGTCTGCCACTACGTATCCCGAGCTGTGTATAGAACAAACTAAAGCTCCTTTCGGGAAAAAGCAGACCACCCTCGACAGTCCGTCCTAGACTGGCCTCGGGTTGGGTCTGACTTCCTATCATCCCCTCTGCTTTTTCTGCCTCAGTTCGCTAAGTTTGTTTGGCTATGCTCCGCTAGGGAACGTTTATGGCATACCCTTCATTACCCTTGATAATTTTAGATTAGGGAATCTTGTTTACACTATTTTTCAGGTGATAGAATTGTACAGTGTAACTTTCAGGCGAAATAGAGGTGTGTTGCCATGATCTTGGAGCATTCCCAGGAGTGGGTCTATCTTACCAATGTGTATAATCAAAAAGAAGCGGCTATTGTCTGTAATTTCCTATTACAAAACGGAATCACTGCCAAAAAACTTTTTCCCGGTGAAGGTGATATGCCGGAAGAAGAGGGGAGACCAAAAGCAGGCGTCAATCTTTATGTGTCTAAGGAAAATTTGCCCGAGGCCAGGGAGCTTCTGCAAATAAAAGAACAAAAAGTGAGTACACTAGATAAAAGTAGTTTATTTTTCTGGATCGTAGCTATTCCAGGTCTCATTCTTTTCTTATGGCTTGCCTTTACTTTAATTACAAGAGTAATGACAAAATAGAGGGGTTGAAACAGATGGACGAAGCGGTAAAAGAACGACTGCGCGCACTTATTGAAGCGAAGAAACAAGGAAAGAATAACTTCCCCGGTAGTAAAAAGGACATTTATCAAGCTCAGGGGAAAAAACGTAAAGGGATTAAACAGCGGAAGCAGGGAGGTCTTTTTGACAAATAACAACTTCGGTGCCGGCTTTCGCCAGGAAGAAAAGATGATAGCCGAACTAATAACTACCAACTAAAAAATGAGCCCTGGAGGGCTCATTTTTTTAGTGTGTACCAAAGAGTGACAGCAGAACACCGGCAGCAACGGCAGAACCGATAACACCGGCCACGTTGGGACCCATGGCATGCATCAGGAGGAAGTTCCTGGGGTTATCTTTCTGGCCCACTACCTGGGATACCCGGGCCGCCATAGGCACGGCCGATACACCGGCAGAACCGATGAGGGGGTTAACCTTACCCCCGGAGAGAACATACATCAGGTTGCCAAGGAGCACGCCACCGGCCGTACCCATTGCAAATGCTGCTAAACCCAGGAGAATAATCGAGATAGTTTGAAAGTTAAGGAAGTTTTCGGCACTGGCTGTGGCACCAACGGTTGTACCTAAGAAGATGGTGACGATGTTGATGAGGGCGTTTTGCGCTGTATCATTCAAACGTCCCACCACACCTGATTCTCTAAAGAGGTTACCCAGCATGAGCATACCAATGAGCGGAGCCGCATCGGGTAATAACAGGGTTACAATAACCGTTACCACAATGGGGAAAATGATTTTTTCCGTCTGGGAAACGGGACGAAGCTGTTCCATCACTGTCATCCGGGCCTTCTTGGTGGTTAATGCCCGCATAATAGGCGGCTGGATAATGGGTACCAGAGCCATGTAGGAATATGCAGCCACAGCAATGGCGCCTAAGAGGTGGGGCGCTAGCTTCGAGGTTAAAAAGATAGCGGTAGGACCGTCAGCACCGCCGATAATACCGATAGAAGCAGCTTCCTGGGGATTAAACCCTAAGAAGAGGGCCCCGATAAAGGTGGTGAAGATACCTAACTGGGCAGCAGCACCTAAAAGCAGGGTCTTAGGGTTGGCAATGAGGGGACCGAAGTCGGTCATGGCTCCTATTCCCAGGAAGATCAGGGGTGGATAGATTCCCATTTTTACCCCTTGATAGAGGTACCATAAAAGGCCGCCGGGCACGATCTTTTCTTTACCGGTAATGGGATCAATGGCAGTTCCCTGGGGTGCCATAATGCCGGTATCAGGCAGGTTCGCTAAAAGCATACCAAAGGCAATTGGTAATAAAAGAAGCGGTTCAAAGCCTTTGACGATGGCCAGGTACAGCAGAGTAAAGGAAATGAAGAGCATAACAATTTGCTGCCAGGTTATGGTGACAAAGCCGGTACTCATGGCCAAATCGTAAAGGGCCTGGGTCAGATTAAGTTCCATTGGTGAGTTCAACCCCTCTCGTATTTTTAAACACTCACGCTTAGCCGATCACTACAAGTACGTCCCCTGGGTTAACAGCCGCACCTTCGGATACTCTGATTTCTTTAACGCTACCAGTTGCGCCGGAGAAGATTTCGTTTTCCATTTTCATGGCTTCAAGGGTTAAAACGAGATCACCCTCTTTCACGGCTTGGCCTACCTTCACTTTAATGGACATAATTTTACCGGGCATGGGAGCAGTAATGACTTCAGCGCCGGCAGCTACAGGAGCAGGGGCAGCCTTGGGAGCCGGGGCAGGTGCAGCTTGAGGTGCAGGAACAGATGCTGCTGCAGGAGCGGCAGGCCTTTGCGCAGGGGCTGCACTACCGCCAATTTCTTCTACTTCCACTTCATAGGTCTTACCATTCACTGTGATATTAAATTTTTTCATTTTTTGTCTCTCCTTTCCCACATCAACCAATTAAAATTGTCTTAAGTTCATTGTTTCCTGACGACCAGCCAGGCTCCAGGAGGGAGCATGGCCGCCAGGCACACGGGTTATGGTCTTTATGCTCATCCGTCCCTGGGTTAAGAAAGCCACAGTGGCAGCGATAACGGCTATGACGTCACTGTCGTCTTCCTTTTTCACAGTCGCTGCCGGGTCTGCTCCTTTTGTTACAGACTCTGCTTCAGACTTTTTTTTTACCGTACTTCCTGTTACCGAAGCCATAAAGTTGATAACAAAGATAAGAAAAGTAAGGGCTATAAAGACAATACCCATACCGATAAGGGTTACCTGTAAACCGAATACTAACATTTCCTCCCCCCCTTTACATGATGAGATTTTTAGAGTGGAATATTGCCGTGTTTCTTAGCGGGACGGGTTTCGCGCTTAGTAGAAAGCATCTCTAAGGCATTGGCCAGGCGGGGTCTGGTTTCTTTAGGTTCAATCACCATATCCACATAACCCCTTTCGGCAGCTACATAGGGAGTGGCGAAACGTTCGCGGTAATCGGCTATTCTTTCTGCCCGTTCTTTCGCAGGATCGGCAGCTGTTTCTATATCCTTGCGGAAGATGATGTTGGCGGCACCTTCGGCACCCATGACCGCAATTTCCGCTGTAGGCCAGGCCATAACCTGGTCAGCCCCCAGGTGGCGTGAGCACATGCCAATGTAAGCACCACCATAGGCTTTACGGGTAATGACGGTTACTTTGGGTACAGTGGCTTCAGAATAAGCGTAGAGCAGCTTGGCGCCGTGACGGATAATACCGCCGTACTCCTGGTTGGTTCCCGGTAAGTATCCCGGTACATCCACAAAAGTTACTATAGGGATGTTAAAGGCATCGCAGAAACGGATAAAACGCGCAGCTTTATCGGAGGCGTTGATGTCCAGGCAGCCGGCCATAACCTTAGGTTGATTGGCGATAATGCCAATGACCTGGCCATTAATGCGGGCGAAGCCTGTCAGCATGTTGGGGGCATACAAAGGTTGGGTCTGGAAGAATTGGCCGTTATCCACAATCTTTTGGATGAGTTCCACCATGTCATAAGCAGCGTTGGGGTTATCGGGAATGATTTCGTTGAGGGATTCATCCATGCGGCCAGGATCATCGCCCGATTCCAGATAGGGGGGATTCTCCAGGTTGTTGGATGGCAGGTAGCTTAGCAGGGTACGGATTTGCCTAAAACAGTCTTCTTCATTCTCGGCGGCAAAGTGGGCAACGCCGCTGGTACGGTTGTGGGTCATAGCCCCGCCTAACTGTTCGTCGGATACTTCTTCACCGGTTACGGCCTTAATTACCTGGGGCCCCGTGATGAACATGCGGGCGGTATTTTTCACCATAAAAACGAAGTCTGTTAGAGCAGGAGAATATACGGCGCCACCGGCACAGGGTCCCATAATCACGGAAATTTGGGGAATAACCCCTGAGGCCAGGGTATTGCGGTAGAAAATCTGACCGTAACCGGAAAGGGCATCTACCGCTTCCTGGATACGGGCCCCTCCGGAGTCGTTAAGCCCTATACAGGGTGCACCCATTTTTACCGCCAGGTCCATTACTTTACAGATCTTGGCGGCATGCATTTCCCCGAGAGAACCGCCCAGTACTGTAAAGTCTTGGGCAAAGACATAAACCAGACGGCCATCAATAGTGCCATATCCCGTTACTACGCCTTCACCGGGGGCTTCTTTGCCGGCCATGTCAAAGTTTACACAACGATGGGCAACAAACTTGTCCAGTTCAGTAAAGGTTCCCGGATCCAGGAGTTTCTCGATGCGCTCACGGGCAGTGAGTTTACCGCTCTGGTGCTGCTTATCGATGGCTTTTTGACCGCCGCCTGATTCAATCTTTTTACTACGGGCCAAAAGATCATCAATTTTAGCTTTGGTACTCATAGCATTTAATCACTCCTTTTATGTTTTTTGTTAATTCCCGGGTACTATTCCATGCAACTATCGTGCCAGCTTCTTGGGATTAGCTGTAGGATATGGTTGTGGATATATGATTTCTGAAGAAAAAAACTAATTCTAATAAAGAAGCAATGATGAGAAGCAATGATGGATGGGATTTTGATGCGGAGAATTAGGGCTTAGACATAAATTATGATGTTTTGCTGCATCAAACATAGTTGGAAAAGCATCGGAATGAATAAATATCTTTAATTAAACCCCCGCAAACCGGGAAAAGCTTGTAAAAAAAGTTACAAAAAACATTATGATGCAATCTGGCATCATTTTTTCTTTATTGGCCTGATGAAGTAAAGAAAATATGTTGAATTTCTAGTATTTTCTTCACGGGGATAATTGGCATGAAAGTTGCAAGGTAAATTATATGTAAAAGGCACGTAAGTCTGAAAAGGAGGTATGGGAACAGGCTCGTTTCGATCAGAAAATTACAGATGATTATGCAAAATTGAGAAAAAATTAAAAGGAGGTAATGTTATGGATTTCAGGTTTACTGAGGAACAGGAAAACATTCGAAAAATGGTGAGGGACTTTGTAGAGAAGGAGGTTGCCCCCGGAGCCGCTGAACGGGATGAAGGGGAAAGTTTCGCCCCCACATATGAACTGTTGAAAAAAATGGGAAAACTGGGACTTATGGGACTTCCTTATCCCAAAGAGTATGGGGGAGCCGGTGCCGACCAGATTACTTACGCCCTGGTAGGTTTTGAAATCAACCGGGTAGATGCTTCCCTGGGATGCGCGTATTCCGTGCATATTTCCTTGTCTGGCTGGCCTATTTTTTATTACGGTACCGAGGAGCAAAGACAGAAATACTCAGTTCCTATGTTCAAAGGAGAAAAATTAGGAGCTTTTGCATTGACTGAACCTAATGCGGGCAGTGATTCCGGTGCCAGCCAGTGTACTGCCGTTTTAGATGGGGATCATTACGTCTTGAACGGGACAAAATGTTTCTGCACCAACGCCGGTTTTGCAGATGTCTATGTGGTCTTCGCTATGACTGATAAGTCCAAAGGCGTTAAGGGCATTAGTGCTTTCATTGTG